>JAFULU010000128.1 GCA_017483125.1 Clostridia bacterium
CGTGGCGCTCCTGGCGTGGGCGGAGAGGCCCTCCCGCTCGGCAAAATAGGCCACCTTGTCGGCCACCTTGGCGAGAGCGTCGCGGGTGTAGTAGGTGACCTGGGACTTCTTGACGAAGTCGTCCACCGACAGGGGAGAGGAGAAGCGGGCGGTGCCGCTGGTGGGCAGGGTGTGGTTGGGGCCCGCGAAGTAGTCTCCCAGGGCCTCGGGGCAGTACTTGCCCATGAAGATGGAGCCGGCGTGCTTGACCTTGTCCAGGTAGTCGAAGGGATTGTCCATGGACAGCTCCAGATGCTCGGGAGCGATCTCGTTGGCGATGTCGATGGCCAGCATGAGGTTGCCCTCGGCCACGATGATCTTGCCGTTCTTGTCGATGGACTCGCGGGCGATGTCGGCGCGGGGGAGCAGGGGGATCTGGCGCTCCAGCTCGGCGGAGACGGCCTCGGCCAGCTCGTAGGTATCGGTGACCAGTACGGCGGAGGCCATGCGGTCGTGCTCGGCCTGGGACAAAAGATCGGCGGCCACGAACTTGGGGTCGCAGGTAGCGTCGGCCACCACCAAAATCTCGCTGGGGCCCGCGATCATGTCAATGGAGACTCTACCGAAGACCTGCTTCTTGGCCTCGGCCACGTAGGCGTTCCCGGGGCCCACGATCTTATCCACGCGGGGCACGCTCTCGGTGCCGTAGGCCAGGGCGGCGATGGCTTGCGCTCCGCCCATCTTGAAGATACGGGTCACACCCGCCACCTTGGCGGCGGCGAGAATGACGGGGTTGACCTTGCCCGACGCGGAGGGGGGCGTCACCATGACGATCTCGGAGCAGCCCGCGATCTTGGCGGGGATGGCGTCCATCAGCACGGTGGAGGGGTAAGCGGCGGTGCCGCCGGGGACGTAGAGGCCCACCTTCTCAATGGGGGTCACCTTCTGACCCACCACCACGCCGTCCTTTTCGCTGATGATGAAGCTGTTTCTGACCTGCTTTTCATGGAAGGCGCGAATGTTGACGGCGGCCTCGCGGAGGATATCCAGGAACTCGGGGGCAACGGATGCCACGGCCTCCTCGATCTCCTCGGGGGTGACCTCCAGAGAGGTCAGATCGGCCTTGTCGAACTTTTTGGCGTAGGCGTACAGAGCCTTGTCACCGTTCTCGATCACGTCGGCGATGATGCCTGTCACCACGCCTTCTACGTTGGATGCGATATTGTCACGGGCGAATATCTCGTCGTTGGATACCTCGCCGTACTTGTAGATTTTAATCATGGGCTTCTACCTGGGCTTTCATATAGGATGTGATTTTCTCGATCTCCGCGGTCTTGAAGCGGAAGGAGGCTTTGTTGCAGATGAGGCGGGCCGAGATGGGGAGGATGGTCTCCTTGACCTCCAGGTCATTCTCCACCAGAGTCTTGCCCGTCTCCACGATGTCCACGATGACGTCGGACAGCCCCAGGATGGGGGCGATCTCGATGGAGCCGTTGAGCTTGATGATGTCGATCTCACGGCACTTGGAGGCGTAGTAGCGGGCGGCGATATTGGTGAACTTGGTGGCCACGCGGAGGGTGCGCTGACCGTCGTCGTAAAAGTCCCTCTTGGTGGCCACCGCCATACGGCACTTGCCGAGGTTCAGGTCCAGCAGCTCGAAGACGTCGGGCTCGTATTCCAACAGAATATCCTTACCTGCCACGCCGATGTCGGCGGCGCCTCGCTCCACGTAGATGGCCACGTCGGAGGGCTTGACCCAGAAGTAGCGGACTCCTGCCTCGGGGTTCTCAAAAATGAGCTTGCGGGAGGGCTCCAGCAGGGCGGGGCACTCATAGCCCGCCTCGGCGAACATGGCGTAGACCTTTTCACCCAGTCTGCCCTTGGGAAGAGCGATATTGATCATCTTGTCTCCTCCTTTCGCAGGTCGCACAGGGCGGCGTAGCGGAGCTTTTCGGGGATGCTTCGCTGGGCGGATACCGTCTTGCCCTGGTTGCGGAGGGCTTCTACCTTGGCGGTGACGGCCGAGACCGGTACGGTCTCATCATACAGCACCAGCATATCCACATCGTAGGCGGGAGCGGTGTGAGGCAGTCCCTCCAAGAGGTCAAGGTACAGGGCAAAGCCGATGGCCCCCGACCTGCGTCCCATGCGCTTCATGAGCTTGTTGTACTGACCGCCCGACAGCACACACTCGCAGATGCCGTCCAGGTAGCCGCAGAACACCACGCCGTTGTAGTAGGACATATCGTTCATGATGGAGAAATCGAACCGCACGCGGCTTCCGTAGGGGGTGGCCTTCAGGTGATCCCGCAGGGCGGTCAGCTCGGAGATGGCCACTGAGACCGCCTCGTAGCGGCGGGCCAGAGGAGCCAGACGGGTCAGCACCGTATCCATGTCACCGTAAATGCTCACGAAATCCCGCAGGGCGGCGGTGTCGGTCTCGCTGACCCCCGCCTCGGCGCAGATGCGGCCCAGATCGTGGGTGTTCTTCTCCGAGATACAGCGGGCGATCTCACGGCGCATGTTCGTGTCGGCGGTGATCTCGTCCAGCATGGCGGAGAGGATGCCCATGTGGGAAATATCCAGCGCGTAATTCTCGCTGACGGTGGCCAGGGAAGCGGCGGCCAGAGTCACCACCTCGCAGACGTCGTAGCTGTCCAGATCCCCGATGCACTCCAGACCCGTTTGCAGGATCTCCTTGAACTGATGGGTGCTCCCCGACACGCGATAGACGTTCTCGTTGTAGCAGACCTTCTGCTTTTCCCCGGGGCGGTCCTCCCCGTTCTTGATGATGGAGAGGGTGACGTCGGGCTTGAGGGCCAGGAGCTTCCCCCCCACGTCGGTGAAGGTGATGATACGGTCGCTGACCAGAAAATCCTTGTTGCGGACGTAGAGGTCATACTCCTCAAATTTGCTCATTTTAAAGGGCAGATACCCGTAGCCGCGGTAGAGAGAGCGCAGAGCGAATACGGCTCTCTCCTCGGGCTTGAGATAGGTGGTGTTCATAGGATGACTCCTTGAGTTGAAATGCAAAATGCAAAATGCAAAATTTATGAAGACTTTCGCTTAGGCGAAAGACAATCTTTGGGTATGGTCCATACATCAGGATACCCGAGAGGGGACGTCCCATAGAAGTGTGTGTGGAACTTTTTTCTTCTCTCAATTACTTGATTATTGAATTGGGTTTTTCTTGCAAATAGCCGTAAGAAGAGCGATAATCTCTTTCGTGTCTGTTTCCACACTGAAAAACTGTTGGTCGGTCAGGTAATCGGTTGCGTGAAGTAACCGAAGCCAGTATCTTGTCTCGTTCGCTTCCTTAAGAGCAATATTCATCTTTGCGTAGAAATCCGCTGAAGATTGTGCTTTTTCTGCTTCTGCAATGTTGGCACCTATGCTTGTTCCGCTACGTAGAAGCTGTTTAGAAAGAACAAATTCTTTCTTACTGTCAGTCATGAAGCGGTACAGCTTAACGACTCTGATAGCAAAATGAAAGCTCTTTTCGTAGATCACATTCATGCGGGCTTATTCCTCGTTCTCCGATTTTGCATTTTGCATTTTTCATTTTGAATTTATGGCGATAGACAGCTTGTAGCCCCCCGCGCCGTATTCCAGACACTTGGACACACGGCTGATGGTGGCGGTGCTCATGCCGGTCTCGCGGCTGATATCGGCGTAGTTGGCCCCCGCCGAGAGCATACCCGCGGCCTTGAGGCGCTGGGAAATATCCAGGATCTCCTTGACGGTGCAGGCGTCCTCAAAGAAGGCGTAGCACTCGTCTCTGTCCTTCAGGGACAGGATGGCGTCGAACAGGGCGTCCACGTCGGGATTGTGAAGAGGTTTCATAGTGTCCTTGCCGATGGCCTCGGCGTCTCCTTTATCACTTTAGTGTGGTAAAAACTATTGCACCATTATAATACAAATCGTCGGTTTTGTCAAGCCTTTCCCGAAAAGCAGTTTGCACGAAAAGCAGGGCTTGGTTTTGTGCGAGGTGACGAAACTGTTGCGTGCGACCGAAATCTGACTCATCCTTATATATTATTCACGAAAAATCCTTGCAATTTGCGAGGGGTTATGCTATAATAGTACCATATAAGCCGGCGGGACACCTGTTTGGAGGCATTCTCTCCCCGTGACCGCCCGCTCATACCCCGACTCCGGGGCCTCAGAAAGGAGACCATCCATGAAGCGCAGAAGCATTCTGATCCTTATCGCGCTGTTGACCCTCACCCTCTGTCTGGGCCTTGCCGCCTGCAGAGGTGACGATCCCACAGCCGACACCACCGACGCCCCCACTTCCCCCGATACTCCCGACGAGAGCGGGGAAGCACCCACCGACGAGAGCACCGAGGCCCCCACTGAGGTCCCTACCGAGGAGCCCGAGCCCGATCCCGTCCCCGAGCCCATCAACCGCTCTGAGTATCCCAAGGAGCAGGCGGGTGCCAAGTCCGAGGTGGTGCTGAAGGCCGCCGACTTCGGGGTCAAGGGTGACGGCGTGACCAACGACGGTCCCGCCATTGGCCGCGCCATTGAGGCCGCCATGGAGCAGCAGGCTACCCTGCAGTTTGAGTCGGGTAAGGTCTACTACATCGGCTCCACAGACCGCAGCGCGGGTCCCTTCGGCTCTCCCTTTGCCATGCAGGGCGCTGACGGCGTCACCGTGGACGGCGGCGGCTCTGTGTTCCGCTTCGCCCCCGGTATCAGCTATTTCGCTATGACCGATAACAGGGATGTCCGCATCTGCAACATGAAGCTGGATCTGTCGGTGTCCCCCTACCTTGTGGGTACCGTCAAGGCGGTGAACGGCGCGTACGTCACCTACACCACCGACATCGAGCCCAACCAGGGCTTCAACGACAGCCGCGGCTACACCAATTTCTCCATTGAGTACAACGAGGGCAAGCAGGAGAGACCTCACCGGTTCATCAACACCATGACCAAAACCGCCTCCAAGGAGATCAAGGTGGAGTACCAGACCGAGAGCCACGGTTACGCCGTGGGGGACAAGGTGTTCGTCCCCAATCCCGGCATTGGTAACGCCCTGAGCGAGATCATGTACATCGCCTCCAACACGGGCTGTATGGTCTTTGAGAACATCGAGGTCTGGGCGGCCCCCAGCTTCATCGCCAATATCCGCGATAACGACGCCGAGCTCTACTTCGAGAACGTGGACTACATCCCCGGCGAGGAGAATGACCGCGAGATCAAGATGGTCTCCTGGCGCGACGGCTACCACGTCAAGGATAACCGCCGTCCCATCCATTGGAACGAGTGCGACGTGGGGGTTCTGTTCGACGACGTCTTCAACGTCAGCAACACCCTCGGCTACATCACCTCGGTCAAGAACGGCAACCAGATGACCGTCACCCAGTACGAGATGTACACCCACGGCTCCTACCATCCCTTCAACTGCCGCGTGGGCGACGTCATCGAGGTGTTCAGCACCAAGGGCGTGTACGCGGGTCTGGCCACCGTTCGCCGCGTGACCCAAAACTCCAACGGCACCACGGATCTGGTGCTGGAGTACGGCGACAACCTCAAGAAGATGGAAACGGGCTGGCTGGTGGGCAACCGCGACACCTGCGCCCCCGGCTCCACCGTCACCAACTCCCGCTTCACGGGTACCTTCCGCTTCCGCCGCGATATCCGCATCGAGAACTGCGTCTTCGATATGCTCATCACCTGGATCCGTGAGGACGGCAGCGTGGAGGGCCCCATTCCCGGTAACATCGACTACGTGGGCTGCACCTTCAACGGAGGCAGTCTCGACATCGGCGCGGCGGGCACCTCGGTGAGATCCGCCATGAAGGACATCGGCTTCTGGGGCTGTACCTTCAACGACGGGGCCAAGATCGCCAAGGGCCGTAACGTCACGGTCACCGAGGCCGACACCTGGACCGAGGAGGAGCTGTACACCTACAAGAACCGCAAGCTGACCAAGGTTCCCGTGAACGTGGTGCCCACCGAAATGGACCTCGTCAACACCGTCACCTACGACTGGTCCTACATCCGTATGCAGGTGGAGGGCGGTAAGCTTCTGTCCCTTTCCAAGCTGGAGGATACCGCCATCCGCGAAAAGCTTCTGGCCAACGACGGCTTTGCCGACCGTGTGCTGGTGCTGACGGGCGGTGAGAACGGCACCCGCTACCTGCTGGGCGGTCTGTCCGCCGAGTTCCTCCCCGGGTTCCACGCCGAGGGCAAGTCCTATATGTTCTCCATCAACTACTACGCCACCGCCGCGGGCGGTACCGCGGGCTTCCTCAAGGGAGACACCGCCACCGCCGTCAAGAGTAATCTCTTCGACACGGCCAACGCCATCGGGAACGCCGCCTGCCTCTACAACCCCGAGGAGGGTGCTACGGGCTTCTATATCGAGGTTCCCGCGGGGGCTACGGTGTATATCGGTAAGGTCAATATCACCGCCACCTCCTCCAAGAACCCCTCCACGGATCAGCTCTACAACGGCCATACCTTCATCTGGTCCAAGGATCTGACCATCGGTAAGAAGGGCGAGGCCCTGACCTACGACGCCATTTCCGACGAGACCGTGAGAAATGCCATCCTGAACGCCGAGAGCGGCTTTACCTCGGGCGTGGTGCTCCACGTCAATGGCGCTATGGGCGATTTCACGGGCTTTACCGACAAGGAATACTACGTGCAGGGCAAGACCTACCACCTCTCCATCGACGCCTACATCGCCTCCCCCATGGTTCCTCAGGACGGCACCAAGATCTACCTCCTGGCCATGGACGATACCCCCGGCAACCGCTTGCTGGCCGAGGGCCTGTTCACGGGTGAGGGCTTCTACCACTTCGAGATGGACTGGACCGTGGGCAGTACCGGGGAGAAGAGCCTCAAGTTCTTCATCAACAATACCCCCGCCGCCTATGCCGACATCTACATCGGTGACTTCACCGTCACCATGGCCAAGTCCCTCAAGCCCGACGTCTTCCTCTCCCGCAACGACTTCCACACCCTCACCCAGGAGGAGCTGAAGGCGGGCTACACCTTCGACTTCACCGAGGGCAAGCTTATGGATACGGGTGTTCTCGCCTACGCCTCCACCGCCCTTCTGCCCGAGAAGACCGCCACGCTCCTGCGCGAGAACGGCTTCGGGGATACCTTCTACTACGCCAACGAGAACTTTACCTTCGGCTCTCTGCCCAACAATCTGACGGGCGGCCGCAAGCTCCGCATTACCATGCAGGTCTACGACGTGCTGGGTAATCTGGCCAACACCCTGCCCCGCGGTGCCTTCGTCATGCTCCATATGCAGGGTGGCGTCCAGAACTCCGCCGAGGTCAGCTACAAGATCGAGACGGATCCCGACAACAGCCGACTGCTGACCGTCACCTTTGATACCAACACCCCCGGCGGTACCGACGATCTGTTGTTCTACGGCCTGACCACCGTGGAGTATCTGATCGGGTCTATCACCATCCAGCAGTTGAATTGATCCAACACCCCTACCCCTTGGGACGGCAGAAATGCCGTCCCGCGTTTTTTTGAAAAAAGTTTTAAGAAAACGGACAGAATCCGAAAATTTTCCTGTCCTTGTAGATGGACGGCTGATAAAGAGCCGTTCACGGTGAACGCGTTCATTCAGAGTGTATCGGTCTCATGGGATTTCAAATTTGGGTTTGTCGGTGGGTTGGGTTTCCTCGTTCTATGCCTTCCCCAGCGGGGAAGGGGGACCGCAAAGCGGTGGATGAGGAGAGCAAGTTTCCGCTCGGTATCGGGTATGATTTTTCTTGGTATATCAAGGGGTTTCCGTATACATCCGTACGAAAAAACAAACCCGCTCTCCTCATCCACCACCTACGGTGGTCCCCCTTCCCCGCTGGGGAAGGCTCACGAGGAAACCCACCGCTAAACCCCAATTTGAAGCCCTCCCGACCGTATACAAATCAATTTTTCGGGGGACGCCCCGAGAAAGGAGAGACCATGACCGACAGCGACATCATCCGCCTGTTCTTCGACCGTGACGAGCAGGCCATCGCCGAGACGGCGGAAAAGTACGGCAAATACTGCATGACCATCGCCCGGGACATCCTGGACAGCGAGCAGGACGCCGAGGAGTGTGTCAGCGACGTCTACCTCAAGGCGTGGAACAGCATCCCGCCCGACGAGCCTGCCTCCCTCAAGGCCTATATCGCCGTCCTGACCCGCCGCCTGTCCATCAACCGCTACCACGAGAGCCGCGCCGCCAAGCGCAACCGGGAGCTGGAGGTGGCCTTTGAGGAGCTGGAGGCCTGCATCCCCGCTCCCGAGGAGGCGGCGGAGGAGCTGCCCGAGCTGCTCAACGAATTCCTGGCGGGGCTGAAGGAAACCGACCGCCGCCTCTTCGTCCGCCGCTACTGGTACGCCATGATGCCCGCCGAGCTGGCAAAGCGCGAGGGCATGACCGTCAACGCCGTCACGGTGAGGCTCTACAAGACGAGAAACAAGCTCCGAAAATTTTTGGAAGAAAGGGGTTATAAAGTATGAAAGGAAAGACTGCATTCAATGCCATGGAGGGCATCGACCCTCGGTATATTCTGGAGGCCGCGCCGGATGCGGCTGTCCGCAAGGGAAGCAAGGCTCCCTATATCCGTATCCTTGCCGTGGCCGCGACGGTGGCCGTCCTGACGGCTGTGGCTGTGCTGGGGGCGGGGATCATGAAGCAGAGCGGGGAGAACCCGCCCGTGGTGCCGCCCGTAGGGGAGACGCAGGACGCGCAGACTCCCGCCGAGGGGGAGGGCGAGACCGCCGCGCCCGCAGATGGTTCTTACGCTACCGATCTGTATACGGTGACAGAGATCGACGGGAAGCATTATATCAGCTTTGTGGATGGGAATGAGAAGCCACAAGAAGGAAGTAGCGGAAACGCCATGATCGTTAAGGGAATTTACTTCAACTCCATCGAGGAAATGAAGCAAAAGTTCTTAAAGGGCAATTTCACTACGGCCGAGGTGAAGAATCTAAAATTCCAGCTCACACTGACGGATAAGGGATTCGAGATTCCCGATATGACCCAACTGTATGATGTCGTTTTGCCGGATGGGTGGAGTGTTTCTTATGTAACCTTGACGGAAACAGATATTCAGATCGCATTTCGAAATGAAGCGACTTACAATGAGAAGATAGAGGATTTTTCCGGTGAATCCGGGTATATGATTCTGCTTACTGACGAGCAGTATGAAAAGAAATACCAAAAGGATATTGTCTCTTATATCGAAGAGATTGAGGACAACAAAATTCAAGACAAAACGGAGTATCTCGGTTATCCATGCTCCATGTACGAAGATGTGAACGATGATGTTCGACTGCGAGTTGTTCTTATGAAATTGGAGCGGGAAGGAAGCACCTTTGAGATTATGCTCACATACTGTGTAGAGCATCCCAAAAAAGAATATGTGAGTGATACCGTTCCTTACAGTGTTTGTATGTACGGTAGTGCAAACGACCAAAAGTTTAGGGTTTACCTTAGCGGTTTTGAGAATGGACCCAATCTGGAATTGTTGGCTTCTTTCGGCATCAAGCCTCTCGATCCCATGACCGCGGCTCCCGCCGAAACCGCATCTGCCCCCGCCTCTTGATCCTCCGCATGACCCCATACCCCCATCCCTCCGAGGATGGGGGTATTTTTCCTTATTTCAAAAAAATCTTCCAAAACCTCTTGTAAATACAGAGATTCTGTGCTATAATAAAAGGTGATAATTTGCAAAAATCCAAGATTGGAGTAACATACCATGAAACACACCGACATCAAAAAGCTGTTTGCCGAGTCCGAGTCCTTCGTGGGCACCGCCCCCGTCATCTGCGGCTGGGTGCGTACCGCCAGAGATTCCAAGAACGTCTCCTTCCTGGAG
The DNA here is from genome assembly GCA_017483125.1 of Clostridia bacterium. GTDB lineage: Bacteria > Bacillota > Clostridia > Oscillospirales > CAG-272 > CAMEON01. Next base: position 9,828 of record JAFULU010000128.1, read on the forward strand.
GTCAACGACGGCTCCTGCTTCAGAAGCCTTCAGCTGGTTATCGACAAGGAGAAGATGGACGAGAGCGTCTACCGCGACGCCATGGCCGTGGGCGCATCCCTCACCGCTACGGGTACCGTCGTCGCCTCCGACCGCAACGGGATCGAGATGAACGTGGAGACCCTGACCGTTCTGGGTAAGTGCCCCTCCGACTATCCCCTCCAGAAGAAGCGCCATACCCTGGAGTACCTCCGCACCATCCCCCACCTCCGTGTCCGCGCCCGCTACTTTGAGGCGGTCTTCGCCGTCCGCGATCAGCTGGCCCAGTCCATCCATCAGTACTTCCACAAGAACGGCTACCGCTACGTCCATCCCCCCATCATCACCGGCTCCGACTGCGAGGGCGCGGGTGAGATGTTCCGCGTCACCACTCTGCCCTGGAACGCCACCGCCGAGAGCGAGGCTGAGTACTACGCAAACGATTTCTTCGGCCGCAAGGCAGGCCTGACCGTCTCCGCCCAGCTGGAGGGTGAGATGGCCGCCATGGGTCTGGGCCGTATCTACACCTTCGGCCCCACCTTCCGCGCCGAGAACTCCAACACCACCCGCCACGTGGCCGAGTTCTGGCACGTGGAGCCCGAGGTCTGCTTCTGCGATATCCACGACATCATCGAGATCGCCGAGGACTTCATCAAGTACATCGTCAAGGATGTTATGGATCATTGCCCCGAGGAGATGGAGTTCTTCAACCAGTGGGTGGAGAAGGGCGTCATTGAGAAGCTGAACAGGATGCTGGAGAACGATTTCGTCAAGCTGGACTACACCGACGCCATCGAGATCCTCAAGGCATCGGGCAAGGACTTCAAGTTCCCCGTGGAGTGGGGCTGCGATCTCCAGACCGAGCATGAGAAGTACCTCACCGACGAGCACTTCGGCCGTCCCGTCTTCGTGGTCAACTATCCCGCCGCCATCAAGTCCTTCTACATGAAGCAGAACCCCGACGGCAAGACCGTGGCCGCCACCGACCTGCTGGTCCCCGGCATCGGTGAGATCATCGGCTGCTCCGAGCGTGAGGCTGACTACGACAAGCTGGTGGCCGCCATGACCGCCCGCAATATGCCTCTGGAGAGCTACGAGGCCTACCTGGATACCCGTAAGTACGGTTCCGTCCCCCACAGCGGCTTCGGCCTGGGCTTTGAGCGTATGCTCATGTATATCACGGGCGTGCAGAATATCCGCGACGTGCTGATGTACCCCAGAACCGTCGGCTCCATGTGATCCATCCCCCATACAGTAAGGAGATAATACCATGAAAAAGCTGTTGCTCTTCGCCCTGATCCTGACCCTCGCCCTGTGCGTGGCCGCTTGCGATAAGGCTCCCGCCGAGACTCCCACCGATGCTCCTACGGAGACCCCCACCGAGGCACCCACCGAAGCACCCACCGACGCCCCCACCGAGGAGCCTACCGAAGCTCCTACCGAGGCCCCCACCGAGGCTCCTACCGAGACCCCCACCGAGGAGCCCACCGAGGAGCCCACCGAGGCTCCCACCGACGCGCCCGCCGATCCCGTTGAGCCTACTGCCCTCTACACCGCCGAGCAGCTGGCCGCCATGGTGCCCGCCAACGCCACCGTGACCCTGGAGGGGGACTACGCCCACTTCCTCACCGGCACCGCCGACACCATGACCAACCCCTCCGTCACCCTCGTGGCCGATGAGGAGGCCTTCAGCGATATCATCGTCATCAAGTACCGCACCAACTGCGGCAGCTACGGCTCCAACTTCTGGGGCACCCTCCTGCTCAACGGCACCGCCGAGTTCAACGGCAACCGCCGCGACAGCGATAACTGGTTCTACTACGCCACCGACGGCTCCTGGAACGTTCTGATCCTGGACATGAGAAAGAACAAGCAGGGCTCCGAGGGCACTCCCGACACCGACGTGACGGGCGGCGCGGCCATTGATTCGGTGGTCTACAACTTCTTTGACTATGCCGGCAACGACGGCAAGCTCGCCACCGCCGACGGCGGCGAGGAGTACTTCGATATCGAGTACATCGCCTTCTTCAACACCAAGGAGGAGGCCCAGTCCTACGCGGGCTGATCCCATACGGTCATACCCCAAGCAGGGTGTCTCTGCCATACAGGCGGGAGGCACCCTGCTTTTTTGGCGGAGAAGATGAAGAATCATGAAGAATGCTCCTAAATCCTTGACAGCCCTCCCAAGGGGTGGTACAATGGAGCTACCGATACCGATCGTCCCAAAACGCGACCGATTATCCCGCTTTTTCGCCAAACGAGGGAAAGTATGCTATAATGGAGCCATCGACCGAAAGGAGTATCACCATGGAACAAAACCGCATCATCCGCCTGTCCACCAAAGTTTTCGCCATTGTCTTCGCCGTCCTGTACGCCGCCATTACCGTCGTGGGGACCGTCGGGTACAGCATCTGGTACGGCCTGCTCATCGCCACCGCTCTGCTCTTGCCCGTGGCCATCCCGACCTGGTTCATCCTCTCCCTGATCCTCTACCTCCGCGCCAGGAAGCGGGGGGGCGACGACCTGCCCGCGCTGAAGCACCGCCTGAAGACCTCGGTCATCCTCCTGATCTTCCTGGCCATCATGATCGCCCTGCTCTTCGCCTTCTTCGCCTGCGCCATCAGCCATATGTGACGAAAAGTCAATGACCGTTGATAGTAAAGGAGAATTTCACCATGACCGATAAGATCTACCGCCGCCTCGTCGCCCTGGTCCTGGCTCTGGGGATGCTGACCACCACGGCGCTGGTGGCCTATACCGCCTACCTCCACAGTAACGTGTCCATCATCACCTACGTGGCAAAGGAGGGGTACTGATATGGCCAAGACTACCGCAAAAGCCCCCCTCGACCGCCGCAAGCTCACGGGCCAGCTCCTCTCCCTCGGCACGCTGGTTTTGCTGTTCGTGATGCTGAACCTCACCGTGTTCTTCGTCTTCACCCGCCGCTGTCTCCCCGCCACCAGCGAGGGGATGCAGGCCAAGTCGGTGGAGCTGGGGGCCTACCTGCCCTTTGAGGAGGACTCCAGGATCGTCAAGCTCGACGGCTCCCTGAAACTCACCGAAGACCTCCCCGTCATCGACGGCGCGGCGGCCCTCTACCCCATTTTCTCGGGCTTCGTGAACGCCGTCTACCCCGACGACAGCGTCCATTTTGACGGCGAAAACTTCACCCCCGACAGCGCACTCCAATACACCAACACCCGCGGCGCCTACAAGGGCATCGTAGACGGCACCGTGGATATCGCCATCTGCGTAGCCCCCTCGGAGGAGCAGCTGGCCTATGCCAAGGAGAAGGGCGTGGAGCTGGAATTCACCCCCATCGGCAGGGAAGCCTTCGTGTTCTTTGTCAACAAGGACAATCCCGTGGACGGTCTCACCACCGAGCAGCTGCGGGGCATCTACGCGGGGGAGTACCGCAACTGGTCGGAGGTGGGAGGCGACAACACCCACATTGCCGTCCTCCAGAGAAACGCGGGGAGCGGCAGTCAGTCCGCCCTCCTGAACTTCATGGGGGACACCCCCGTGAAGACCGACTATCTCACCTTCATGGGCCGCTCCATCGGCTTCTCCTTCCGCTTCTACGTGGAGGGCATGGTGGGAAAAGACTCCCCCGAGGGCGGAGTGAAGCTCCTGGCTCTGGATGGGGTCTATCCCGACACCGAGAACATCAAGAACGGCTCTTACCCCATCATCAACGAGCTGTACGCTGTTACCCGCAAGGGGGAGGAAAACCCCAATGTACAGGCCTTCGTGGATTGGATGCTGACCGAGGAGGGGCAGGCCATCGTGGAGGGGTCGGGGTACGTGGGGATGGAGTAAATGCAAAATGCAAAATGTCCTCGCTTCGCTCGGCGGAACGGCTGAAACGTAAAAAGAGGTGTCTTACCCGATGGGGCGAGACACCTTTTTCGTTATTGGATATGGAGCTTTTTCGGGTCGATCACCGTCCGCAGGAGGGTGCGGAAGTCGGCTTCGTTGCCCTCGGTGAAGCCGTTCTTCGCCACAAGCTGGGCTTGTTTTTCGGCTATGTACAGGAAATAATAGTCGGGGCACTCGGTGACGCGCAGGATCGCATCATACGTATGTGGCGTGGGCTCGCGGCCCTGCTCTCCGTAGGTGTAGCCGTCCTGCGTAAAGGTAAAGGTGAATACCAATTTGCGGGAAGCGATCCGCCAAGCCGTGATCTTGGGCAAAAGCATGAGAATCGGGCACCCCAGCGTTACGATGGAGGTGCAGATCACCACGAGATAGGTGATAAGATCTCCCCATCCCCACGCGATGGACAGAAGCCCACGCACGGCGGGAATCGCGCTGAGGATCATCAGCACGGTCAGGAGTATCAGCGTCTTTTTGTCGGAGGCGTTGCTTTGAGACAAAAAGGCTGTGACGGCTTTATACGTCATGGGGGTGGTGTTTCGGATCTCCATAGCGGTTCCTTTCGTGGTACTCAATGAATATGGAGCTTTTTGGGGTCGATCACCGTCCGCAGGAGGGTGCGGAAATCGGCTTCGTTGCCCTCGGTAAAGCCGTTCTTGTCCACGATGTGGGCGGCGTTGGGGGCGATGAATAGGTAGAAGTAGTGCTCGGATTCGGTGACCTTGACGATGACGCTATAGCCACACTGCTGCTGCTCCTTGAGGGCCTTGGAGACGGTGGACTGCTCGAAGCCTTCCTCGGTGAAGATGTAGTCGACCACGCTCTCCTGGTCAGCCTGCTTGCAGGCGGTGCGCTTGACGGTAATGGGGACGACGGTGCTGTAGCCGATATAGATGATGAGGAGGACGATCATCGCGGCGATCATGGTGGGGGACAGGTAGGGATCTTCACCCAAAAGGAATAAGAGACACTGACTGAACAGGAAAAACACCAGAGCGCCTATGGCGATCAGGCAAAGGATGTTGATCAACCTGCGGGTCTTGCGGCGGAAGGTCTTGTTGAACTCAATGATACAGTCGTGGGTGTAGGGGGTGGTGTTTTTGATTTCCATGGGTTTCTCCTTTCAAAGGGGGTACACTATATAAGACGTAAAAGGATAGCGAAATCTTTCGGATTTTGCGAAAAAAGTTGAAAAAATTTGGCTGGGTGTCTTACCCGATTATACCACACTCCGCTCATCCTGTCAACTCTCTATTGTCCGTATCCGTTCCCCAATTTTGCATTTTGCATTCTGCATTTTGCATTCTAACAAGAAAACCACCCCTTCCCGGAGTGGTTTTCCCTTATGTATCAACGCCTTACAGCGTCTCCATGGTATTCTGCACCAGAGAGATATTCAGGTTGCCGTTACGCATACGGAGCTCGTCGAGGAACTCCTTTTCCTGCTTCTTGTCCTTCATGACGATGCGGTAGTCCAGCTCCAGAAGGGTGCCGTAGTCCTGGGTCTTGATGCGGTTGAGGTGGTAGTAGCGGCAGTAGGTCTTCAGCACGGGGTCGAAAACGCCGTCATAGTCCAGGGACTCGGGGATGAGGATGCGGAGTCGCTTGCCGGTGCCGCCGAAGCGGTCGATGCCGATGAGGTTGAGCAGGATGATGAAGAGGAGGAGCAGGCCGATGGCGATAGCGCCGAAGCCGATGAAGCCCACGCCACAGGCGATACCGGCGGCGATGGAGATGTAGTAGTAGATGATGTCGCGGGGATCCTCCACCGTGTTACGGAAGCGGATCAGCGCCAGACCGCCGCCGATGGAGATAGCGCGGGCGATATTGGAGCCGATACAGATGACGATGATGGCCACGGCAGGGCCCAGGAGCATCATGGTGAAGAGCATGGCGGGGCGGAAGCCGGTGCGGCGGTGGGTGAACATATAGACCAGCATGATGGCCACCGAGAGGCCGAGGGCACAGCCCATGACGGTGAGGGCGTGGCCGAGGGTGATGACGGTGATATCAATGGATTCCAGAATGTGATTCATGGTAGCTTCCTCCAAATTTAGTGTATCAGGCGCAGATAGTGGTCTTCGTCGGGATGCTCGGTACAGGCTTTCTCGTAGGTATGGAGCTTGAAGTCTGTACCCACCTTGGAGAAGGTGTGGAAGGAAAGGCCGAAGTCGCTCATGACGCGGCAGAACCAGAAGGGAACCGCCCCCGCGAACTTGACCTCCAGGAGGGTGGTACCCTCGGTGAGGATGGGGGTGCCGTAGCGGCCCAGAGTGAGATCCAGGTCGTAGCGGCGGGTGAGGATATCGCTGTCAAAGGTGAGACGGAAGGAAGGGTCCTCACGCCCGTGGTAGGCATTGCGTAGATAGCTGACGTAGACTCTGGGCTCCACCGTCTCGTGGGAGCGGTAGTAGTCGATCTCCCGGAGCACCTGCTCGTCGATGTAGGACAGCCCCGCGGGGTGGATGCCCGTGTCGAGGTAGTGCTTGAGGTCACCGTAACGGAGCTTGGTGCGGCGCTTGGTGCCCACGCCGTAGTATTTCTTTTTCAGCTCCAGAAATACCTTGGTGTCCTCGGTGGGGACGCCGTAGCTGCGCAGTCGGAGCTTTTCCTTGTACTTGGGGAGCTGGACCGAGCCGCGGATGACGTGGTCGTCAAAGTCATCGTAGTAGAGGTTGCAGATCATGTAGGGCTTGCCGTCCACGTTGTAGGGGTCGTCCTTCATGTAGGGGGCGATCCGCGCCTTCAGCTCCTCTACCCGCTCGGTGGGCAGAGTGGTCTTTTTTTCCATGCGCTTGAAGGTATTGGCCATGCTGCCTCCTTTCCGCTTTTTTAGAGCCGCTCGGTATTCTGCTTGGTGGGGTACAAGAGACCCCAATTAAGCACATTATATAGGTAATATGTGACGAAAATTTGAACAATCATGGAAAAAGGTGCGAATTTACAGATTATTTACCGAATTTCAAAGCCTCGGCGGCAGATACGGATGATTTCGGCTTGACCGCCATGTTTTTCAAGGGCTACCGAGACCGAAACGGCGCACACTAACGGATGCAAACACCGTTTTTGACCGAAAGGAGCCTCAAACCATGTACGATCCCGATCCCATTTCCCGCTTCCATAAGCTCATAGCCGCCCTGCTCTCGGCCCTCTTCCTGCTCTCGACCCTGGCCCTCCCCGCCCAGGCCAAGGGGACGGGCTGGTACTGCGTCCGCGCCAAAAACCACCTCCAGCCCGTGGCCGACCCGCCCCTTCGGGAGGTGGAGAAGTACGGCGGCTACTATATTGACCACAGCCACACCGACCCGAAGGGCGACGACAAGGTGGTCTACCTCACCTTTGACGCGGGCTACGAGAACGGCAACGTAGCCAAGGTGTTGGACGTCTTGCAGGCCGAGGGGACCACGGGGGCCTTCTTCATCCTGGGTAACCTCCCCGAAAAGAACCCCGATTTGGTGCGCCGTATGGCTACCGAGGGGCATCTGGTCTGCAACCATACCTTCACCCATAAGAACCTCTGCGGGGCCTCCGCGGGGGCGCTGACCGCCGAGCTGAAGCGGTTGGAGGAGGCCTGTACCGCCATCGGGGTGAATGTCGCCCCCTACTACCGTCCCCCCGAGGGATGCTTCGACGAGGCCATGCTCCGCGAGGCCCAGACGGCGGGGTACAAGACGGTCTTCTGGAGCTTCGCCTACGCCGATTGGGACAACCAAAAGCAGCCCGATCCCGCCGCCGCGAAGGCTCGGATCCTGGACAATCTCCACAACGGCGCGGTGATCCTGCTCCACCCCACCTCGGCTACCAACGCCGCCATTCTGGGGGAGGTTCTGCGGGAGATGAAGACCCTGGGCTACCGCTTCGGGACCCTGGACGAGCTGACGGGAGGTGAGGGAAATTGACACCGGATCGAAACGGCGGAAAAGCGAATTCCATCAATGACTTTTCAAGCTACGGAAAAGGGCGGCTCGGCTGGATATCGGCGGCGGTTCTGTTCACCGCGCTGGTAGTTTTGGCCCTCCTTGTAGCCGTCCGCACAAGGGCTGACGGGGGGGTGGAAAACGGCTGGCGGGTGCACCATATCGGGGAGGAGGGATCGGTGTCCGACGCCGTCTCCGAGTCGGTGGTAGAGGGCATTCCCGCCGCCCTGTATCCTGCCTATCCCTCCCCCTTCCGCCCCCTGCCCGAGCCCGCCGAGAGCGAGTCGGTGACCGTGCCCGAAACCGAGACCGAAACGGTCAAGGACGGGGATGAGATGATCTACCACAGCCGCCACAACGACCGAATGGAGATCGCCCTGTCCTTCGACGACGGCCCCCACCCGCGGCTGACCCCCGTCATTCTGGACATCCTCGCGGAGTACGGCATCAGGGCCACCTTCTTCATGGTGGGGGAGAACGTGGGCTACTACCCCGCCGCCGCCCGCGCTGTGGCCGAGGCGGGTCACGAGATCGGCAACCACACCTTCTCCCACCGCAAGTTCGACCGCATGGGGGAGGAGGATCTCCGCCGTGAGATCAGCTCCTGCGAGGAGGCCATCGCCTCGGTATCCGACACCCCCGTCCGCTTCATCCGTCCTCCCGAGGGGCAGATGAGCGACACCATGCGGCGGGTCATCGGAGCCTCGGACTATCGGGTCATCCTCTGGGACGTGGATACCCGCGACTGGGCCCACACCCCGCCCGCCGAGATCACCCGCCACATTCTGGATACGGTACAGGCGGGGGACATCATCCTCATGCACGATTTCATCGGCTACGACAGCCCCACCCCCGAGGCCCTGCGCCTTGTGATCCCCGCCCTCCTGGAGCGCGGATACCGCTTTGTCACGGTGGGAGAGCTGGTGGACGAGGGACGTCCGTGATCCCGATACCGCTTCCGACCGTTCGGCACACCGAGCCGTATGGTTGGGAGCGGTTTTCTTTTGCGGATAAATGTAAATATTATATAAATTTTTTATCAGTCGCCCGCATAGGGTGTTGCAAAACGTAGATGCTTATGGTATAATAAAAATTACCTTTTATGATGGGTAAATATGTATAATAATATACAAAATACAGGGAAAGGCGGTGGCGTGATGACCGAAACTACCATGAATTTTCAAACCTTTATTGACCAGTACATACTGTACCCGTGGGAGACCTTCCGCTTCATAGACGTGCTGGATTGGCTGCTCATGACGCTGCTGATCTACTGCGTGTGTATGCTGTTCCGAGGCCGTGCGGCGGCCCGTATGGGGGGCGGCCTTCTGGCCATTTTCGCGGTTTCCCTCATTGCCGAGCAGTTGGGTATGTCGGGACTCCACTCCATTATGGCCGCTGTCACTCCCTACACCGTCATCCTCCTGGCGGTCATCTACCAGCCCGAGCTTCGTGACGCCCTGGCCCGTATCGGCAGCTTCATCACCATGTTCCGCAAGAAGAAGCATCCCCGCGAGGCCGAGATGGAGAACACCATCCACGTTGTGGTGGACGCCGCCTGCCAGATCGCCCAGACCGAAAAGGACGGCGCCCTCATCGTCCTGGAGCTGTTCCAGAACGTGGACGAGTACATCGACAAGGGCTACGCCCTGGATATGGAGGTAGACCGCCACATCCTCTGCCAGATGTTCAAGGACAAGACCCTGTTCCACGACGGAGCCGTGGTGGTCCGCAACAACCGCATCGTCATGGCGGGCTGTAAGCTCCCCCTCCGCAAGAACGGAGAGGTGGTGGACGGTCTGGGTACCCGTCACCGCGCCGCCGTGGGGATCACCGACGTCACCGACTGCGTGGTGGTGGTGGTATCCGAGGAGAGCCACAAGATCTCCATTGCCAACCACGGTAACATCGAGCGTGACTTCAACCAGTCGGGAGACGAGCTTCGCAACCCCGAGGCCCGTCAGCGAATCGAAAAGAGTCTTCGCCGCGCTCTGTACAATATGCTCATCGGTCTGGAGATCGCCGACCGCACCAATGCCGAGGAGAGCCGCGTGCAGGTGCGCTTCAAGTGGGGCTTCAATCTGGACGCCGAGGACCGCGAGCGTATCAACAAGGAGCGCGAGAAGCAGAACACCGATCTGGAGAAGTTCGAGAAGACCTACAACAGATTGGCCAAGAAAAAGGCGACCCGTACCGTGACCGTGGAGGTCACCGACGAGGAGGACGCCGAAGAAATCACCGAGGAGACCGTGACAGTACCCGCCCCTCCCTCCGAGGACAACGCGGGGATGCCCTCCATCTCCCTGACTCCCCCCGATCTGACCACCGCCGCCAAGGAAGCGGACGGCGACGCCTCGGACGAGGCATGATCGCCCCCATTTTGGAAAGGACCAACACATATGGCACGTTTGAAGCTGTACCGCAAGCCCGGCAAGAAGTACAAGACCGAGCTGCGCCCCTCCCGTATTGATATTCTGATACTCCCCCTCCTGCTCTGCTTTCTGGGGTCCATCGTGCTCTGGTGCTACGTAACGGGACATAACCGCCCCGAGACCGAGACCGAGCCTCCCGCCGCGGAGACCACCGTTCCCGCCGAGGAGACCGAGGAGTCCGCTCCCGAGACCGAGGCCCGGCCCTCCGAGGTATGAGCGGTAGCCTTTGCCGCGAGGCCATGATCGAGGGCGTGTCGGTGCCCGTGGGAACCCCCGAGGCCGATGTCCTCCAAAGAGCCTTGCAGAAGCTGAAAAAGAGCGGACTCCCCCACAAGGGGGTGACCCTCCGCCTCTACAAAAAGTCGGTGGACGCCCGTAAGCGGGAGGAGATCCGACTGGTCTACTCGGTGCTGGCCACCCTCCCCGAGGGGAAGACCTTCTCCGAGGATCAGCTGACCCGAGCGGGCTTCAAGCCCCACTCCCCCACAGCCCTGACCCTGACCCACGGCACGGCGGTGCTCCCCGCCCGTCCCCTGGTGGTGGGCATGGGCCCCGCGGGTCTGTTCTGCGCCTACATCCTGGCCAAGGAGGGCTATGCCCCTATCCTCATCGACCGCGGAGACAGCGTAGCCGACCGTGTGAAGTCGGTGGAGACCTTCTACACCGAGGGACGGCTGGACACCGAGTCCAACATCCAGTTCGGCGCGGGAGGAGCGGGCACCTTTTCCGACGGTAAGCTCCTGACCCGCATCAACGACGCCCGCTGCGCCTTCGCGCTGGAGACCCTCCGTGACATGGGGGCACCCGCCGACATCACCCTCCAGGCCAAGCCCCATGTGGGCACCGACGTGCTCCGTACCGTGGTGCAGACCATGCTGGATACCGTCGCCTCTCTGGGCGGTGAGGTGATCTACCGCTGTCGGCTGGACGGCTTTGACCGTCACCCCGACGGAAGCTTTACCGCCAAGACCTCCAAGGGGGACATCCCCTGCGGCGTGATCGTCCTCGCCCCCGGGCACAGCGCCAGAGATACCTACCGTATGCTGCTGGAAAAAAACGTCATGCTGGAGCCCAAGCCCATTTCGGTGGGGGTGCGCATCGAGCATTTGCGAAGCGATATGGATGCCATGCTCTACGGCTCCATGGCGGGTCATCCCGATCTGGGGGCCGCCGAGTACCACCTGTCCGACACCAAGGGGGAGAGAGGGGTCTACACCTTCTGCATGTGTCCCGGCGGTGAGGTGGTGGCCGCCGCCTCCGAGGAGGATACCGTGGTGGTCAACGGCATGAGCCACCGCGCCCGCAACGGGATGAACTCCAACGCCGCCATCGCGGTGTCGGTCCGCACCACCGATTACGAGCCCGTAGAGGGGAGCCTCGTGCTGGGTGCCATTGCCTACCAACGCCGTATTGAGCGAGCCGCCTTCGTAGCGGGAGGGGGAGACTACTCCGCCCCCGTCCAGACCGTGGGGGACTTTCTGGAGGGTGACCGCGCCATCCACGAGCCGACCCGCGTCAAGCCCTCCTACATGGGAGGTGACCGCTACCGCCTCGCTCCCGTCAGCAAGACCCTGCCCGAGTACGTCTGTCAGTCCCTGCGCTACGGCCTGCGCTCCTTTGACCGCAAGGTCAGGGGCTACGCCATGCCCGAGGCTGTTCTGTCCGCCGCCGAGACCCGTACCTCGGCTCCCGTCCGCATCCTGCGCGGTAGCGACTTCTGCGCCGTAGGCAACCCCGGCATCTACCCCTGCGGGGAGGGCGCGGGCTACGCGGGAGGCATCACCTCCGCCGCCGTGGACGGCATCAAGGTGGCCGAGGCCATTCTGTCGGTCTACGCGCCGCTGTAAGGACGGCGATCGGAGATGAGTCACGTTTCGTTGAATTCGCAATTCGTAATGCGTAATTCGTAATTGCGGGAGCCTTTCGCTGAAGCGAAAGCCGATTCATTAGTGATTCGAAAGAAATTCTGTTCTTGAAAATTTGTTGTCCATCAGGGGAAATTCCGCTATATGGAGTTAGCCCCCTTGCCATACGATCATATTTTACCAACGGCAAGATGTTTCGTTCATTACGAATTACGAATTGCGAATTGCGAATTGCGCCAATAGCCTGCACCTGAAAATAACGAGTATCCGCTTTTGCAGATCCCGATCGGAGAACGAGCATCGGGCTGTGGGGCGGTTGGAATAGTCCCGCCGTAGGGGCGGGAGGCACCCGCAGATGGGGTGCTTTGAAGAAAGGATCACGTTTTGAAAGACACCGAAATCAAGCAGTCTCCTGCCAGAGAGCGCATATGGAGCCTCCCCACGGGAGGAGACGAGACCATACAGAAGGAAGCGGTGGAAGCCCTCGGAAGTGCTCTGGGGATCACCCCCCTGACCGCTCGCCTGCTTTGCAACCGCGGCTACACCGACCCCGCCTCCGCCGAGCTGTTTTTCGGCAACGACGCGCGGGTCTGGCACGACCCCATGCTCATGGCGGATATGAAGTACGCCGTGACGCGGGTGCTGGAGGCCGTGGAGCAGCATGAATCCATCGTCATCTACGGCGACTACGACGTGGACGGCGTGACCTCGGTCACCTCCCTGTACCTTTACCTCACGGGGCTGGGAGCCAAGGTGACCTGCTATATCCCCAACCGACTGGGGGAGGGCTACGGTATGTCGGTAGCCGCCGTGGACCAGCTGGCCGCCGATGGGGTCAGCCTCATCATCACGGTGGATACGGGCATCACCGCCCATACCGAGATCGCCCACGCCGCCGCGCTGGGGGTGGACACCGTGGTCACCGACCACCACGAGTGCCACGCCGATATTCCCCTGTGCTGTGCCGTGGTCAACCCCCACCGCCCCGATTGCCCCTACCCCTTCAAGGAGCTGGCGGGCGTTGGTGTGGTCTTCAAGCTCATCTGCGCCTGCGAGGCCACCCGCATGGGGATCTCCCCCGCCGAGGCTCTGGAGCGGATGGGCAACCGCCTCATTGATCTGGTGGCCATCGGCACCATCGCCGACGTTATGCCCCTGGTCGGAGAGAACCGCTACATCGTCACCCGCGGTCTTGCCATGCTGGACCACACCGACCGCCCCGGCCTCGTCGCCCTGCTGGACGCCATTTCGGGGAGCGGAAACAGTAAGTCCGCCTCGGCGGGCGGGAAGAAGCCCCGCCGCAAGGTCAATTCGGGACTGGTGGGCTTTGGCATCGCCCCCCGTATCAACGCCGCCGGCCGCATCGCCCACGCCATGATGGCGGTGGATCTTCTGCTGGCCGATACCCCCGAGCACGCCGAGGAGATGGCCGCCGAGCTCTGCGCCATCAACACCCACCGCCAGACCGAGGAGAACGCCATCGCCGAGCAGGCCTACGCCATGATCGACGCCCAGCTGGAGGACGCCCGCAAGAGCGGGGAAGCACCGCCCTCGGTCATCGTTCTGGAGGACGACGGCTGGATGCAGGGCGTGGTGGGCATCGTGGCCTCCCGCATTACCGAAAAGTACGGTCTGCCCTCCATCCTTATCTCCTTTGAGGGAGCCGTGGACGGAGTGCCCAGCGAATACGATCTGGGCAAGGGCTCGGGCCGCAGCATCAAGGGACTCAATCTGGTGGAGGCTCTGGCCGACAGCCGTGAGCTTCTGGCCCGCTTCGGCGGTCACGAGCTGGCCGCGGGTCTGACCATCCGCCGCAAAGATATTCCCGCCTTCCGCAAGCGCATCAACGAGTACGCCGCCGCCCTGCTTACCGAGGAAATGACCGCCGTTCGCTACGAGGCGGACGCCGTCTGTGAGGCGGGGGAGCTGACCATGCGGCAGGCCGAGGAGCTGGAGCGATTGGAGCCCTTCGGCGTGGGGAATCCTACCCCTACCCTCATTCTCAAGGACGCCGTCATTCATCGGGTCATCCCCCTGGGCGGAGGCCGCCACACCAAGCTCACCGCCTTCAAGGACGGCCAGATGCTCCAGGCCATCTGGTTTGGCATCGCCCCCTCCAAGCTGCCCGTGGCGGCAGGGGATACGGCCGACCTGCTCTTCCAGCTCAACATCAACGACTACCAGGGGGTGCGGAGCCTTCAGCTCATTCTGCAGGATATGCGCCCCGCCGAGTCTGCCACCCTTGCCCGCCGCATGGAGGACACCCGCCTCTCCCAGGTGCTGGAGGGCGCGCCCATCTCCCCCTCGGAGGAGCTTGTCCCCGACCGTGAGGAGATCGCCGCGGTCTTTACCGTCCTGCGCTCGGACGCCCGTCTGGGAAATATGACGGTCAGTGAGCGGAGCCTTCTGGAGCGTGCCAACCGCGCCCCCGGGGCCTCCATCAACCGCGTCAAGCTCAACCTTATCCTGCGCATTCTCACCGAAATGGGCGTCTGCCGCGTGGAGGACCCCACCGAGGGCTACTTCGTCTTTGAGGTGAACTTCGCCACCCAAAAGACCTCCATCGACGCCTCTCCCCTCCTCTGCCGCCTGCGAGGCCAGCTGAAGGCGGGGAACGCCTGATACCTACGCCGCTATACCCTTCGTGAAAGGAACCCATATGGAACAAACACCATCCGTCAGTACAGACAGACTATTTGAAATACTCCGCGCCACCGGCAAGAAGTACGACCTTGCTAAGATCCAGGCCGCCTTTGCCTATGCGGATGCCCTCCACGCGGGCCAGTTCCGCAAGAGCGGTGACGCCTACATCACCCACCCCATTGCCGTGGCCGAGATCGTGGCCAGCCTCGAGCTGGATACCGACTCCATCTGCGCCGCCCTGCTCCACGACACCGTGGAGGACTGCGGTGAGAAGACCAACATTCAGGAGATTGCCAAGCGCTTCGGTGCCGACGTGGCCATGCTGGTGGAGGGTCTGACCAAGATCGTGGCTCTCCAGATCGACGACAAGGAGGAGGCCCACATCGAGACCCTCCGTAAGATGCTCCTGGCCATGTCCAAGGACGTCCGCGTCATCTTCATCAAGCTCTGCGACCGCCTCCACAATATGCGCACCCTGGACGCCAAGCCCGACCACAAGCGCCGCATCACCGCCCTGGAGACCATGCAGGTCTACGCTCCCCTGGCCCACCGCCTGGGTATGCAGAAGATCAAGCAGGAGCTGGAGAATCTGGGTATGCAGTACCTGGACCCCATCGGCTACGTGGAGGTGCGGGACGAGATCGAGCGCAAGTACGGTATGAGCCTGGGCTTCATCGAGAACATCCGCAGCATCGTGGCGGAAAAGCTCACAGAGAACGGCATCAAGTTCCATCTGGAGGGGCGCATCAAGACCGCCTACTCCATCTACCGTAAGATGTTCAAGCAGAACAAGTCCTTCGACGAGATCTACGACTTCTACGCCATGCGTATCATCGTGGACACCGAGCTGGAATGCTACACCGTTCTGGGTATCATCCACGAAATGTTCAATTCCATCCCCGGCCGCTTCAAGGACTATATCTCCATCCCCAAGCCCAATATGTACCGCTCCCTCCATACCACCGTCATCGGTCGGGACGGTATTCCCTTTGAGGTCCAGATCCGTACCTGGGAGATGCACCACATCGCCGAGTACGGTATCGCCGCCCACTGGAAGTATAAGTCGGGTGCCACCTCCAAGGAGGACATGGACAAGAAGCTGGAGTGGATCGCCCGCCTCATCGAGACCGAGGACGGCACCCGCGACCCCGAGGAGTTCATGACCGCCCTGAAGATCGACATCTTCCACGACGAGGTCTTCGTCTTCACCCCTAAGGGAGACGTCCGCGCCCTGCCCCAGGGTGCCACCGTCATCGACTTCGCCTACGCCATCCACTCCGAGGTGGGCAACAAGATGCTGGGTGCCAAGATCAACGGCAGCATCGTCCCCATTGACCGCGTGCTGGAGAACGGCGAGATCGTGGAGATCCTCACCTCCTCCGCCGCCAAGGGACCCAGCCGCGACTGGCTGAACATCGTCCGCACCGGTGAGGCCCGCAATAAGATCCGCCAGTGGTTCAAGCGGGAAAAGAGAGCCGACAACATCATCGTGGGTAAGGCCGCCATTGACGCCGAGGTCAAGAAGCTGGCCCCCGGTCTGCCCGAGTCCAAGCGGGCCGAGGCCGTGGCCGCCGTGGCCTCCCGTATGGGCTACTCCACCGTGGAGGATATGTACAACTCCATCGGCTACGGAGAGCTGCCCGTGACCAAGACCCTCCGCCGCCTCAAGGACGAGGTGGAGGCCATGACCCCTCCCGAGATCCCCGAGGAGGTGGCCTCTTCCGCCAAGATGACCGCCGAGGACGTGTCCCAGGTGGTCACCGCCGCCCGCCCCCACAATCTCAAGCATAACAGCGGTATCGTGGTGGACGGAGCCGAGGGCTGTGCCGTCAAGTTCGCCAAGTGCTGTAACCCCCTCCCCGGCGACGAGGTGGTGGGCTTTGTCACCAAGGGCTTCGGCATCTCCATCCACAAGCAGGACTGTCCCAACTACGTCCAGAGCCGTGACAACATGGATCTGGTGGACCGCTGGAAGCCCGCCCACTGGGAGGGAGCCGCCAACGAGTCCAGAGGAAGCGTCTACGAGGCCCTTCTCCAGATCCATACCCTGGATACCGTGGGTGTGCTGGCCGACATCACCGCGGCTCTGGCCGACATGAAGGTGTCCATCCTCCAGATCAACTCCCAGAAGGCAGGGTCTGACCGCGTCATCATCAACCTCAAGGTCAGCTGTAAGAACGTGGATCACTACTACTCCATCGTGTCCCGCCTCCGCTCCCTGAAGAACGTTCTGGACGTCATCCGCGGATTCTCGTAAATCTACCGAACAGTAAGGAATCAATCATATGAAAGCAGTCATTCAACGCGTGACCTCCGCCTCGGTGGAGGTGGACGGAGAAAAAATCGGCTCCTGCGGCCACGGCCTGCTCATCCTTTTGGGCGTGGCCACGGGGGACACCGAGGAGGATCTGGACCGTATGCTCCAGAAGACCGTCAAGCTCCGCATCTTCGAGGACGAAAACGGCAAGATGAACAAGTCGGTGCAGGACATCGACGGCGAGATGCTGGTGGTGTCCCAGTTCACCCTGCTGGCCAACTACAAGCACGGCAACCGCCCCGACTATCTGGGTGCCGCCGCCCCTTCTGAGGCCAACCGCCTCTACGAGCTGTTCGTGGAAAAAGCCAAGGCCTGCGTCAAGCACGTAGGGCACGGGCAGTTCGGCGCGGACATGAAGGTGAGCCTTCTCAACGACGGACCCGTGACCATCGTCATGGAGAGTGAGGTTTTGAAGCCCGCCGCAAAGGGGTAAATTGCAGTTTTGCGGTGTGTTTGCGCAGGCGGAAGATAACACTCACCTAAATGCCCGCGTTCTCCCCCACCCGCTTCGCGGGAGCCCCCTCCCGGAGGGGGCCTCATACCTTGCCCCGCGGAAATCTGTTACCCGATAAGTAATTTTGCCCCGCGCCCCAAGGCTCCCTCCGGGAGGGAGCTCCCGCCCGCAGGCGGGTGAGGGAGAACGCGCACATAGAAACACGCAATTCGCTACGGGTAGCAAACTCACCGACAAACCCAAATTTGAATATAGCAAACCATTTCCTTTACCCAACCAAAGAAAGATACAAGCATGAACCAAAACCGCAAAGCCTCTCTTCGCAATACCCCTTCGCCTGATCCCCGCATGACCCCTGCTACGGAGGGAACGCCCTCCGCCAATGCGACCAAAATTCAGGAATATTCGGAGAAAATCATGAGACTCTATATAGAAGGACCCGTCAACAAATACTACATACAGACCCTCTGTATGATCTTTTTCCCGGGCTCCAAATTCTCGGACGACGAGCCTGTTACCGAGAATACCCCCGAAATGTGGGTCACCCTGACCAAATCCCCCGAAACGGGTATTGACGTCACCGCCAAGCTCTCCTACCGCGGCCAGACCGCCGAGGTAGCCCGCCACTACGACTACGACGAGAATTACACCAAGGAACGCCGT
The DNA here is from genome assembly GCA_017483125.1 of Clostridia bacterium. Classification (GTDB taxonomy): domain Bacteria; phylum Bacillota; class Clostridia; order Oscillospirales; family CAG-272; genus CAMEON01. Next base: position 28,013 of record JAFULU010000128.1, read on the forward strand.
GAGAAGATCGCTTTGGGCGACGCCGTGACCTCGGTCTGTGAGCAGGTCATGGGCTACCGCTCCTCCTGGGGTATGCTGACGGGTGTCCGTCCCTCCAAGGTGGCCACGGAATTACTCCAGAAGGGCATGAGCAAGACCCGCATCCGCAAGGAGCTGACCAAGGATTACTTCGTCATCCCCAAGAAGGCGGCCCTGGCCACCGACGTAGCCATCAACGAGGCCCGCCTCATCGGCACCCCCGGCAGAAAGGATTGCTCGGTCTACATCTCCATCCCCTTCTGCCCCACCCGCTGTGCCTACTGCTCCTTCGTCTCCTATACCTCCAAGCGGCTCCTCTCCCTCATTCCCGATTACCTGATCCGTCTGGTGAAGGATCTGGAGGAGACCTTTGCCACCATTGACCGTCTGGGTCTGCGCCTGCGCACCATCTACGTGGGCGGCGGTACCCCCACCATCCTGGAGCCGGATCAGCTGGCCTACCTTCTGGGGGCTGTGGAGCGCATGACCGACGTCCGCGCCCTGGAGGAGTACACCCTGGAGTCGGGCCGTCCCGACACCATCACCGCCGAGAAGCTGGCGGTGGCCAGAGAGTACGGCGTGGGCCGCGTCAGTGTCAATCCCCAGACCCTCTGCGATGACGTGCTCCGCAACATCGGCCGCGCCCACAACACCGAGATGTTCTACAAGGCCTACGAGACCGCCCGTGCCTCGGGGATCCCCGTCATCAACACCGATCTCATCGCGGGTCTTCCCGGGGACAGCTTCAAGACCTTCTCGGCCTCCTTCGACGGCATCATGGCCCTGCGCCCCGAGAACGTTACGGTACATACCTTCTGCGTGAAAAAATCCGCCGAGCTGCGGAAGGAGGGACCGGACGTCTACTCCATGCGGGGCGGCGACACGGGTAAGTGCGTGGACTACTCCCAGATCCAGTGCGCTCACGAGGGGTATATTCCTTACTATATGTACCGCCAAAAGAATACCGTGGGCAACTTCGAGAACGTGGGCTTTGCCCTCCCCGGCTACGAGGGACTCTACAACATCTACATGATGGAGGAGGTCCACTCCATCTTCGCCGCGGGCGCGGGTGCCGTCACCAAGCTGGTGGATTACGCCCCCGTGGACGGCTCTCCCCGCTTCATCGAGCGGCTGTTCAACCCCAAGTATCCCTTTGAGTATCTGGACGAGTCGGGGGAGAACGCCAACCGCGAGAAGCTGGCCCGCGCCGAGGCCTTCTACCGCGAGCGGAATATGCTGGACTGATCCCCACGCCAACGGCTATTCTCCCCGAAAGGAGACTCCCAACATGAAACTGTTTTCTTCTCCCGATCCCGTCCGCCTGCCCCTGACCTTTGACAGCCCCGCCCAAGGGGTGGCTCTGGTCAAGGAGAACGAGGAGGACTTCGATGCCCGTCTGAACGCCGCCGCCGAGGCTATCTGCGCCGACTGCGTGGCCCACGGCGTGAAGGTCATCCGCCTGTCGGGTCCCACCTGCGCGGGCAAGACCACCACCGCCGACAAGCTGACCGCCGTGCTGGAGGCCGCGGGACGGGTGGTGTACCCCATTTCCATCGACGATTTCTTCTATGGCCGCGACGTGCTGGAGGCCATGGCCGAGAGCCGCCCCGACGGCAAGCTGGACTACGATTCGGTGGCCGCCATTGACCTCCCCGCCCTGGCCGCCTGCGTCCGTGACCTCATGGAGAAGGGAAGCGCGAAGATTCCCGTGTTTGATTTCGTCACGGGCTACACCGAGGATTACCGCGACCTCACCGTCCCCGAGGGAGTGGAGCCCATCTTCCTCTTCGAGGGCATCCAGGCGGTCTACCCCGAGGTGGCGGCCCTCTTCGCGGGCATCCCCGAGCGGAGCATCTTCATCAACGTCATGAAGGAGACGGTCCTGGTCGCCCCCGACGGCACCGAGCGGGTCTTCGCACCCGACGAGATCCGACTCCTCCGCAGACTGGTGCGGGACGAGGCCAAGCGGGGCACCTCCCCCGACTTCACCCTCACCCTGTGGCACAGCGTCCGGGACAACGAGGTGAACTCCATCTACCCCTACGCCCACACCTGCGACTACGGCATCGACTCCAACATGGAGTTTGACGTGCATATGCTGGCACCCCATCTCCGCCGCATCTTCGCCGAGCAGCCCTGCGACGGGTTGGAGGTGGAGTGGTCCCGGCGCATCCTCGCCTCCGTGGAGGGAGTGGAGGGCATTGATCCCACTTGCCTCGCGGAGAATTCCCTGTACCACGAGTTCATTCTGCTCTAAAATCACGGCTGACCGCATACCCTGTAGGGAATCCTTTCCGCGAGGTATGCTATGCTTCAAAACCGCACGACCAAACGCCCCTCCTTCCTCTCGGGGGTGGGGATCCTGACCCTGTCCTCCCTGATTGTCAAGGTCATCGGGCTTTTCTACCGCATCCCCCTTTTGAACTACCTCGGCACCGAGGGCATGGGGTACTTCAACACCGCCTACGAGCTGTACGCCCTGTTCTGCGTCATCTCCACGGCGGGGCTTCCCGTGGCCATGTCGGTGCTCATCGCCGCCTTTGAGGCGGAGGGAAACACACGGGACGCGGGGCGGGTCTTTCGGGTGTCTCTCGCCCTCTTTGCGGGGGTAGGGGGCATGGGGACTCTCCTGCTGTGGGGCTTGTCCGCTCCCTTTGCATCCCTTTTGGGCAGTCCCCTGTCTGCCGCCTGCATGCGGGCCATCTCCCCCACCGTGTTCCTCATCTGCCTGTCCTCGGCCTTTCGGGGCTACTTCCAAGGCAGGGGGCAAATGCTCCCCACCGCCCTCTCCCAGGTCATGGAGGCGGCGGGAAAGCTGTTTCTGGGGCTGGCCTTCGCAGGCTTGGCTCTCTCAAGGGGGGAGTCCCTGCCCGTGACCGCCGCCTATGCCGTCATGGGGCTGACCGTGGGTACCGCCTTGTCGGTGGTGTACCTCCTCTGCCACAAGACCCTGACCGACCGCCGCGCCCCTCTTCCTGCCGCCTCTGCGGACGGTGGGACTCGCCCCGTCCTGAAGCCCTTGCTGGCCACCGCCATTCCCGTCACGGTGAGCGCGGGGATCATCAGCCTCACCAAATGCATTGACCTCGCCCTCATCCTGCGCCGCCTTCAGGCCGTGGGCTATACCGCAACCGAGGCCACCGCCCTGTACGGATGCTACTCCACCCTGGCGGTGCCCGTGTTCAACATCCTGCCCTCTCTGACCACCTCGGTGGCCCTCTCCGCCACCCCCGCCCTGTCGGCGGCTCTGCAAAAGGGAAAGGAGGGGATTCCCACCCTCAAAAAGACTGCCTCCTCGGCCTTGGGACTCACCCTGACGCTGGCGATCCCCGCCGCGCTGGGGCTTTCGGTTTTTTCGGAGGATATTCTGTCCCTGCTCTTTCGGGGTCAGCCCGCCGCCGTGGCCCAGGCCGCGCCCTGGCTCTCCTGCCTGGGGCTTTCGGTCCCCGCCGCCTGCCTCATTACGGTCACGGGAGCCATGCTCCAGGCCGCGGGAAAGGCCCACAAGCCCATTGTCTCCATGCTCTGCGGCGTTACGGTGAAGGTGATCGTTGCCTATATCCTCTTGGGCCGCGACGGCTGGGGCATGGCGGGGGCACCCGTCAGCTCTCTGCTCTGCGATACCGTCATTGTGGTCTGCAATCTCGTTTTCATTGCCAAATACGCCCCCACTATGCTCCCTACCCTCCGTCAGAGTGTGTCCCTCGTGGCTCTCCCTGCGGGTTTGGCGGTGGGAGCGGTGGCCTTGACCAAGCTGTTGCGCTCCCTGCTGGGCTGGCAGACCGTGACCTCACTTCATACGGTGGCTTCTGTTGCCTGCGTGGCCTGTCTGTACGGCGCGGGGCTTCTGACCGCCCTCTTACTCGGAAAACAATTACCTATAGATAAAAAAGAAGGAACTACATCATGAATCGACTGACCAAAGAACAGCGGGACGCCAACGTCCGCTACCTGCTGGAAAAGACCACTCCCTATACCTTTGAGGATCTTGTGACCGTCGTGGAGCTGCTTCGCTCCGAGGGCGGTTGTCCCTGGGACATGGAGCAGACCCACAAGTCCATCCGCAACGACTTCATCGAGGAGACCTACGAGGTTATTGAGGCCATCGACACCGAGGATCCCGTTCTGCTTCGGGAGGAGCTGGGCGACGTGCTGCTGCAGGTGGTCTTCCACGCCCGCATCGAGCAGGAGAAGGACGTCTTCGGCATGGAGGAGGTCTCCAACGACATCTGCGCCAAGCTCATCCACCGCCATCCCCACGTGTTCGGCACCGTCGAGGTGGAGAATTCCGCCGAGGTGCTGAGGAACTGGGAGGCCATCAAGGGGGAGGAGAAGCAGAGAGTCACCGTCACCGACAAGCTCCGCGCCATCCCCCCCATGTACCCCGCCCTCATGCGGGCCCAGAAGGTGGGCAAGAAGGCCGCTTGCTTCGATTTCGCCAACGCCGACGAGGTATACAGAAAGCTGGACGAGGAGATCGCCGAGGTGAAGGCCGCCGCCGCGTCGGGAGACCAGGCCGCCGTGGAGGAGGAGCTGGGCGACCTGCTCCTGACCGTTACGTCCCTGGCCCGCAAGCTGGGGGTCAAGTCCGAGGAGGCTCTGTACCACGCCACCAATAAGTTCATCGACCGCTTTGAGCGCGTGGAGAACGCCGTGATGGACGCGGGGAAGGATATGGAGACTCTGACCATGGCCGAGCTGGACGAGATCTGGGACGGGATCAAGCACCGGAAATGACCGAGACCACCCGAACCCTCAACCCCGCCGCCACCCTCCGCCACACCCGTGACGGACGCTTCAAGACGGCGCGGCTCAGCCTCTTTACGGTGATGCCCGCCCACCCCGACGGCTCCCCTTTGACCACCTTGCTCTTCGGCATCTACCGTCGGGGCAGTGAGCATTACCCCCGCCTGGCCCTCCTCAACCGCCGCCTGGACGAGCTCTACGGCACCACCCTCACCATCCGCAACTACCTCCACGGGGACAGCCACGTGGTGGTCTACACCGCCGAAATGCCCGAGCAGGCCTTCCTGCCCCCCGCCGATTCCCACATGGACATTCTGGGCGGGGTCATGGAGCTGCTGGCCGATATGATCCTGCGTCCTCTGCGGGACGGGGACGGCTGTCTCCGCAGAGCCGCCGTGGAGGCCGAGAAGACCGCCCTCTGCGACAGTCTCCGCTCCCTGCGCAACGATACCCGTGCCTACGCGGGCAACCGCCTCCGCGAGATCATGTGCGCGGGGGAGCCCTACGGTCTGTCCATCGGCGGCACCGTGGAGCAGGTGGAGGCCATGACCGTCCATGAGGTCACCAACCACCACAAGGCGTTGCTGAACGCCACCCGCATGGAGGTCTTCTACACGGGACGGGCCTCGGCCGAGACCGTGGCCGCCGCGTGGGACAAGGCCTTTGGCGGTTGGAATCCCATCTTGATCCAAACCCCGCCCACGCTCCCCCACAAGCCCCCCGTCACCCCCCGCGCCCATACCGAGGACATGGAGGTGAGTCAGGGCAAGCTCTGCATGGGCTGGTCCTGCGGGGAGAATTTCACCACCCTGCGCGATCGCCCCGACGAGCTGGCGGCCTACACCGTCTGCAACGAGCTCTTCGGGGTCATGCAAAGCTCGCGGCTCTTCCGTCACGTGCGGGAGGAGCGGGGACTCTGCTACTTCTGCGATTCCGCCCTGGACATGACCAAGGGCATTCTGTGGGTCTCCTGCGGCATCAGCCCTGAGAGCCGCGCCGAGGCCGAGACCGCCATCCGCGCCGAGCTGACCACCATCCAAGAGGGGAACATCACCCCCGAGGAGGTGGAGCTGGCCAAGCTCTCGTTGCGAAACGCCTACCGCCAGATGGGGGACAGCCAGTCCTCCCTGGAGGTCTTCGCCCTGAACCGTATGCTGGGCGGTACTCACGACACCCCCGAGGCCGAGCTTTCCCGTATCATGGCGGTGACCCCCGCCGACGTGGCGCGGGTGGCCAAGACCTTTGTACCCGACACGGTATTCTTCCTCAACGGCACCGCCCGCGGGGAAGGGGAGGAGGACTACGATGACTGATCCCATCCTGCATACCTGCGAGTGGCTGGAGGAGAGCTACACCGAGGTTCGCCTTCCCTGCGGTCTCCGTGTTCTGATCTGCCCCAAGGACAGACACACCTACCACGCCGCGGTGAGCGTGGGCTACGGCTCCATGGATCGCTTCGCGGGGGGACGGACCCTCCCCATGGGCACCGCCCACTTTCTGGAGCACAAGATGTTTGAGCGTGACCCCGCCCTCTACGGGGGAAGCGACAGCTTTGACGACGATTTCGCCGCCATGGGTGCCGAGTCCAACGCCTACACCTCCCACGACCGCACCGTCTACTACTTTTCCTGCACCGACTCCTTCGCCGAGGGGCTGAAGACCCTCCTTTCCATGGTCTCCTCCCTGTACGTCACCCCCGAATCGGTGGCCCGTGAGAGGGGCATCATCGCCGAGGAGATCCGCATGAACGCCGACGACCCGTGGGAGCGGTGCTCCGCCGCGGCCAGGACGGCACTCTTTGGCCGTCACCCCGTCCGCGAGGAGATCTGTGGCAGTCTCTCCTCCATCCGCCGCATCACCCCCGCCGTTCTGCGGGAGGCCTTCGACGCCTTCTACCGCCCCGACAACATGATTCTGACGGTCTGCGGTCGGGTGGATACCGAGGAGGTCCTGTCGGTCGTGGAGGCCGCTGTGGCGGGCTTTACCGTAAAGGAACCCCTCCCCGTGGGTATTTCCGCCCCCCGTGTGCGGGTGTCTCCCGCCGCCTTTACCCCCCGCACCGAGTCTTTCCGTCAGGTGGCCAAGCCCCTGTTCTCCATCGGCATCAAGTACCCCGACCCGCCCGCAGGCACCGAGGCTCTGTGGAAGCGGGACATGACGGTCTCGGTGCTCTGCGAGACTCTGTTCTCCCATGCGGGGGACTTTTACAGCGACCTCTTTGAGCGGGGTCTGGTCAGCCCCGGGATGTCCTATGGCTTTCTGGTGGGGGACTCCCCCCGCCTGCCCGCCTCCTTCGCCTACGGCTACTTCGATCTGTCGGGGGAATGCGACGATCCCGATGAGGTCATGGCCGCCTTTCTGGCCTTCGTGGAGAAAATCCGTGAAAGCGGACTGCCCCGCGAGGACTTTGAGCGGGCCAAGCGGGTGGTCTACGCCGATTTCGTGGCCACCTTCGACACCACCGAGGATATCGCCTCACTTCTGGGCAGCTACGCCGCCGACGGCCTCTGCGCCTACGATTTCTTTGACGTGATGGATAACATCACCTACCGCGACGCCACGGAGCTTTTCCACAAGGCCTTCCGTGACAGTCAGTATACCCTGTCGGTCATCCTCCCCACCGAGGCGGCCGATTGATCCCAAAAGGATCAGAAAGGAGTGCCTATGAGCACCACAGTATCCTTCCCCGGCCTGGGCATCGGCGAGTTTTCGGTCGACCGCGTGGCCTTTGAGCTCTTCGGTAAGCCCATCTACTGGTACGGCGTCATCATCATGCTGGGCATTGTCGCCGCCTTTATCCACGCCATCATCCGCTCCAAGAGAGAGGGCTTTACCACCGACGACGTGCTGGATATGGGCATCTTTACCGTCCTGTTCGGTGTCTTGGGTGCCCGCCTCTACTACGTGGTGACCACCCTGGATACCCATGAATACAAGAATTTCATTGACGTCATCGCTGTCTGGGAGGGCGGTCTTGCCATCTACGGCGGCATCATCGCGGGCTGTACCGCTCTGGTGCTGACGGCGGTGTACAAGAAGATCAACCCCCTGAAGGTCATGGACGCCGTGGGCCCCGGTGTCATGCTGGCCCAGGCCATCGGCCGTTGGGGCAATTTCATGAACGGTGAGGCCTTCGGCTACGAGGTGACCGAGGGGAGCCTGCTGTACCCCTTCCGCATGGGGCTGATCTCGGACTACACCCACACGGGCAGTACCATGCACTACTACCACCCCACCTTCCTCTACGAATCCCTGTGGAATATCGTGGGCTTCGTGTTCATCTGCCTCATCTACCGCAAGAAGAAATTCAACGGTCAGATGGCCCTCACCTACTTCGCGTGGTACGGATTTGGTCGGTTCTTCATCGAGGGTCTGCGCACCGACAGCCTGTACGTGGGTCCCTTCCGCATCTCCCAGGTGGTGGGTCTTGTCTGCTTCGTGGCGGGTATTACGCTCATGGTGGTCGGATCTGTTCTGACCCGAAACGGTAAGCTGGATAAGTGGCTGAACGTCCGCTGGGCGGAGGCCGTTCCCGCCGAGGGGGAGGCCGTGACCGAGACCGCCGAGGGCGGGGATACCGCTACCGACGAGGCTGCCGAGACTGCTGAGACCGCCGAGGAGACCGAACAGCCCTCCGAGGAGGAGGCTCCCGCTCCCGACAATACCGATACCGAATAAAGGAGAACCAGACCATGGCCAACATCATAGACGGAAAAGCCATCTCCGCCGCCGTCCGCGGGGAGATCAAGGAAAACACCCAAAAATTCATTGCCGAAACCGGCATCACCCCCGGTCTGGCGGTCATCATCGTAGGCACCGACCCCGCCTCCCAGGTCTACGTCCGCAACAAGCGCCGCGCCTGTGAGGAGGTGGGCTTCTACTCCGAGGCCTACGAGCTGCCTGAGGCCACCACCCAGGCCGAGCTGGAGGCCCTGGTGGACAAGCTCAACGCCGATCCCGCCATCCACGGCATCCTCTGCCAGCTCCCCCTTCCCAAGCATCTGGATGAGGAGTCCATCCTCCTCCGCATCGACCCCAAAAAGGACGTGGACGCCTTCCATCCTTACAATGTCGGCAGGATCATGATCGGCAACCAGAAGTTCCTGCCCTGCACCCCCGCAGGCGTCATGGAGCTGATCCGCCGCTCGGGCATCGACTGCAGCGGCAAGGAGTGCGTGGTGGTGGGCCGCTCCAACATCGTGGGCAAGCCCATGGCCATGCTCCTGCTCCAGGCCAACGGCACCGTCACGGTCTGCCACAGCCGCACCAAGGATCTCTCCGAGGTGACCCGCCGCGCCGACATTCTGGTGGTGGCCATCGGTAAGGCCGATTTCGTCACGGGCGACATGGTGAAGGACGGTGCCGTGGTCATCGACGTGGGCATGAACCGCCGCGCTGACGGCAAGCTGACGGGAGACGTGGACTTTGCCACGGTTGCGCCCAAGGCCGCCTACATCACCCCCGTGCCCGGCGGCGTGGGCCCCATGACCATCACCATGCTCATGCAGAACACCCTGACGGCGGCTACCGAGGCTGTCCGCGCCTGACGGAGGCACGCCATGGCCAAAACCACCGTATGGCGCATCCCCGCCGAGGAGCCTGTGCATACCGTTACCTATTCCCTCAATAAATTCACGGGAAAAATGACCGTGACCCTGGACGGGGACGAGTTTATCCTGTCCGCGGGCTTTCTGTCCCTCAAGGCCGCCCGCCGTGAGCCCTTCCGCATTGTGGATGAGGAGGGGGAGGCCGAGCAGGCCATTCTTGTGGTGGATAGGAAGGGACGGGCGAGTTTGATCTTCCGCGCGAAAGAGGTTGCGGCGGAGCAGTAAATTGGGGTTTAACGGTGCGAAAACTATGGTTTGTAGGGGAGGGGTCTCCCCTCCCGCTTTTCAAAAAGTCAATGCTATCTTCAATTTTCGCAGATTTCGGGAGGGGAAACCCCTCCCCTACGGTGAAAAGAGTATCCCGATAAACTCAAATTTAAACACCAATCACAGAAAGGAGACTGGCCATGCTCTATTCGTACGAATTGGACTTGCGAATTCTTTTTAAAAAATTCTATTGTCCGAAATGCGGAGAAAGATTAAACGCTCGGATGGACAAAACCAAGATGACAGACGAGCAGAAGGAACGCTACTACAAGGAACTGTATCCCCATGGAATACCCATGAATATCGACGTTGGCGAAGCCAAGCAAGTGATGGCTTGTCCCGGATGCGATTATCTGAACACGACGGATGGGCAACTGGCCATTCGTAAGATCCAAAAAAAGTTAAAAAAGATCATCCTGACACAGGAAGAACTGAATTCCAAATAATCCCCAAGAAAGGAGACCGCCCATGGGCACCTTCGTCCATCTTCACCTCCACACCGAATACAGCCTCCTCGACGGTGCCTGCCGCATCGCCTATCTGCCCGCGCGGGTGAAGGAGTGCGGTCACGATGCCGTGGCCATTACGGATCACGGCGTGCTGTACGGCGCGGTCTCCTTTTACGAGGCCTGCAAGAAGGCAGGTGTAAAACCGATCATCGGATGTGAGGTCTACGTCGCGCCCAATTCCCGCTTCGACAAGACGGGCATGCAGGGGCGTGAGGGGGCTTACAACCACTTGGTCCTCCTCTGCGAGAGCATGGAGGGATACCAAAACCTCATGACCCTGGTCTCGGCGGGCTTTACCGAGGGCTTTTACGGCCGTCCCCGCGTGGATATGGAGCTGTTACGCCGTCACCACAAGGGTCTGATCGCCCTGTCGGCTTGCCTGTCGGGTGACATCCCCAAGCGGCTCTTGGCGGGGGACTACGAGGGTGCCAAGAACGCCGCCCTCACCATGTCCGCCATCTTCGGGGCAGGGAACTACTACATCGAGATCCAGAACCACAACCTCCCCGAGGAGCGGCAGATCCTCCCCGCCCTTTTGCGGCTGGCGCGGGAGTGCGACCTGCCCGTGGTGGCCACCAACGATTGCCACTACCTCCGCCGTGAGGACGCCTACATGCAGGAAGTGCTGACCTGCATCCAGACGGGGCGCACCGTGGGCGAGGACGGCAAGGTGGGCTTTGCCACCGACGAGTTCTACTACAAGGACACGGGGGAAATGGAAATGCTCTTTTCCCGCTACCCTGGGGCCATGGAGAATACCGTCCGCATCGCCGAGAGGTGTGATCTGGAGTTTGATTTCACCAAGACCTACCTGCCCAAGTTCCCCTGCCCCGACGGGCTGACCGCGGGGGAGTACCTGGCCCGCCTCACCGAGGAGGGTCTTGCCCGCCGCGTACAGGCGGGTCAGATCGTCTTTGATGATGGCAAGCACTCCGAGACCGCCTACCGCGACCGCATCGCCTACGAGCTGGGCGTGATCGGCAGCATGGGCTACGACGACTACTTCCTCATCGTGCAGGACTATGTCAACTTCGCCAAGTCCAGGGACATTCCCGTAGGCCCCGGCCGTGGCTCGGGCGCGGGTTCTCTCGTTGCCTACTGCATCGGCATCACCGAGGTGGATTCCATCGCCTTTGACCTGCTCTTTGAGCGATTCCTCAACCCCGAGCGTGTGTCCATGCCCGATATCGACGTGGATTTCTGCTACAACCGCCGCGACGAGGTGATCGCCTACGTAGCCGACAAGTATGGCCGAGATCACGTCTCCCAGATCATCACCTTCGGTACCCTGGCCGCCCGCGCCGCCATTCGGGATTCGGGCCGCGCCATGGGCATGAGCTACGCCGACGTGGACGTGGTGGCCCGCGCTGTGCCCCAGGAGCTGGGCATCACCATTAAAGAGGCTCTGCGCCTGCCCGACCTGAAGGCCTTATATGAAGGCTCCGAGGAGGTCAAAAAGCTGGTGGATACCGCCATGTCCTTGGAGGGTATGCCCCGCAACGCCTCGGTCCACGCCGCGGGCATCGTCATCACCGACCGCCCCGTGTGCGATTTCGTTCCTTTGGCCGTCAACAACGGCACCACCGTCACCCAGTACGATATGGACACCGTGGCCAAGCTGGGTGTGTTGAAATTCGACTTTTTGGGTCTGCGTTACCTCACCATCATGCACGACGCCGAGGAGCAGGTGAAGGAGTCGGATCCCGACTTCGCCCTTGACCGTGTGCCTCTGGACGATGCCGAGACCTACGAGCTCATCAGCCGCGGCCAGACCCTGGGCGTGTTCCAGCTGGAATCGGGGGGGATGAGGCAAATGCTGACAGGGCTGAAGCCCCGCGCAATCGGGGATATCGAGGCCGCCATCGCCCTCTACCGCCCCGGCCCCATGGAGGCCATCCCCCGCTACATCGCCAACCGCGAAAATCCCTCCCTTGTCAAGTACCCCTCCCCTCTGCTTGAACCCGTCCTGTCCTCCACCTACGGCGTGACGGTGTACCAGGAGCAGGTCATGAGCATCTTCCGCGTCATGGCGGGGTATACCTACGGTCACGCGGACATCGTCCGCCGCGCCATGTCCAAGAAAAAGGCTTCTGTTCTGGAGGCCGAGCGGGCGGATTTTGTGGCGGGGGCGGAAAAGAACGGCATGACCCACGCCGAGGCCGAAAAGCTCTTCGACGATATGGGGAGCTTTGCCAACTACGCCTTCAACAAGTCCCACGCCGCCGCCTACGCCCTCATTTCCTACCGCACCGCCTACCTCAAAGCCCACCACCCCGGGGCCTATTTTGCCGCGCTCCTCACCTCGGTGCTGGGCAACCAGCCCAAGATGGCGGAGTACACCGCCGAGTGCGCCAAGTACGACATTCAGGTGCTCCCCCCCGACATCAACGAGAGCCAGATGGACTTCCACGCCACCAAGACGGGGCGGGGCGGTCACATCCGTTACGGTCTGCTGGCCCTGAAGAACGTGGGCGAGGCCTTCCTCCGCGCCATCCTGAACGAACGCAAGCGCAAGCCCTTCACATCTTTCGAGGACTTCCTCGACCGCCTGTCGGGTCACGATCTCAACAAGCGGCAGGTGGAGGCCCTCATCAAGGCAGGGGCCTTCGACAGCCTCCCCCACCACCGCGCCCAGCTCCTGGCGGTCTTTGAGACCATGATCGACACCCTGTCCGCCAAGAACCGCGCCAACCTGGAGGGGCAGATGGATATGTTCTCCATGGCCGAGGATATCATGGACACTACCCCCTCCTTCAGCTATCCCGAGGTGCGGCCCTACACCCTCCGCGAGATGCTCATGCTGGAGAAGGAGGCCTCGGGTATGTTCTTCTCGGGGCAGCTGCTGGACGATTTCTCCAAGTGCGTGGAGGCTTTGGCCCCCATGCAGATCGTGGAGATCGCGCCCTCCGACGAGGACGGCGAGACCGACACCCCCGCCCTCCCCGACCGCGCCAAGGTGAGGATTGCGGGTATCATCAATGGCGTGACCCTCAAGACCACTAAGAAGGAGGAGCGCATGGCCTTCTTCACGGTGGAGGATTCGGGGGGCGTCATCGAGTGTCTGGCCTTCCCCAAGACCTTTACCCAGTACGGGGAGATCATCAAGGTTGACAAAGCCGTGTTTGTGGAAGGGAATCTGTCGGTCCGCGAGGAGGAGTCTCCGAAAATTTTGGCTTCGGTGATGGGTCTGCTGGTGGATAACGACCACTTCAGCGGCGCGCCCAAGCCCGCCGAGAAGCCCGCGCCCAAGCCCGCGCCCGCTCCCACGGTCAAGCCCCAACAGGCTACCCCTACGCCCAAGCCCGCCGCCGAGAGTAAGCCCGCGTATAACCCTTATGAGTCCATGCCCTCGGCACGGACTCCCAAGCCCGCATACAATCCCTACGAATCCATGCCCTCGTCGCAGACTCCGAAGCCTGCATACAATCCCTACGAATCCATGCCATCGGCACAGGCTCCCAAGCCCGCGTACAACCCTTATGAGTCTATGCCCGCGCCCAAGCCCGCTCCCAAGCCTACCCCCGCCGCCCCCCCGCAAAAGCTCTACCTCCGCGTCCCCGACCGAGAGGGTGAGCCGTACCGGAAAGCCCTCAACCTCGCCGAGATCTTCTGCGACGGGACCACCGCCGTGATATTCTACGATATGAGCGACGGGAAGTACTACGCGTCCAACCTCCGCATGAAGGCCACCCCCTTCGTGCTGACGAGACTGGAGGGGATCTTGGGGAAGGAAAACGTGGTGGCGAAATAAAAGAATGACCGTCCTCCCCGTGGGGACGGTTTTCTTACCCCTCAACGTTAACCAACTCTTAACCCCGCAACAACCAATTAATAATTGATTTCCGCACATTTTTGTGGTATGATAAAGGCGTAAGCTTACAACACACCATTCCACCATACACGAAACACAGAATAAGGAGATAGCGTGAAAGCTCATAGATTGGAAAAATCTACGGTTGCTGTTTCACGCCCCAATTCGACCTAAGCATGGACGAGGTCCATGCTTGTCGCCAGCGACACAGTCGAATTCCAAACCGAATTTGTGCCGCCGCAAGGCGGCGGAAAGGAAATGAATATGAACCTGAAGATCGGAACCACCATCAAAAGCCTCCGTGCCAAGCACAAGGTCACGCAGGATCAGCTCGCCACCTTCCTGGGCTGTACCCCCCAGGCCATCTCCCGCTGGGAGTCCGAGACCAGCTACCCCGATATCGAGCTTCTGCCCTCCATCGCTGAATTCTTTTCGGTCAGCACCGACGAGCTGCTGGGGCTGAAGCTGAGCGAGCGGGAGCAGCGCCGTGCCGAGATCTACGATACCATCGCCCGCTGTTGCGAGATGGGCGCGGACGGCGAGGAAGACATCCGCACCGCCCGCAGCTTTGCCGCTGAGTTCCCCTCGGACGAAAAGATCCAAGCCCACCTGGCCGATACCCTCTGCCGCGCCTACATGTGGGACGGGAAGGCTCCCGACCACCAAAAGGAGCTGGAGGAGGCCGAAAGGATCTATCTGGCGCTCATCGAGCGCACCGACGACCAGGAGTTCCGCAACGGCACCCTGGAGACCCTGGCCACCCTGTACGTGGTGGGCTTTCAGGATAAGCTCCGCGCGGAGCGGGCTATCCGTCAGCTCCCGTCCATGCGGTACTGCCAAGAGGGGGTGCGCTCCAGTCTGTTCAGCTATTTTTTGGGTGACGATCCCCTCCCTGCCCAGGACTACATCCTGCGGCTGACCGAGACCCTGTGCAGTCAGCTGACCGAGTACGTGGCCTATGTCATGCCCAACGAGCCCGAGGGCTGGGACCGAAAGATCGAATACTTTGAAAAGATCCTTGACCTCTACCGCACGGTGTTCGGGGATGACCTGAACTACTTCCATGCCAGCGTAGCCTACGTCCACCGCGTCATCGCCACCTATCTGATCGCCCAGGGCAAGACCGACGAGACCCTGGATCGGCTGGAGCTGATGTACGATCACGTCATAGCCGCCGACAAAGCCAAGCCCGGGGATCCCTTCACCTCGCCCTTTACCGACCGCCTGGTCTATCCCGAGGCAAGCGACGAGTTCGACGATCTGCGGTGCGCCAATCACGCCTACTACTTCGCCGCCAAGATGAAGCAGGAGCGGTACGATCCCATCCGTGAGCATCCTCGATTTATCGCGCTCTGCGAGAGATTGCGGGAGGCGGCGCGGGAGTTTTGAGGCGGTTTCACTTGAACAACTGTATTGTCTGACCGCTGAAAGAAAAATACCGCAAAGGGGTTGACAAATCAGTCCCTTTGCGGTATAATAAGGGTACGAAGGGGCCGTCGATGACGGTTGCTTCCTAAGCAAGAAAAGAGATAATCACCTTAACTTGGAAGGAGCGGGCGGTTATCTCTTTTTATTATCATGACGAATAACGACAATGATCAAGGTAATGATATCGACGATCAACGCGCAAAGCGTAAAAAGTTCGATCCATGAAACCATGAGCCTCACCTCCTCTGCGGAACGGATGTACACACCGAGGAAGGAGCATAAAAAGAATTTCACTTCCCCGATGGAGAGGAAGCAACCGCGCACCGCGGATCAACAACAGTTGGACTGAAAGTAGATCGACAAGCCCCTAAGGGTCCTAAGACCGCCTATATTCTACCACAGATCCCCCAATATGTCAAGATGTTCGGGAAAAGTCCTCCATCCAACCAAAATTTTGTATGCCCCACCATTGACATCCGCCCCATTTTCGGCTATAATAAATGAGATTGATACTTGTATTGAGACATACCGAATATTGCGAGCTCCCATGCAAGGCTCTCCCTCCGGGAGAGCTCCCGCCAAGGGCGGGTGAGAGGGCATAGAAAGAAAGGAAACCACCCACATGGCAGACTTCAAGCAGGAGATCGAGCGTCGTCGGACGTTCGCCATCATTTCCCACCCCGACGCGGGTAAGACCACCCTTACTGAGAAATTCCTCCTTTACGGCGGCGCCATTCAGAGTGCCGGCACGGTGAAGGGCAAGGCATCAGACCGCCACGCCGTATCCGACTGGATGGAGCTTGAAAAGCAGAGGGGTATCTCGGTGACCTCCTCGGTTCTGCAGTTTGAATACGACGGCTACTGCATCAACATCCGGGACACCCCCGGTCACCAGGACTTCTCGTAGGATACCGACCGCACCCTCATGGCCGCCGACAGCGCGGTCATGGTCATCGACGGCGCCAAGGGTATCGAGCCCCAGACCCGCAAGCTCTTCAAAATATGCGCCATGCGCCATATTCCCATCTTCACCTTTATCAATAAACTCGACCGCGAGGCCCGCAGTCCCTTTGAGCTTATCGAGGAGCTGGAGAAGGAGTTCGGTATCGGCACCTATCCCATGAACTGGCCCATTGGCTGCGGTATCGACTTCAAGGGCGTTTACGACCGTGAGAAAAAGGCCATTCTCGCTTTCAACGAGTTCCACCGCGGCCAGAACCGTATTCAGGCCATTGAGTGCGACCTGAACGACGCGGAAGCAGTGGACGACCTTATCGGCGAGAACCTGCGCAAAACTCTGGTAGACGATGTTGAGCTGCTGGACGGCGCAAGCTACGAGTTCGATCTGGACGAG
>JAFULU010000129.1 GCA_017483125.1 Clostridia bacterium
ACAACGCCGAGATCGAAGGGTGGCTCGCCGAGGGCAAGACCGTCATCTCCGACCGCTACTACTACGCCTCCATGGCCTATCAGGGGCAGGGGGATAACTTTGAGTGGGTGGCCCGCATGAACCTGGACTGCCCCCATATCCGCAAGCCCGACGGCGCCATCCTTCTGGACATGGACCCCGAGGACAGCATGGCCCGCATTCGTGCAGGCCGCACCACCGACGAGCTGGAAATCTACGAGACGGTCGCCCAGCAGGAAAAGATCCGCGCCCGCTTTGCCCGTGTCACCGAGTATCTGAAGGATCGTGACCTCATCCTGACCGTCAACGCGGCGGGGACGGTGGAGGAGGTCGCGGAGAGGATCTGGGGGGCTTATGAGACCATACGGCGGGCGAAAAAGGCGTAAATTGGGGTTTAACAGTGCGATTTCCCGTCATAGGGCGGGGGCTTGCTTCCGCCGAGAAGCCCTCTCACCCGCTTCGCGGGAGCTCCCCCAGAGGGGGAGCCTTTCGCACTCAACCCAGAGATCCCTTGTTCCGACAGGCATTTTTCCGCCGTTTTGAGGCTCCCCCTCTGGGGGAGCTCCGCGCAGCGGTGAGAGGGCAAATAACGCGGGCAATGCACAAACAACCAGCCCGCCAAACCCAAATTTGACACAAAAACATTTATCCGAAAAGGAGATTTACATTATGGCAATCCTCGCAAAAACGCCCCCCATGGGCTTCAACACCTGGAACACCTTCGGCCCCGATATCAACGAGCAGATGGTCCTGGAAATGGCCGACGTCATGGCCGAAAAAGGCTACCGCGACGCGGGCTACAAGTACGTGGTCATCGACGACTGCTGGTCCCTCCGCGAGCGGGACGAGAACGGCAACCTGGTGGCCGACCCCGAGAAGTTCCCCCACGGCATGAAGTACGTGGGCGACTACATCCACGGGAAAGGCTTGAAGTTCGGTATGTACTCCTGCGCCGGTATCCGTACCTGCGCCGGCTACCCCGCCTCCTTCGACCACGAGTATCAGGATGCCCGTTCCTTCGCCTCCTGGGGGGTGGACTTCCTCAAGTACGATTTCTGCTACTTCCCCTCCTTCGCCAACTGCCAGCACCGCTACCTGACCATGGCCCAGGCTCTCCGCGCCTCGGGTCGGGATATCCTGTTCTCGGCCTGCAACTGGGGCGTACAGGAGCCCTGGAACTGGATGCGGAGCGTCGGCGCCCATATGTACCGCTCCACCGGTGACATCGTGGACAACTTCGCCTCCACCTCCCATATCATGCACAGCCAGATGGGCAACTTCAACGCCAACGCTTCGGGCTGCTTCAACGATATGGATATGCTGACCGTGGGCATGGCCGGTCAGGGATTTGTGGGGCGTGAGGACTGCAACAACTACGCTGAGTACGAGACCCAGTTCGCCTTCTGGTGCTTCACCGCCGCTCCTCTCATGATGGGAGCCGATCTGCGCAAGGTCTCGGAGGAATACCGCACCCTGCTCCAGCACAAGGAGCTGATCCGCCTCAACCAGGATCCCGAGTGCCGTCCCCCCTACAAGGTGCGCGAGGACAACGGCTACACCGTCTTTATCCGCCATCTGGCCGACGGGGAGTTCGCCATCGGTGTCTTCAACCTCCATCAGGATCCCCGCCACGCCGAGATCACCTTCGCCGAGCTGGGCGTGCCCGTGAACGCGGGGGTCAAGCTGGCCCTGACCGACGTCATCACGGGGGAGACCATCGCCCCCAAGAAGGACGATCTGTTTGTGGCTGTCCCCGGCCACTCCTGCAAGATCTACCGCGCCAGGTTCGTCCGCGACCGCAAGAGATACTGATCCATGGAGTTCTACCGAAAGCCCGTCGCGGTGGCCCGCCCCGCCGACGAATACTGCGCCGAGTGCGACGCGCCCATGACGGGAGACGAGGCCGCCCTCAACTACAAGCTGGTGGACAAGAAGACCACCCGCCTCCTCTGCCCCACCTGTCTGGGAAAGAGGCTGGAGCTGAAGCCCGAGACCCTGCGGGAGATGATCACCCTGTTCCGCAAGCAGGGGTGTACCCTGTTCTCGCCGTGGGTGGATATAGACACGTGAGCTTTACCCGATCACACAAGGAAGGAGCCATAGCTATAAAAAACAAGTAAGATCATTTGCCTGATCTGCGCCGTAGTGCTGCTGGCGGTTCTGTTTGTGCCCTTCAGCGTGAACTATTATGAGGATGGCGGTACGGTCAAGATCACCGCGCTGACCTACTCCGTTGTAAAATGGGAGAAGCTGATGGGAGGCCCTATCGGCGAGGATGGTGTAATGCTCTATATGGAGACGTACGAAAACACCTGCGTTTACCTGTTCCCCAACAATTTCAAGGCTTTGGACGAGCTTTGGGATATCCGGCATTAAAAAATCCGCCCTGCCGAAACCTTTGGCAGGGCGGATTTTTGCTTTCAGAGCCACTGCAGCCATCCCGATGCAAAGGCGATGATCAGAAACAGTAGAGCAATCGCGGGAAGAGCCAGCAAAACCATCATCACAATCTTTAAGGCCTTGGTTTTCTTGATCTTGGTCAGGATTCCCCACACAGGAGTCACTACCAAGTAAGCAAGTATGCCCACAGGGCTGTAGGGATAGAAAACGAATAGTAGAATGGGAAAGGAGATCACAGTGCATATTGCAGACAAAGCAATTCCCAGAATCCATGCGATCAACCCAAATACTTTTCGTTTGTACCATGCCATAACAGCCTTTTCTTCGCTCTGCAATGTGTCTTCATATTCGGTTTCTGTCATTTTTTTGTATACGATATGGCACGTTTCACAAGTTTTCATATGCTCCTCGATCAGCTCTACACTGGGCTTACTGCACACATCATCCACATACAGAGGCAGCAGATCCTGAATAATCTCACACTCATATTTTTGCTGTTTACTCATGATTCCCTTCCATCCTTTCTTGAATTTTCAATTTGGCACGATGATACGTAACTCGCGCCCAATTCTCACTTTTGCCAAATATGGCAGCAATTTGTGTAAAGGAAAGCTCACCAAATACCCGCAGCTGAAATACCTCTTTATAGGGTTCTTGCAGCCGATGTAATATGAGATGAATACGGAAAGCCATATCCGCATCTGCAGCAGCCTTTTCCACGTTCTCCTCCGATGCAAGCTCTTGAACCTCGCTCATGTCCGCCATACGTGCATGATGCCGTTTTTCATCATAAAACAAGTTTTTCGCAATGGAGCATAAATAGGTTAATTCTTCAGCATTACCGCGAAAGGGGTGTTTGGCGGTAATTGCCTTATAAAACGTATTCTGGGTAATTTCTTCTGCTTGCTCACGATTTCTTGTTAGTGTTATGACATAGGAATACACCTGCATATAGTAGGACTGATACATTTTTTCGTAGTCCATGTCTGCTTCTCTCCTTCCTTCGCCTTCATAGATTAGACGGAGAAATACTCATTTCGTTACAAACTTTTTGTATTTTATGGGAATATTTTAAAAAGCGAGCACACGGGAATGTGTGCTCGCCAATTTTTTTGAATGATCCATTGCAATTATGCCCCGTGGAACAGCTTCTTCTCCTCGAACACAGGCTCGCAGGTGACGTAGGTCCCCAGCTTGCCGAAGAGCTTGTCGTCGGCGTGGGCCAGGATGACGGTGGAGTGGATCTGACTGCCGCGGAGGTTGTTCAGCTCCTCCATGGCCAGGGAGGCGTACTCGTCGGTGACGGCGCAGATGGAGAGGGCGATGAGCAGCTCGTCGGTGTGCATACGGGGGTTCCTGGAGCCCAGATGCTCCACCTTGAGGTGCTGGATGGGGGCGATGACCTCGGGGGAGATGAGGTCGATCTTGTCGGGGATGCGGGCGAGGTACTTCAAAGCGTTGAGCAGAGCCGCCGAGGAGGCACCCAGAAGCTCGGAGGTCTTGCCCGTGACGATGTGTCCGTCGGGGAGCTGGATGGCCACGGCGGGTGTCCCCGTGCGGTCTGCCACGGCGCGGGCGGCGGCCACGGTGGGACGGTCGGCGGCGGTGATGCCCGCTTCCTCCATGAGCAGCTCGATCTTTTGCAGCTCGGCCTTCTCGGCGTTGCCCTTGCAGTGGGCGCAGGCGGTCTTGTAGTAGCGGCGGAGGATCTCCTGCTTGGAGGCCTCGCACACCGCCTCGTCGTCGTAGATGGCGTTGCCCGCCTGATTGACGCCCATGTCGGTGGGGCTCTTGTAAGGACAGGAGCCGAAAATACGGGTCATGATGGCGTTGAGGACCCGGAAGATCTCCACGTCGCGGTTATAGTTGACAGCCGGCTTGCCGTAGGCCTCCAAATGGTAGGGATCGATCATGTTCACGTCGGCCAGATCGGCGGTGGCGGCCTCGTAGGCCAGATTCACGGGGTGCTTGAGGGGGAGATTCCAGATGGGGAAGGTCTCGAACTTGGCATATCCCGAGGCCATGCCCCGCTTATGCTCGTGATAGAGCTGGGAGAGGCAGGTGGCCATCTTTCCGCTTCCGGGGCCGGGAGCGGTGACGATGACCAGAGAGCGGGAGGTCTCGATGTAGTCGTTGCGGCCAAAGCCCTCGTCGCTGACAATGCGGTTTACGTCCTTGGGATAGTTGTCGATGTTGTAGTGGCGGTAGACCTTGACCCCCAGGGCCTCCATGGTCTTCTTGAAGGCGTCGGCGGCGTGCTGGCCGGTATAGCGGGTCATGACCACGCTTCCCACGTACAGCCCCACCTGGCGGAAGCTGTCGATGAGGCGCATGACCTCGCGGTCGTAGGTGATGCCCAGATCCCCGCGGTACTTGTTGTTCTCGATGTCGGCGGCGTTGATGCAGATGACCACCTCGGCCTGATCCTTCAGGGCGCAGAGCATCTGGAGCTTACTGTCGGGCTTGAAGCCGGGCAGGACGCGGGAGGCATGGAAATCGTCGAAGAGCTTCCCGCCGAACTCCATGTAGAGCTTGCCGCCAAAGGTCTCGATCCGCTCGCGGATCTTGGCGGACTGGAGACGGATGTACTCCTCGTTGGAAAAGCCCTCGCGCAGGCCCGCGGTCTTGGATTCTGTTTGCATCAGATCACCCCCATATTCTGTACGCCGCGTTCACGGCGGTTTCAAACACACCTTGTATTATAACACAGATCCGGATTTTTTTCAACATTTTTTCGGGATTTTTTTCGGGGATGGGGAGAGAAAATTTCACGTCAAAAGGAGCCGCTACCCGCAGGCAACGGCTCCGAAGGGGGAGAAAATTACTCTTCAAAGATGCGGAGAACGGGACGGCCTTCCTTCATCCTCCAGATGGTGTCGAAGTTGAACTCGGCGAAGTCGGACTTCTTGTAGGTGGTCGCGGGGTCGAGGGTGTAGCAGTCCAGGGGGCCGATCTTGCGGTTGTCGCAGGTCATGATCTCACAGAGCTTTTCCGCGCCGATCTTTCGGGAGAGCTCGGCCTCCAGCAGCATGAGCTCCTCGGCGGTCATGGTCGGATCCTTGATATACATGACCATTTCGGGATTGAATTCTCCCATCAGGAAGGCGGGATCCATATGCTCAAAATCAAAGCCGAGATACGTGACCGTTTCGCCAAGGGTCTTCGAGATATACCAGCTTCTGAATTTGGCACACAGGAACGCCGCTTCGTCCTTACCGGATACAGAACCGTTGACCTTCTTCCAATCGTCGGGCAGAGGATCGTCCTCGCCCAGTCCGTGGGTAGTGCGGTAATATTTTTCATATACGGTAAAGAACTGGGATTCGGTCATCAGTCGATGCAGAAGATGAATATGCCCCCACAGATCCCCCTTAGTGACTTGATCCGTATCGGCGGTCACGGTACAAGCCTCGCTATAGGAGGTGACGACAGTATAGGCATCCCCTGCCAGACCGCCCAGCAGACAGTCATAGGGAGAGGAGTCCAGCTCATCAAGACCCGTGACCGTCATGGTGACGTTCTGCACGTAACAGCTATCCAACAGCTCCGCGTCACCGATCAGACCGCCCGCTTTGATATACACGGGGGCTTTATCCGCTTCCCCGCGGGTATATCCGGAGACGGTAATGGTGGAATCCTTCACGTAGCACCCCGCCAGATATTTGGCGCGGCCGGCGATGAAGCCAGCGCTGAGGGAGGAAGCGTTGGAGATCGTCATGCGGGCGTTCTCAATACCCAGATTGGAGATCATACCGCGGTAGGGGGTCTCCACAGCGTATTCTCCGCCGCAATAGCCGAACAGGCCTGCCCATACGGGCTTGACCTTTTGTGTTTCAATGTTGTAAATGGTCGGCTTCACATCATAGTAGGTATAGGAGTGGAGTACACCGTTCACGGTCTGCTCGCTGACCATGATCTCAGGTGTCTCCTGCTCCACCTCAATGGTAAGCCCTCGGATCACGTGCCCGTTGCCGTCAAACTGTCCCGTAAAGGGCTCCAGACGGGAGCCGATGGGGGTGAAGGGGGCATCCCCATCGGCGAAGGTAAGATCGTTCATCAGGATATACTTACCGTCGAGGTCGTTACGAACATTGTCCAGGTCCTCCACGGTGTAGATCCCCACCCAGCCCTCGGGGACGGTGTCCTGCTTGCTTCCCTCGCTGAGGAAGGGGAGGTTGAGCATACGCCGCAGGGAGGGTACGGCGGCAAAGACCGTGACGGTCACGAGGCAGAGGCACAGGGTGGCGGCCAGGACAGCCACCAGGATGCGGCGGCCGCTTCCCTTGCGTGCGGCTTCCGCGGTTTTCGGGATATACGCCGTAGCCGAGGCCACGGTCTTGGGGTCGAGGTCTCCGAGGGCGGTAAAGAGCCGCTCGGCCTTCTCGGTTTGGTTTTGTTTCATGGGATTTCTCCTTTCCGTATGGATGGTTACAGACTCACGCCCCGCTCCTCCAGATGCGCCCGCAGTCTCTCGCGGAGGCGGTGGAGGCGAACCCGCACCGTACCGTGGCGCAGACCCAGGCTCACGGCGATGGCCTCGGTGGGCTCACCGTCGTAGTAGCGGCGCACCATGATGGCGCGGTCCTCCTCGGAGAGGCTGTCGAAGAAGCTCTGAAGCGCCTCACGGAGGGTCAGATCGTCGGCGGGATCGGGGGTGTCTGTGTCGGGTAAGCACTCGGCCAGCTCGTCGAGGAGGACGGTCCCCTCACACCTGCGTCCCTTGGCTCCCCGCTTGCGGAGGCAGCTCACCGCGATGTTGCGGGTGACCTTGCCTACGTAGGCCATGAGGGAGGCGGGGCGGTTTGGGGGGATGGTGTTCCAGACCGCCAGATAAGTGTCGTTGACACATTCCTCGGCGTCCTCGCGGCTCCCCAACAGGTTCAGGGCGATGCGGTGGCAGAGCTTCCCGTAGTGGGTCTGTAGCAGGGCCAGTCCTTCCTCGGAGCGGGCGAAGAGGCGGTCGATGATGTGTTGGTCGGCGTCTGTGTCGGCGGACCGGATATCCGCCTCGGGGCTGTGGTATTGGTTCACGGGGTCGCGCACGGCCTTGCCTCCTTTGCTTTGAGATCTCACCCATACAGTCGCATACGGATGCCTATATGTTACACCATGGGCGAAAATTTGTCAAGCAAAACGAAAAAATCCTTGAAACACGCGTCTTTTCCCCCGACCCTATTGCATTCAGCGAAAAGCTGTGCTATAATGGAGGCAAGCCCCCTGTGCCATCCCCCAAAGGGCGGGTACAACGGGCAATACTCAAAGGAGATCCCGTCCATGAAACTGCGTTTTGTTCGGCTTATGAGCCTGATACTGGCTTTTCTGATGCTTCTCTCCCCGGCTACCGCCTGCTCCGCGGGTGAGGAGACCGAGACCGAGGCGGCGACCACGGGCAATACCGAAACCGAGGGGGCTACCGAAAAACAGCCCTCGGTACAGAAAAAGGACTACGGCACCGAATTCACGGCCTTTTACTGCGAGGATATCTTCCCCATCGACTATTACCTCATTGAGGAGGATCGGCGCAAGCCCGGCAATGATATGGATGACCGCGTATACGAGCGTATGCTCAACATCCAGGAGCATCTGGGGGTGGAGATCACCGCGGTCAACGGCGGCGGGTATCTGGAATACGTCGCCCCCATCCGCACCTCCATCGGCGCGGGTGACGATGCCTACCAGATGGTCATGACCCACGTACACTGGGGTGTCTCGGGTATGTTCTTGGACAACCTCATGAAGGACTTAGGCGATTTCGACAGCCTGCAGCTGGATGCCGACTACTGGAACGGCGCCCTCATGGAGGATCTGGCCATCAACGGCAGAATGTACTGCGGGTACAACGATTACATGCTGGCCAACTGCAACGTGGTGGCCTTCAACAAGGACATGTATGCCGAATACGCCGCGGCCACGGGAGATCTGTATGACCACGTCCGCAACAAGACCTGGACCATGGAAAAGTTCATTGAGGTGGCCACCCTGGTCAGTCAGGACAACGGCGACGGCAAATGGGACACGGAGGACACCTACGGCCTGGCCACCTGGGCCTGGGCGCCCCTGATCTCCTTCCAGGTGGGCTGTGGCATCCCCATCGTCCAAAAGGACAGCGAGGGCGAGCCCTACTACTCCCCCATGGTGGATAATCCCGACAAGATCGTGGAGCTGGACGAGATGATCTATAACCTCATGAACCAGCGCTCGGTATTCAAGTGGGGTCTGGGTGACGTGCCTCAGCTCCACATCCGCTCGGGGCGGGTCCTGTGTGAGTTGATGGGCACCTTCACCCTGGTGAGCACCAAGGAGGAGGAGGTCAAGGTGGGAGTCCTGCCCTATCCTCTGTGGGACAGCAAGCAGGAGGATTATATCACCATGAGCTGGAACGGCGTCATGTGCGTGCCCACCACCGTCCGAAACGAGGATATGGTGGGAGATGTGCTGGAGATGCTGGCATGGTACTCGGAGCCTGTTACCACGGCCTTCTATGAGACTCTGCTCGGCTCCAAGGTGGCGGAGGCCCCCGAGGATGCCGAGATGCTGGAGCTGATCTGGCGAACCCAGACCGCCGACATGGGTCTGATCTACTGCGACTCCACCGTGGCTCCCGGCATGGATCACATCCTCTACGCCATCCCCCATCACGTCACCCTGAATACCCCCGCCTATGCCACCTATTTCAAGCAGAACTCCCGCTCCGCCCAGCGGTATCTGGATAAGCTTTTCCGTTTGGGTGAATGACGTTTTTTACAGAGACTGCCTCGGCATGGGGCAGTCTCTTCTTTTATGGACACAAGTGTGCAATGCCCCGATAACCAATGCTGAAATCCCTTTGATTTCGGGAAATTTCACTATTGCAATTCAGTAGCCTTTGTGCTATAATAGTCTATTATGGGAGAGTGAACCCATATAGCCATTCAAACTCTCAGGAAACGAGGTACATACAATGAGCAACGCAAAGATGAAGGTCGGCGTGGTAGGCGCCACCGGCATGGTGGGACAGAGATTCCTTACCCTGCTCCACGAGCATCCCTACTTTGAGGTCGCCGCCCTGGCCGCCTCTCCCCGCTCCGCAGGCAAGACCTACGCCGAGGCCGTGGGCAGCCGCTGGAAGCTGGACATCCCCATGCCCGAGGAGTACAAGGACATGATCGTGGTGGATGCCGAAAACGACATTGAGACCATGAAGGAGAGGTGCGCCTTCGTGTTCTGCGCCGTGGATATGAAGAAGGACGAGGTCAAGGCTCTGGAGGAGAAGTACGCCCGCGCTGAGATCCCCGTGGTCTCCAACAACTCGGCTCACCGCTGGACCCCCGACGTCCCCATGGTGATCCCCGAGATCAACCCCGAGCATCTGGCCGTTATCGAGGCACAGAAGGCAAGACTGGGCACCAAGCGCGGCTTCATCGCCGTCAAGCCCAACTGCTCCATCCAGTCCTATGTCCCCGCTCTGACCCCCCTGCTCAAGTTCAAGCCCACTCTGGTGGTGGCCACCACCTACCAGGCCATTTCGGGCGCGGGCAAGACCTTCAAGGAGTGGCCCGAGATGATCGACAACGTCATCCCCTACATCGGCGGCGAGGAGGAGAAGTCCGAGCAGGAGCCTCTGCGCGTTTGGGGTAAGGTCGAGAACGGCGTCATCGTCAAGGCCGAGGCTCCCCTCATCACCACCCAGTGCATCCGCGTGCCCGTCACCAACGGCCACACCGCCGCTGTGTTCGTGAAGTTTGAGAACAAGCCCACCAAGGAGGAGATCCTGGAGGCTTGGGCAAACTTCAAGGGTCTGCCCCAGGAGCTGGAGCTGCCCCACGCTCCCGCCCAGTTCGTCACCTACTTTGAGGAGGATAACCGTCCCCAGGCCGCACTGGACCGCGACATCTACGGCGGTATGGGCGTGACCATCGGCCGTCTGCGTGAGGACAGCTACTTTGACTACAAGTTCGTGGGTCTGTCCCACAACACCCTCCGCGGTGCCGCCGGCGGTGCCGTGCTCATCGCCGAGCTGCTCTACCGTCAGGGCTACTTTGACTGATATGGAGAGCCGCGAGTACAGAATCGTCACCCTGCCCGTGGGCACTACCGCGGACAGCGTGGACTGGAACGCCATCCCCGCTGCCCCTGTTGACAATTTCTTCTGGCTGGAGGGTCACACCCCCGCGACTGCCGCCAAGCTGGTATACGTTACCGACTACGGCTTCCTTCTCCGCATGACCTGCGCCGAGGAAAACCCCAAGGCGGTCTATACCGAGTACAACGAGCCCGTCTACACCGACTCCTGCCTGGAGTTCTTCTGCGACTGGCTGGGAGACGGCCGCTATATCAACATGGAGATGAACCCCAAGGGTACCCTCCTGTCCTGCGTCGGTGCCGACCGCCACGCCCGCACCCCCATCGCCGATCTGTCGGGGGGGGAGATCTTCACCGTGAAGGGCGAGATCCTGGACGGCTGCTGGCAGGTGACCGCCGCCATTCCCACGGCTCTGCTCTGCAAGATCCTGGGTGTGGAGACCATTCCCTTCGGTAAGGGCTACACCTTCCGCGGCAACTTCTACAAGTGCGGCGACGAGACCCCCATCCCCCACTACGGTATGTGGAATCCCGTGGGCACCGAGAAGCCCGACTTCCACCGTCCCGAGTATTTCGGTGACTTTGTCATGAGCTGAACAACAGCTATCCCCCACCCGCCCTCCATGTGCAATCTGCCGCAAGGAGGGCGGTATTTTTCTACACCCGCCCGCGTTGTTTTTTTCTTGACAACATCTTCCATCTATGATATAATGGAGATATTAAAAAATAGGAGGACTTTATCATGCGATCCCCTTTGTTCAAGGTGCTGGCCCTCATGCTGGCCGCCCTCATGCTCCTGCCCATGACCGCCTGCGGTACGGGTGAGAGCACCACCGACACCACCGCCCCCGTTACACAGGGTCAGGCCGAGAGCGAGACCCAGAATCTGGACTATGTCTGCGAGCTTCCCGAGGAGCTGGACTACAAGGGCGCGGAGGTCAACATCCTCTACGTCAAGAAATCGGGCCGCGAGGACGAGCTCATCAGCGAGGAGCTGGGCCACGGTATTATCTCCGATGCCGTCTACGAGCGCAACCTGGCCGTGGAAACCGATCTGGGCGTGGAGCTGGCCTTCTTTGATCAGACCGACGACGCTATGGCCCAGTCCGCCATCAATACCGCCGTCCGCTCGGGTGACGATACTCTGGACATCTTCTCCATCGGCACCTACTGCGCCGTGTCCCCCGCCATTTCGGGCTCTTACCTGAATCTCAACAATCTGGAGTACATCGACCTGTCCAAGCACTACTGGACCCAGGACTACAACAACATGATGACCTTCACGGCGGACAAGAAGCAGTTCCTGGCCACCTCCCCCGCCGCTCTGTCCCTGTTCCGTCTGACCTACCTCACCATCTTCAACCGCGATCTCTTCACCGAGCGCAAGATCCCCGACCTCTACGAGACGGTAGCCAACGGCGACTGGACCTATGAGTACCAGCTCAGCCTCATCGAGGATACCTGGGTGGACTCCGACGGCAACGGTAAGGTCAGCAAGGATGACTTCTACGGCTTCATCACGGGCACCTGCATCAGCGTGGACGCCTACTGCGTATCCGCCAACATCCATCTGGTGGTCACCGACGAGGACGGCTACCTCGCCTACGATAACTCCAAGTTCGACAATCTCGTTGACATGGCCGAAAAAGTGAACGCCCTCTACAACAATCAGGGCACCTACGCCTTCCTGGGCCAGCCCGAGGACGACATCGGTCATCATTACATCATTGAGAAGTTCGCCGAGGGTCAGGGTCTGATGGCCACCACCCAGTTCCTCTCCATCGAGACCCACATCGGGCCTCTGTCCGAGTTCAGCTACGGCATCGTTCCCATGCCCAAGCTGTCCAAGGAGCAGGCCGAGTACCACACCTACGTGCAGGATCAGGTTTCCTCCTTCGGTATCTCCGCCGCCATCGGCAACGAGGACCGTCAATCCATGCTCTCCGCCGTCATGGAGTCCATGGCCTACCACTCCAACGAGATCGTCCGTCCCGCCTACTACGACTCGGCCCTCTCCCTCCGCTTCATGCAGGATCCCCAGTCCCGCGACATTCTGGGCACCATGTTCGAGACCATCGCCTTCGACTACTGCTACGTCACGGGCATCGGCAGTATTCGTGAGACCCTGCGCTCCATGCTTCCCTCCAAGAAGCTGGCCATTGCCTCCCGCGCCAAGTCCTGGGAGCGCACCGTCAACAAGCTGCTGGAAAAGGACAACCAGTCTCTGGACAAGCTGCCTTGACGATAGGTTTCACAACCAAATAAAAAAGCAGGCTGTTCCCACTTCGGAGCAGCCTGCCCTTTTTTTCAGTATCCGTTGCTTACTTGACAGTGAAATATTCGCATATCGGCGAATGTGAAAAAATTTTCTGCGGGAATTGTGAAATATCCTGCTTCGCAGGATGTGAAATGAAACAAATCCCCCACGCGCCGCAGCGCATTTCACACGCCGAAGGCGTATTTCACGCACGTAGTGCATTTCACAAATCCCGCAAGGGATTTATTTCGTTGAAAAACCCCTTGCTTATGCAAGGGGTTTTTCTATGGGGTGAGTAGTGGGAGTCGAACCCATGACCTCCAGGGCCACAACCTGGCGCTCTAACCAACTGAGCTATACCCACCATATTGCGATTGATCAAGGCCGCCCGTAAAGGCTTGGCGTGCCTTGAGGGATTCGAACCCCCGACCTACTGCTTAGAAGGCAGTTGCTCTATCCAACTGAGCTAAAGGCACAAAAGATGGAGCGAGTGATGGGAATCGAACCCACGCGACCAGCTTGGAAGGCTGGGATTCTACCATTGAACTACACTCGCAGAAGCCCTTTCACAAACCGCTTGCCTATTATACCACAAAGGAAGCGGTTTGTCAAGGGCTTTTGGGAAATTTTTTCGATTTGTTTTTCTTGTGAGTTTGTGACAAAGGAGGGAGCCGTGACTTGTGCAGTTTGTCGGTCAGTCACGGTTCCCTCCCGGTCATTTCACCGATCAGGCGGGGATCAGTCCTCGCGGCGCTTGATGCACAGGACCGCGCCGAGGGCCAGGACTGCCAGAGCCGAGAAGGCCATGACAGAGCCGCAACCGTCCTTGAGAGGCGGGTCGGTCTCGGGGGCCTCGGTGGGCGCTTCGGTAGGAGCCTCGGTGGGAGCTTCGGTAGGTGCTTCGGTGGGAGTCTCGGTGGGAGCTTCGGTAGGTGCCTCGGTGGGGGCTTCAGTAGGCTCTTCGGTAGGTGCCTCGGTGGGGGCTTCCGTGGGAGGCTCGGTGGGGGCCTCGGTGGGGGCCTCGGTAGGCTCCTCATAGGGGCCCTCGGCGGTGCCCTGGGACACGGCGTAGTTGTAGGCTACCTCGTGCTCGTTGAGCACACGGTCGTAGATACGGAAGGCCTTGAAGGTGGTGTCCTGGTTGCGGTCGGTCTTATTGTGACCGAAGAAGAGGTTATCGGCGCCCATGAAGTTGTTCACGGCGCGGCGGTCCATCTCCTCGCCGTCCACGTAGGTCACCATCTCACCGCCGGGCTCGTAGGTGATGGTCACGGTGGAGTTCTTGATGAGCTCCACGCCGTCGGGGAGCTCGTAGCGGTGGTCGCGGGTCAGGCCGGCGTACTTGAACTCCAGGCAGCCGGTGTTCACGCGGATGAACAGGGAGAAGTTGTCGTTGTCGCAGTTGATGAAGGTGTGGTAGGCTCCGCCCAGGCCGACGAAATCGCCCAGGGAGACCTCCAGGGTCCAGGCCTCGCCGTTGATGACGTCCAGCACCGAGGTGGGGAAGAACTGGCGACCGTCGTGAACGGTAAAGCCCTCGTCTGTGAAGTGATCGTCAGCGTCGGGAGCCAACTGGATGGCCCACTCCTCGGTGGGGTTGACCTTGTTCTGCCAGACCGTGGCCTCGTTGTTGTGGGTGCCGTTGGCTTCGTTGTCAACGCCGTCGTACCAGGCGACCAGACCCTCGGAGATGTAAGCGGCTTCGCCCTCCTCGGCGGCGGGAGTCAGGATCAGCGCGGACGAGATCGCCAGCACCGCTACAAGGGTCAGAGCCAGGAGCTTCTTGGAAAATGCGTGTTTCATGGGTAGCTTCCTTTCTGATGAATAATCGGAGCAGGCTCCGTTGGCCTCATTATACACGGACAGAGCTATTTTGTCAAGCCTTTTTTGAATTTCCTCCATAGTGCGAAAAGATATTGAAACTTTTTGTTAATTTTTCTATTTTTTGTTGTTTTTCTGTCGGATCCATGCTATAATAAAGGAAGAAATTCCCCACGAAAGGGAGGGCCCTCCATGGAAACCAAGATCAAGATCGGCGAAAAGATCCGCCTGCTGCGTAAGAAGAACGACGTGACCCAGGACAAGCTGGCCTACCATCTGGGGGTCACCCCCCAGGCCGTATCCCGCTGGGAGTCGGGAGTCTGCTATCCCGATATGAACTACCTCCCCGCCATCGCCGACTACTTCAGCGTCACCATGGACGAGCTGCTTTGCTACAGCGGTGCCCAGAAGGCCGCTAAGGTAGAAGAGCATCTGGAGCAGGTGGAAGCCCTTCTGGACCGTGACCGCGTGGGGGAGGCTCTGGAGCTGCTCCGCACCGCCATGGCCGAGATCCCCTCGGATGCTTCCCTCCAGCTGGAGACGGCGCAGGTGCTGTCCCTGTACGCGGGAATGCTGGAGGAGTCGAACGGCGGTGAGCGCGCCCAAGCGGCCATGGACGCGGCCCTGACCGAAGCGGTCTCCCTCTGCCGTCACATTCTGGAGGACTGCACCGACGACGGGCTTCGCGACGAGACCAAGAAGGTCCTCTGCGACATCTACGCCCACCAGCTGGACGACGTGGCCCGCGCCGAGGAGATCGCCGACCAACTCCACGGCATGAGCGTCTCCCGAGAGATCATCCGCGCCACCATGCTGACGGGGGAGGTGGCCTTCGCCCAGGCCCAGCGCAACGTCATCCACTTCGCCGACAATATGTGGTGGCATCTCTACAACCTGGCCTGCGTCCCCGACATCTCGGGAGATCGCTACACCACCGCCGAGAAGATCGCCATCCTGGAGAAGGGTGTCTCCCTCTTCGAGCTGGTCTTCGACGAGACCCCCCTGTTCTACGCCGACCGCCTGGCCAACTCCTACCGCCAGCTGGCCATGCTCTACCTCTCGGTGGGGCACAACGCCGAGGCCCTGGACGCCTTCGAGCGCATGGCCGACTACGCCGTCCTATACGACACCCGCCCCGATACCGCCGTCTACACCTCAGTCATCATCAACCGCGTCCCCTACGACAAGTCCGAGGACACCGAGGCCAAGGGCATCTCCAAGTGCGCCCGTCTCCTGCGGGGCAACTTCGCCGCCCGCATCTGGGCGCCTATCCGCGGTCACGAGCGCTTCAAGGGAGCTGTGGGGCGCATGATCGAGTGCGCGGAGAAGTTTGAGGACGAAGAGGAATAAGTCCCGCCTTACATAGAAATAACGCCCTTACGGTACTTCCGCAAGGGCGTTTTCTTTTAAATTTATCACGGCGCGTTGACGTGGAGCAAATATGCCACGCGGATGCCGTCGAGGGTTTCCTTGTATCGCTTCGGCACGTCTGTCCAGCCCGGCTCATCGGGGTTATTGTCAGCCTCTGAGACCGTGAAGCCGGCCAGCTTGCGGAGGACATCGGACATCTTCGGGGTAAGTCCCGGGGCCTTTTCGTGGATGTAGCGGATCGCGCCATTGTTGCGGGGAACGTTACTATCGGAAAATTGCTGGAGAATGAGGATCCGCTGTCGCTTATCCAGATCGTCCGCCATATCGTACAGCAGATCCAGCAGGCGGGCGTACAGCTCCTCGGTGCGGGTACGGGTATTCCCGATCAGCCCCAAGAGGTGGCGGGCGACGATCCAGCGACGGGTCGGGTCACCCTCGGTGAGGGCGGTGAATTCGGACTCGATCATCTCCTGCCGCCATTCCTCCACGGTCTCGTCGGGGATATGGGCGTCATGGAACCTTTGAGAGCCCTCGGGATCCTCGTGCCAGATCACAAAGGAGTTGCCACCGTAGCGGAACCACAACTCCTTCATCTCGGCCACAAGGCCGGGATCGGGGGGCGGCGCAGCGGCTTTTTTCTTACGGAACCAGGAGAACATAGTACACCTCCGAGATCATTTCACGTAGTAGGTCCCCCGCTTTTTCAGGTGATGGATGAACAGCAGGACGGCGGCCAGCTGGATGACGTACACCACGGCGAGGAAGGGCGGGTAGAGTCCCACGCCGAAGTTGTTGACCAGCAGACCGAACAGGGGCGGCACCGCGATCAGCCCCAGGTAGGCCGAGGCGGACTGGGAGCCCATGATGGACTGGGAGACGTCTCTTCCGAAGTTGCGGGGGGTGAGGTAGACGAAGTTGGGGTAGAGCGGCCCCATGCCCAGACCCGCGAAGAGCAGGCCGATACCCGACACGGCGGGAGGAATGGGCAGGACAAAGAACACCACCGACAGAGGCCATACCGCCAGGGACAGGGCGATGATCTGCCATGGGGTGAGCTTGCGGGAGAGAAGGCCCGAGACAAACCGTCCCGCGGCCAGACCGAAGTAGTACAGGGCGGTCATGGCGGCGGCGTAGGCGGGCTCCATGCCCTTGACCTTGACCAGGAAGGTACTGCCCCAGTTACCCACCAGCACCTCCAAGGCCACGGCTACGGCGAAGATGAGCCAGATCCAGCGGATGCCCGCGTCACGGGCTTGCTCGCGGAGGGAGAGGGAGCGGGGAGTGACCTCGGGCTCGGCGGTGTCTGCCTCGGCGGGGCTGTAGGTTCCCGCCTTCGCGACCTTGCCCCACAGGGGGATCGCCAGGATCGCGATCACAGCCACGCAGAGCTGGAAGATGGCGGCGTAGCGGTAGCCCATATGCCAGTCCCCGATCTGCCCCAATGCCAGGGACATGAACACGGGGCTGACCGTGACCCCCACGCCGTAGAAGCAATGGAGGTAGCTGATGTGGGAGGCCTTGTAGTGGAGGGCGACGTAATTGTTCAGCCCCGCGTCCACCGCGCCGCCGCCCAGGCCCAGGGGAATGGCCGAAAGCAGGAGCCACCAGATGGAGGGGGCGAGGGAGTAGCCGAACAGACCGATGGCGGTGAGCATGGTGCTGACCGCCGTCACCTTGCCCGTGCCAAAGCGGTTGATGAGCTTGTCGGAAAAGAGGCTGGAGATGACGGTGAAGATGCAGAAATAGGGGGTCAGGAGTCCCGCCACCGACACGGGGAGATCGAACTCCCCCGACATGACCGGCCACGCAGGGCCGAAGAGGGAGTCGGGGACGCCGAGACCGATGAAGCAGACGTAGATGACGATGAGGAGAAGGGTGGCCATGGGGATACCTCGCGTTTGGAATGGTTCCATTGTACCATATTTTGGGGATCGGTGCAAGAGAGCAGAACACTTTTCACGTTTTTCGGTTGAGTGCACAAAACCGTCTTGACGAATTGACGGGTTTGTGGTAAACTGTAACAAAAGAAGAAATTGTGTTTTTTTCTGTCCGAAATACGGTCTGTGAAACGCTTTATGGGTAGAGCCGCTGTAGAGGAACACGGGAGGAGGTGACGGTCATGGCATGGAGTCGGTCGGATGACAAACGCCTGGAGCAGGCCTTGCTGGCTCTGGGGCGCGGTGAACGAAGGGATGACGGCGAGCCTGTCGGACTTGCCGAGCTGTACGAGCTGATGGGCCGCGCCATCTTCACCACCGCGTACGTCATCACAGGGCACCGCGAGGATGCCGAGGACATTCTGCAGGACACCCTTGTGGAGATCTATCAGGATGCCCGCTTCTACCGTCCCCGCACCAACCCCCGCGCATGGGTGCTGACCGTTACCCGTCACACCGCCCTGGATGCTGTACGCAAGCGTACCCGCCACGCTACCGCTCCCCTCGATACCGCCGAGGCTCTCCCGACACCGCCCGACGCCCACGAGGAATTTTCCGCCCTGTGGGATCTGCTGGCGGTGCTGTCCCCCGAGGAGCGGGAGCTGGTGGTCCTGCGGCTCTACCACGGCCTGTCCCACAGGGAGATCGCCGAGACACTTCACATCTCGACGGCCGCCGCCCAAAAGCGCTACCGCCGCGCCATTGACAAGCTACGCGCCCACCACGGTGTACCCCAGCCCACATCCACCGCCACGAAAGGAGACCGCCATGAGGACGAGTGAACTGCAAACCGCCTTACAAGCACTGGATCATCTGCCCATGCCCGACAAGACCGCCGCCCTGGGTCGGGCGAACGCCTATGCCAAGGCAGGCATTACCGCTCTTGACCCGCCCGCCTACCCACTTCCCACGCCCCGTCCTCCCCTGCTCCGCCGTCCCGCTCTGGCCGCCGCCGTAACGCTGTCTGTCATAGGCGTAGGCGCGGGGGCCGTAGCGGGCGTTGACCTCTACCACTATAACACCGCGTCGGACTTCTTTGCCGACTACCGCCTCTCCACCGACGGGATTTCCCGTAGTGATCTGTGGGAGGTCTACCGCGACGTGGTCACGGGTCAGTTCTCCCTGCCCGCCACGGGGCAGATGCTACAGAGTAACGCGGGGCTGTCCCCCTCGGACAGCTTATCGGCAGAGGAGGCAGAGTCTTTGTGGGAGGGGTGGAAGGATACCCATATGCCCTCGGACGGCGTTTTCGGGGAGGGTGTCACCATTGACACGCCCTACAGCATTCAGATCATCCACAACGACCTGACCGCAGGAACACAGCAGAGCCTCCCTGCCCCCCGTAATTCCTTCTTTTTCACCCCCAATGCTCAGGCCGAAAAGCGGTTGAACCCGACGGACGTGACGTATCCCATCCCCGATTATATGTCCTACGATTACACCAAATCGGATACCGAGCTGATACTCCAACGAAAGGACGGCGACAGCATCCTCTGGTCCCTATCCTTGGGCAAGCTGGACTACGTTTACCTGTCCCGGCTGACCGTTACGGAGGACTGCGTGGTGGCCATCGGATACGAAAGGGACGGTACGGAGCGGCGCTACCGTGTATTCATGATCTCTCCCCGAGGGGAACTCATCAAAAGTGTCCCCCTCGGCACCGACACGGAGCCCGAAAGCCTCCTCTATACCCTCTGCGAAAAGAATACCGTGACCCTGTTCACCTGTGCGGGTGAGGACAGCGGTCGGATCCGCAGAACGGTCTACGAGCTTAGCGGAGACGCTACGGAAAGCACGCTCTCCACCCTCCCCCACGGGCGCATCAGCAACGTCCGTCAAGTCATTCCCTTGGGTGACGGTCACCTGCTGGTGGCTACCTTACCCGACGCGATCGAGCAGAACGTCCTATACCGTATGAACGCCATGGGTGAGATCACCAATTGCTATACCCTTGAGGACGGCGGTCTGAGCGCGCAATCCTACACCGATCCCTTTGACCTGCATATTGACCGCATTCAGGAATCCAACGGCTACCTGTATATCAGCATCACGGGCACGAGCGCCACACGCTTATCCCGGGTTGTTTCGTGGTGCAACGGTTACCTTCATAGTGCGGAGGACAGCTGGCTCGGTTCCGAGATCTTCAGCGGTAATAACTACGGGATCCCCCAAAATGAGCTGGCCAACCGCGTCCGCGCCTGCTACCGCGCCTTCCTTCTGGTCTGCGATCCTGCCACCATGGAGATCCTGTCGGTCACGGTCATGGACGGAGCCTACCCCACAGAGCATCAAGGTTCAGCCATCCCCTCCATTGAAACCGACGCCGACGGGCATATCCTCTGGGTGGTGGAATCCCCCTACGCCACGATCTACTCCCCCTTCACCAGCTCCTTTTCCATGGCGGGGGACAGCTACCGCTACACCTTCACCCTCACCCCCGAGGGCAAAGTGGTAGGCGCCCCCGTGATCCAAACGGGCATCGGATACAGACGATAATCCACAAAAACGGGCGCCCCGCCAACACGGGACGCCCTTGTTTCGTGTATTCCGTTTTCAGATCGGCAGCACCGCCACAGCGATCCCCACGTAGATGAGCAGAGTCAGTGTATCCACCACGGTGGTGATGAAGGGGGAGGCCATGACGGCGGGGTCAAGTCCTACCTTTTTCGCGCCGATGGGGAGCAGCACGCCCATGAGCTTGGCGAAGACCACGGCGCAGAACATGGTGATGGAGACGATAAGGGCGACCTCCACGGTGTCCACGGTGAACACCAGCTGGAGATCCACCAGCAGGGTCTTGGCGAAGCAGGCGGCGGCTACGGTGAGACCGCAGACGGCGGCCACCCGCAGCTCCTTCCACAGCACGCGGAGAATGTCGCGGGGC
>JAFULU010000130.1 GCA_017483125.1 Clostridia bacterium
CACCTCGTTCATCTCCAGCATGAAGGTGGACTGACCGCTGGCCAGATCGTCCGACGCGCCCACGCGGGTGAACATCTTGTCCACCGCACCGATGGAGGCCTCCACGGCGGGGACGAAGGAGCCGATCTGGGCCAGGAGGACGATGAGGGCGACTTGGCGCATATAGGTGGATTTACCCGCCATATTGGGACCCGTGATAAGCATGAGGCGGTTGTCGCGGGTGTCCAGCAGGACGTCGTTGGGGACGAAGTAGCTGTCCTTGACGAAGCGCTCCACCACGGGGTGGCGGCCGTCCTTGACGGTGATGGTATCGCTGTCGTTGATGTCGGGGCGGACGTACTGGTAGCGGGAGGCCACGTTCGCCAGGGACTGGAAGCAGTCCAGCTCGGACAAAAGCCTTGCGGTGCGGCGGACGCGGGCTTCCCTCTGGGCCACGAAATCGCGGACTTGGTTGAACAGCTCGTACTCCAGGGCGCAAAGCTTGTCCTTGGCGCCCAGGATGGTGGCCTCCATGTCCTTCAGCTCCTGGGTGATGTAACGCTCGTAGTTGGACAGGGTCTGCTTGCGTATGTAGGTATCGGGGACCATATCCACGAAGGACTTGGAGACCTCGATGTAGTAGCCGAAGACCTTGTTGTAGCCCACCTTGAGGGTCTTGATGCCGGTGCGTTCCTTCTCCTCAGCGGCTACCCGCTCCACCCAGCCCTGACCGTCGGTCATGATGCTGCGGAGGCGGTCCACCTCGGGGTCGTAGCCCTTCTCGATCATGCCGCCCTCACGGACGGTAAAGGGAGGCTCCTCGCAGATGGCGCGGGTAATCTCGTCGCAGATATCCGTAAGGGTATCCAGCTCCCGCCAGATGCGGGACAGCTCCTCGGAGGTGGAGTCCTCCAAAAGCCGCTTCAGCTCGGGGAGGACGGCGGCGGTGGCGGACACGGCGCGGAGGTCCTTGGCGTTGGCGGTGCCGTAGACGATCTTGGTGACCAGACGTTCGAGATCAAGAACATGGGACAGAAGCTCGCCAATCTCCTCCCGCTTCATAAAGCTGCCGTACAGCTCCTCCACAGCCCCCTGACGGCGCAGGATGTGGGCGGGGGACAGGAGGGGATGCTCCACCCATTGACGGAGCATTCTCGCGCCGGGGGAGGTCTTGGTGCGGTCCAGCACCCACAGAAGGGACCCCTTCTTCTCCTTGGTGCGCATGGTCTCGGTCAGCTCCAGGTTGCGGCGGGTATTGACGTCCAGCTCCAGATACTGTCCCTCGCTGAAGACCTGTAGCTCCTTGATGTAGGAGATGTCGGACTTCTGGGTCTCGATCAGGTAGTCCAGAAGGGCTCCCACCGAGCAGACAATGGCGCGGTTTTGCAGGATATCCTCGCGGATATTGTCCCCGAACTGGGCGGCCACCAGCTCACGGCAGGTGTCGGGATCGTAGCGGTGGTTCTGATTATCGTTGAGCATAGCCCCCTTGGCGTTCAGGAAGTCGGCGGCCTCGGGGAAGCGGGACTTGCCCAGATTGGCGATGACCTCACGGGGGGCGTAGGTGCCCAGCTCGTTGATGAGGTGCTGATCCGCCTCGCTTCCGTCCAGGACCGTGGCGAAGACCTGGGCCGTGGAGATATCGGCAAAGCAAAGGCCGTACTCGGTACCCGTGACGTAGAGGGAGCAGATGTAGTTGTTGCGCTGTTCGGGAAGGAGGGTGGACTCGATGACGGTACCGGGGGTCACCACGCGGATGACCTCACGGCGCACCAGGCCCTTGGCGGTGGCAGGATCCTCCACCTGCTCGCAGATGGCCACCTTGTAGCCCCGCTCGATCAGACGGCCGATGTAGGTATCCGCCGCGTGGAAGGGGACTCCGCACATGGGGGCGCGCTCAGCCTCCCCGCAGTCTCTGCCCGTCAGGGTCAGCTCCAGCACGCGGGAGGCGGTGATGGCGTCGTCAAAGAACATCTCGTAGAAATCCCCGAGACGGTAGAAAAGCAGAAAGTCCTTGTATTGCTCCTTGACCTCAAAATACTGCTCCATCATGGGCGTCATGGCAGTGTACCTCTTTCTTGTAAATTAAATCAATGGATTTTGCGTAGCAAAATCTTCCTTCACCTGCCCCATAGGGGCAGATTTCACTCGCGCCGCGCGCGAATTTCACCCGCCAACGGCGGATTTCACCCACGCCGTGTGCGTACACACGGCGTGGATTTCACTGTGAAACACGGCAAACCGTGTTTCACTCAATGGCAGCCTCCGCAGGTAGAGCAATCGTGGGTGCAATTGCTGGGCATCTCACCCGTAATGGCGAAGGTGATGGTGTTGTTGACGGCGTTCATCAGCTCGTTGACGGCCTCCTGGGCCTCCATCAGCTCCACGTACACGGGAGCGGCCATGATCTGGTCGTACAGCTCGTTGATGCGGTTCTGGATGGACTGGAGCAGCTGGGGGTCGAAGTCCTCGGCGGAGGCGACCTGCTGGATGGCCTTCTGCTGGACGTCGTACTCGGTCATGAGCTGCTTGAGGGCGGGATCCTCCTCGTAGGCCTTACGGGCGGCGTCCATGCGGACGAGGCGCTCGTCCTTCTTGAGGGCCTTACCGAGGGTGATGGCGAGCTCAAATACGTTCTGGTTGTTGGTGGTGTTTTCCATGGTGGTTTCTCCTATTATTGGGTTATTTATTTTGTTTGGTTAGTGTTCCCCGTTGGTTTGGAGTGTATGTCCGGCGTTATCCTGGGGATTTATGTCCGGCGTTACCTTGGGGGGGGGGGGGGG
>JAFULU010000131.1 GCA_017483125.1 Clostridia bacterium
TATCGCTCTGCGATAAACCCAAATTTGAGTGAAATACGCCTTGCGGCGTGTGAAATACCTGCGGTGTGAAATTTGCGCTACGCGCAAGTGAAATATGCCTTTCGGCATGTTAAGGTGCAAAACCTTCGGTTTTGTCCATTTAATTAAAACTGAAACCCGTAGGGTTTCTTCCGACACCCGACCGAAGGGAGGATTTCACACGCGAAGCGTATTTCAGGCTCGCTTGCGAGCGATTCACACGCGAAGCGTATTTCACTATTGCAGTTTATCGGAACGATAAACTGCAATTTACCGCATACTCCCCCAAACCGACCGCATACCCCAGACCCATTGACAAAAAATTTATTTGTGGTATACTGGACTCACACAGGAGGTACCGCCTATGAAACACACCACCATCATCGACCCTCACCGCGAAGAGGAGGTCGTCATACACGCGAAAAAGAAAACCGGGGAGATCGAGGAGCTGGAGAGGTATCTGGATCGCATGAGCACCGAGCTTGTGGGTTACGGTGAGGATGGGCAGATCCTTCCCCTCCGCCCCGCCGAGATCCATTGCTTCATCGTAGAGGACGGCAGGGTCTGCGCCCTCACAGAGAAGGAAAAGCTCACCGTCCGACTCCCCCTCTACGCCATTGAAGAGATGCTCACCGAGGACTTCGTTCGGATCAACCAGTCCTGCCTCGGCAGTATCCGAAAGATCGCCCGCTTCGACGCCTCCATTGGGGGTGCCCTCATGGTGACCTTCGGAAACGGCCACCGCGACTACGTCTCCCGCAGACAGCTCAAAAACGTGAAAGAAAGGATGCATATCAAGCTATGAAACACTCTCCCATCACCACTCGCCCCGTCCGCGACTTCTTTTTTCGCGGGCTCCTGTTCGGCGGCTTCGGCCCCGTCATAGCGGGGATCATCTACCTGATCCTCCACTTTACCCTGAAGGATCTCGCCCTGACGGGCCTTCAGGTCTTCACCGTCATTGTCTCCACCTACCTCCTGGCCTTCGTCCACGCGGGTGCCAGCGTCTTCAACCAGATCGAGTCCTGGCCGCTGGCCAAGTCCACCCTCTGCCATTTCGGTCTGCTCTACGTCGCCTATATCCTGTGCTACGTCATCAACTCCTGGATCCCCTTTGAGCCTCTGGTGCTGGGGATCTTCACCGCCATCTTCGCGGTGGGGTACGCCGTGATCTGGCTGGCGGTGTACGTCAGTATTCGGGTGACCGTGAAGCGGCTGAACCGCTCCCTGCGGTAAGCGATCGGGAGGGAATACCATGTACGCCATTGATATACAAGGTCTGACCAAACGCTACGGTAACATTCTTGCCGTGGATCATCTGACCCTGCGGGCTGAGGAGGGGGAGCTGCTCTCCCTTCTGGGAGTCAACGGAGCGGGCAAGACCACCACCGTAAAGCTCCTCTCCTGCCTCACTCGCCCCACCGAGGGGGACGCCTATCTGTTGGGCAAGAGCATCCGTCATAATCCCTCCGCCGTCAAGTCCCTGATCGCCGTATCCCCCCAGGAGACCGCCGTGGCCTTCGGACTGACGGCCAAGGAGAATCTGGAATTGATCTGCGGTGTCCACGGCTTTTCAAGGTCCAAGAGAGACCGGAAAATCACCGAGCTGACCGAGCTTCTGGGTCTTGAGCATATTCTGAACCGCAAGGCGGGTAAGCTCTCGGGGGGCTGGCAGAGGCGGCTCAGCATCGCCATGGCTCTGGTCAGTGAGCCGAAGATCCTCTTTCTGGACGAGCCGACCCTGGGGCTGGACGTGCTGGCCAGAAGCGATCTCTGGGACATTGTCCGCGCCCTGAAGGGGAAGGTCACGGTGATTTTGACCACCCACTACATGGAGGAGGCCGAGGCTCTGTCCGACCGCGTAGCCATCATGAGGGACGGAAGGCTGTTGGTCTGCGACACCCCTCAGGGCATCAAGGCCGCCGCGGGGACCGATGACTTCGAGCAGGCCTTCATCCGCACCGTAAAGGAGGTGGGGGCATGAGAATGCTGACCTTCGCGGGGCGTAACGCCAAGGAGATCCTCCGCGATCCTCTGACACTCCTTTTCGGTCTGGGCTTTCCCCTGATCCTGCTGTTGCTTCTGTCCGCTATCCAAGCCAATATCCCCGTAAGCCTCTT
This sequence comes from Clostridia bacterium, assembly GCA_017483125.1. Classification (GTDB taxonomy): domain Bacteria; phylum Bacillota; class Clostridia; order Oscillospirales; family CAG-272; genus CAMEON01. The sequence goes on from JAFULU010000131.1 coordinate 2,139, forward strand.
TGAGATTCAGAGCCTCGCCCCCGGCATCACGGTCTTCGGGCTGTCCTTCATCACCCTGTTCTCGGCCACGGTCCTGGCCAAGGATCGGAGCTCTTCCCTTCTCCAGAGGCTCTACACCACGCCCCTGACCCCTGTGGATTTCATCCTTGGCTACACCCTCCCCATCCTCCCCATGGCTCTGGCCCAGACCGCCCTGTGCTACGCGGCGGCTCTGCTTTTGGGGCTGGATCTCACGGTGAATATCCTCCTCGCCGTTCTGTTGAACCTCCCCGTGTCCCTCCTGTTCATCTCGCTGGGACTGCTCTTTGGCAGCATTCTGAACGAAAAGCAGGTGGGCGGCATCTGCGGTGCCCTTCTCACCAACCTGACCGCGTGGCTGTCGGGGATCTGGTTTGATCTGGAGCTGGTGGGGGGTGTCTTCCAACGGATGGCCCATGCCCTCCCCTTCTACCACGCGGTGGAGCTGGCGCGGGCGGCGCTTACGGGACAGTACGGCGAAATCCTTCCCCATCTGTGGTGGGTGGCGGGGTACGCTATTGTCTGCACGGCGGCCGCGATTCTGCTGTTTTTGCGGCAGATGAGGCGGCAGTGAGAAAATGGCAAATTGGGGTTTAGCGGTGGATTCACGCCCGAAGGGCATATCGCGCCCAACGGGCATATCGCGCCCAGCGGGCATATCGCGCCCAGCGGGCATATCGCGCCCAGCGGGCATATCTCGCGCGAAGCGCATATCGCTCGCCGTCAGGCGAAATCAGCCTTTTTGTGAGTTTGCGAGATGCCCTTCGGGCACGATATGCCTTGCAGGCGAGATGTGCCCTACGGGCGCGATATGCCCTTCGGGCGTGACGGGCTCCGCCCGACAAACCCAAATTTGAAAAAAAACCCATGGGCGCAAAACCCATGGGCTTTCTGTTTCTTTCGGTTACTTCAAAATCCAATGACAGGGCAGACCGTCCTTGTACTCGGGATACCGCTCCCCCCTGATGAGAGGCAACAGATACCGCAGGCACTCGTCGGTGACGTGGTTGCCCTCCTCGTTGATGAACTCGGCAGGAACACACTTGGTCTGATTGGCGATCTTGAAGATATCCTCGTGGCCGATCTCAAAGGCGTAGGGCTCAGAGGAGACACGCTGAATGGTCATCATCTCGCGGCTGACACCCGAGACGGCGGCCACCACGGCGTTGCGTCCCACCTCCAGAGACTCGGTGATGTCCTGATCCGACACCAGATGCCCCGCGCAGCGCTGGGGGAGGTTCAGCTCGATGGAGCGCACCTTACAGCCGATCTCGGCCTTCACCGCCAGCTCCAGGGCCTTGCCCGTGCCCTCCAGGTACTTGTGTCCGAAGGCATCTACGGCACCGCTCTGGGTGCCCTCACCCACCAGAGTCCCGTCGGCGCACTCCAGGCCCTCCGAAACGGCCACCACCACGTTGGGATGGCGGGCCAGAGCCTTACGGATATCGGCGAAGAACTGCTCGTGGGAGAAGGGACGCTCGGGGAGGTAGACCAGGTCGGGCTCGATTCCGCTGACCAGACGGCCCAGAGCCGCCGAGGCGGTGAGCCAGCCCGCGTCACGGCCCATGATCTCCACGATGGTGACGGCGGGGACGGTGTAGACGGCGGTATCCCGCAAAATCTCCTGCATAGTGACGGCGATGTACTTGGCCGCCGAGCCGAAGCCGGGGGTGTGGTCGGTCCCCACCAGATCGTTGTCAATGGTCTTGGGCACGCCCATGACGCGGATGGGGTAGCCCACCTTTGCGGCGTAGGCCGAGACCTTGGCCACGGTGTCCATGGAGTCGTTGCCGCCGATGTAGAAGAAGTAGCGGATGTCGTATTTGGCAAAGATGGCGAAGAGCCTGTCCATGATCTCGGCCTCGCCCACGGCCCCGGCGGCGGGGAGCTTCTTGCGGCAGGAGCCGAGGGCGGCGGCGGGGGTAAGGGTCAGGCGGTCAAGAGCGGTGTACTTCCCGTCGGCGTCGGGGGCGAAGAGCTCGTCCAGCACCACGATATCCTCGCGAAGCAGGCCGTCCACGCCATTGCGCATACCGTACAGGTGGGTGATGCCCGCGCCACCCTCCTTGGCGATCTCATCCAGAGCGCCGCGGATGACACCCGTGAGGGTAGCGTTGATGGCGGCGGTGGGTCCGCCGGACTGGCCGACGATGGCATTTCCATGTAAAATTTCCATATCATATATCCTTTCAGTGGAGTTTTTTCACGATA
>JAFULU010000132.1 GCA_017483125.1 Clostridia bacterium
ACCCTGACACCGCCGTGATCGACCCCTTCTGCTCGATCCCCACCCTTTCGATGAGCGGTAATGCCATGATCATCGACTATCCCGAAAACCGTCCCCTGCCCCAGTACCCCCGCAACATTATCCGCGCCGCCGTGCAGTATATGAAGGACAGCGGCGTGGCCGACACCATGAAGATCCTCCCCGAGTTCGAGTTCTACCTCTTCGATAACGTGGGCTGGGAGGTCAGCGGCCGTCAGGTCTCTGCCACCGTGGACGCCAAGCAGTCCTACTGGAACAGCGCCACCGAGGGCCTGGGCGTTGTCGTCCCCAAGCAGAAGAACTACCACATCGCCAAGCCCTTCGATATCTCCTACGAGTGCCGCAGTGAGATGTGTATGCTCATGAAGGACATGGGCATCGAGATCAACTACCACCACCCCGAGGTGGCCGCTTCGGGCCAGTTCGAGATCGAGCCCCAGCTGGGTGAGGTGGTCCACATGGCCGACGCCACCATGCAGATCAAGTATATCATCCACAACACCGCCCTGAAGTACGGCAAGACCGCCACCTTCATGCCCAAGCCCATCTACGGCGAGGCGGGCAGCGGTATGCACGTCCATATGCTCCTGTTCAAGGACGGTCAGCCCGTTTTCTCGGATGACAACGGCTACGCCCACCTGTCCGAGACCGCCCACTACTTCATGGGCGGACTTCTGAAGCACATCGCCTCCCTCTGCGCCCTGACCAACCCCTCCACCAACTCCTTCAAGCGCCTGGTCCCCGGCTTTGAGGCCCCCGTCACCGTGGGCTACGCCACCTCCAACCGTAGCGCGGTCATCCGCATCCCCGCCTACGCCAAGAGCCCCGACAAGCGCCGCTTCGAGCTTCGAAACCCCGACGCCACCTGCAACCCCTACTTCTGCTACGCCGCCATCCTCATGGCGGGTCTGGACGGTGTGAAGAACAAGATCGACCCCCACGCCGAGGGCTGGGGTCCTTACGACTTCAACCTCTACCACCTCTCCGACGAGGAGAAGGCCAAGCTCAAGGGCCTGCCCACCAGCCTCCCCGAGGCTCTGGATGCCCTGGAGGCCGACCACGACTACCTGACCGCGGGCGGTGTCTTCCCCGAGGAGCTCTTGAAGAATTTCATCAAGAACAAGAGAGCCGAGTGCGCCGAGCTCTCCAAGATTCCCCATCCCGCCGAGTTCGATAAGTACTACAATCTGTAATGACAAAAGGGGGCGTACCGCACAGGTGCGCCCCTACGCATAGGAGAAAAATATGGGACTTTTCAGTAAGAAGGAAATGGATACCGCCGCCGCCAAGGCCTTTTGGGCGTGGTTTGCGGAGCAAGAGGAGTGGATCACCGCTACGCTTGGGACGCCCAACGGGTCGGACGTGGTCTGGGCCATCGACGCCCGGATCAAGCCCGTGTTCCCCTACTTCAAGAAGGAGCTGGAATTCCAGCTGGGCTTCAACGAGGGCAAGGGGGAGTTCTTCTTCTTCCACTTCGGGAATAAGCACCTCATGCGGGACGGGCAGAGCCTCGCCGAGATGATGCCCGAGGGCTTGCGGGGGAGATGGACGGTGATTCTGGAAAAATGACCACCGTATTACGGTAAAGGCAGGTGAAAAGCATGGGAAATAGCAAAACAAGACGGCGCAAAGGCCGCAAGACCGAGGCATTCGCGTGGGGCATCACCGCCGCGGTCATGGCGGTGGTCTGTGTACTGGGGTTCTTTTTGCCCCATCGCGCCATCGTGCTGTCGAGCGGGGCTTTGTGCGCGCTCTCTGCTCTCGCGATCATCGTGGCTATCAAAGGAAAGGAGAACCCGCGGATCGCTTCATGGGGGCTGTCCTTCGGCCTTGTCGGCGGTCTTGTGTCCTTTATGGGCTTTACTTTTACCGTCAGCGCCTATTCCTTCTACAAGGAGCCCTTTACCCCCTTCTGGGAGATCTGCCTCGCTCTTGGCTTGGCTGTGGGTGTCTTCGTGACGGTCAAGTGGGTCTGGAAGGGAACCGGCTGGGGCGGCAGGATCGGAAGCATGGTTCTTTGTACGGTCTTGGTGTTCTTCCTGTGCTGCGTCTCGCTCTGCCATCTGAACTATCTGATGGATTTTGAGCCTCCCGCCGAAAGGCAGGCGGTGATTGAGGAAAAGCAGGTACATCGTAACGCAAAATCCCTCGACTCCTACGAGTTTGAACTGACGGTGGACGGAGAGTCCTTCGATCTGGAGGTAAGGAAGCGGGAATACAAGAGATATGAGGTGGGTGACACCTACACCTTCAAGGAGTACAAGGGAGCCTTTGGGAAGCCCTTCTATTTGGCGAAAGAATAGAGAATGATCCCATATCCTTGACCACCCCGACGGCTTTCCGTTGGGGTTTTTTGTCCCCCACCCACATTCTGCCTTCTGTCTTCTCTTGACTTCTCCCCCCGACTGTGGTATAATGCTTTCAGAGAAGCGGGAAGGGCATCCATTCCCCAAAAACAAGGAGGATCGCGCCATGATCACAGCCACCAAGGAATTCCTGACCCACCTGGATCAGCTCTGCGAGGAGCGGAAGGCGGCCATCCGCGCCGCCGCCGATACCGTCACGGTCACGGGGACTACCTACTACGTCAGCAACGACGGCGACGACACCGCCGACGGTCTGACCCCCGAGACTCCGTGGCAGACCCTTTCCCGGGTTTCGGATGCCGAGCTTTCCTACGGGGACTGCATTCGCTTCAAGCGGGGGGATCTCTTCCGCGGACAGGTCAAGACCAAGCCCGGAGTGACCTACGCCGCCTATGGCGAGGGGGAGAAGCCCCGCTTCTACGGCTGGGACAAGAGCCTTTGCGATCCTGCTCTCTGGGAGCCGTACGATGAAGCCCGCCGCATCTGGAGGCTCACCGAGCCCATCCTCGATTGCGGTACCATCGTCTTCAACGGCGGTGAGACCCACAGCCGCAAGCTCATCCCCTCCTACATCGGCGGGCGATTCGTCTGCCGCGAGGACGAGAGCCGTCTCTTTGACGTGGCTACCGATATGACTCGGGATCTGGATATGGTCTGCTTCTACGACGAGAGGCTGACCGAGATCCCCACACGGGGGGAGAGCTTTCCCATCCCCGTCATAGACGGCGAGAGCTACGGGGAGCTGTACCTGCGCTGTGACGGGGGCAACCCCGCCGAGGTCTTCTCCGAGATCGAGGCCCTGCCCCGCAGGCGCATCTTTGTGCTGGCCTGTAACCCCGACGTGACGGTGGATAACCTCTGCATCAAGTATACGGGCGACCACGCCATCGCGGGGGGCGGTCAATGTCTGAAGGGGCTGACCGTGACCAACTGCGAGCTGGGCTGGATCGGCGGCTCCATCCAGCACTACTACGGCACTGACCCCAACTACCCCGAGGGCGGGCGGGGCACCGTCACCCGCTACGGCAACGCCATTGAGATCTACGGGGGCTGTGACGGCTATCGGGTGGAGAACTGCTACATCTACCAGGTCTACGACGCGGGCATCACCCACCAGATCTCCACGAACGGCGGCTTCTACGCTCTGAAGAATATCCGCTACGCCCATAACCTTATGGAGCGTTGCGTCTACTCCATTGAGTATTTTCTGGAGAAGAACGGCGGGGATGAGGCCAGCTACATGGAAAACTGCGAGATCTGCCACAACATCCTGCGCTTTTCGGGCTTTGGCTGGGGCCAGCAACGCCACAACGTAAGCACCCCCGCCCACATCAAGGGCTGGAGCTATGAGAACACCGCGCGGGATTTTTCGGTACATCACAACCTCTTTGACCGCGCCGCCTACCGTATGCTCCACACGGTGGCCCGCGATCCCGAGAGCTGTCCTACCCTGTACGGGAATACCTACGTCCAGACCCTCGGCGGGATGCTGGGTCAGTACGGCGGGAACCGCGAGACCGAGCCGCCCGTGATCCCCTTTGACGGGGATACGGAGCGGGTGCTGACCGAGGAATGGGGCGAGAGGGAGCCGACGGTGTACGGGGTCGAGTGAACCCGTTTCACCGCAAAACAAAGTAAAGGAGGCCTTTTGTCATGGCAAAAACGTCCGAACAAGAAAGGATCCTATTCCGTACGCTCTACCGCGCGTTGGATCTCCGCGGCTGGATCGTAGCGGCGGTCACTATGCTGGCGGTGTGGGTGGTCGGCGTGCTCCTGCCCCTTCGGTGGTCGGTGCTCCTGTCCATCCTCGGTATAGCCGCATCCATCGTGGGAATCGTGATCAGCGCCCGCGCCATCAGGGCAGGGAAGCGGGACACCCTGTTTCCCGTCTGGCTTGGCGTAGGGCTGGGCTCCCTCTTCCGATCCCTCGGCATGGGCAACGCCTACACGTATTATGAGGAACCCTTTTACCCCTTCTGGAAGCTTGCGCTGATCCTCGGTCTGGCCGTCGGCGTGCTGGTGACGGTCAAATGGGCATGGAAGCACACAGGCTTTTGGCTGCGGCTCGGCAGTATCCTTGCGACCTCCTTTTTGGCGTTCTTCCTTGTCTTGACCATGATCTGCCATCTGAATCTCCTCTTGGACTTCACCCCGCCCGCCGAGCGGCAGACGGTCATCGTGAATAAGAATGAGCATGACAACGGGAGATCCTCCGACACTTACTATTTTGAGTTTTCCGTAGACGGAGAACCCTTTGAGCTGGAGGTGGGGCTGGTGGAATACTTCTTGTACAACGAGGGGGACACTTACACCTTCAAGGAGTACAAGGGCGCCTTCGGTAAGCCCTTTTACGCGAGAGATTAAGTTGACCATATATAAAACGACCCGACGGAAATTCCCTCCGTCGGGTCGTTTTCATATTCAGGATAAAAAATTGTTTATTTTACCTTAACCCCTTGACAAGCATAGATTTCCGATGTATAATATATATATACCTCGCAAATCTATGCATAGAAATAGAAAGGAGAAACAAGTATGAAAATCAGTAAAGAATTACTCAAAGGAAGTACGGCTCTTATGGTACTGCGCGTCATTGCTGAGGAGGATATGTACGGCTACCGTATCATACGCGAAATCGCTACCCGCTCGAAAGATACTTTTAAGCTCAACGAAGGCACGCTGTATCCTATCCTGCACATGCTCGA
>JAFULU010000009.1 GCA_017483125.1 Clostridia bacterium
CCACCATGGAGCACATCGACGGCTTAGCCTTCCACTACTGCCGCACCCCCTCCGAGATCACCGTGGCCGAGGGGAACACCGCCTACAAGTCGGTGGACGGCAATCTGTTCTCCTACGACGGCACCCGCCTGATCCGATATGCCAGCGGAAAAGAGGATAAGACCTACACCGTCCCCGACGGTACGGTGGTCATTGAAGGCTACGCATTTTGGAACGCCAAGAGTCTGACCGAGGTGACCCTCCCCGACAGCGTGGAGGAGATCCGAGACCAAGCCTTCCTCTACTGTGAAGGTCTCAAAACTCTGCCCCTTGGAAAGGGCTTGAGGATCATCGGCGGCCAGGCCTTCGGCTACTGCAAATCCCTCACCGAGGTCACCATTCCCGATCACGTGGAGGAGCTTTCCTACAGCGTGTTCAGCGGATGCGAAAAGCTGGAGACCGTGACGATCGGCAGCGGCGTCACGTGGCTGGGCGACGAGATCTTCCGAGGCTGTTACGCTCTGCGGGAGGTGGTCTTCAAGGATCCCGACGGCTGGAAGGCCGGTACCATGTACACCATTTTCCCCAAGCGGATGGATCTGTCGGATCCCGAGCAGAACGTGGAGTATCTGCGGGACGAATTCGACTTCTATCAATGGAAAAAGGATTCCAAGGAGTGATCCCCCTGCGAAATCCCCCCGAAAGGAGCCCCCATGAAGCCCTACCAAAACCCCATCATTCCAAATTCCCCCACCGCCACCACCTGGGACCCCTACGTCCTCCGCCACGGCGGCTACTACTACCATTGCTACTCCAATAAGCAGGGGGTGTTCATCTCCCGCTCCGAGACCCTCCGGGGCATCGGCGAGGGGGAGACCACCATGGTCTATGACTGCACCGCCGAGGGCGCACTGACCGACTGGTTCGCCCCCGAGCTGCACCGCATCGGGGACAAGTGGTATATCTACGCCTCCCCCGATTATGGAAACTTCCTCCATGTCATGACGGTACTGGAGGGGGAGGGGGACACCCCCATCTGCGCCTACGAAAACCGCGGCATGGTGAAAGGCATTGAGAACAAGTGGAACCTCGACGGCACGATTCTGTGGCACAATGACAAGCTCTACTTCGTCTGGTCAGACTGCGCCCATATGTATATAGCCGCCATGGCCGACCCCCTCACCGTCTCCGAGCCCATCACGGTGCTGACCACCCCCGAGCTGCCCTTTGAGACCCGCGTGGGCCGCGTCACGGAGGGCCCCGCCGTCCTCTACAAAAACGGTCTCATACACATCGTCTACTCCGCCAATGACAGCAAGTTCGACGATTACTGTCTCGGCCTTCTGACCTTCGCGGGGGGCGATATCCTGGACCCCACAAGCTGGCAAAAGTCCCCCGAGGCCATCTTTTCCCAGACCGAGGACATCCACGGCCCCGGCCATTGCTCCTTCACCACCGTCACCGAGGGTGGCCGCGAGGTGGACTACATTGTCTACCACGCCAACCGCGTCTCGGGCTCGGGCTGGAACGGGCGGGAGGTGTTTGTTCAGCCCATTACATGGGATGAAAACGGTTATCCCGTTCTTGGAAAGCCGACTTTTTGATGTAATGAAATTGCAGTTTATCGGTGAGCTTGAGAATGCAAAATGCAAAATGCAAAATCAAGCACGAATGAAGCCTTTTGCTGGCGCAAAAGCCAATTTCTATGGTATAGTCATGTAATAAAAGCCCGACAAGTCATTGTCCCCTATAGGAAAATCATTTTCGCAGGAACCCGCCGTATCGTTCCACCGTTCTCTGATTTTGAATTTTGCATTTTGCATTTTGCATTTCCATCCTTGCCCTTCCCCCATTGATCACATTTTGAAA
>JAFULU010000133.1 GCA_017483125.1 Clostridia bacterium
CCGCCGTCATTTTCGTGGGCGAGGATCTGGACGTGCTCATCGAGCTTTGCGACCGCATCATGGTCCTCAATTCGGGCCGCATCACGGGCATCGTGGACGGCCGCACCGCCGTCAAGGAGGAGATCGGCCTCCTCATGACGGGTAGCATTCCCGCCGCCGATACCACCGCAGGAAAGGAGGACACCGCAAATGGCTAAGTCTTCTGAGAAGGGCACCACCAAGGTCCGTGAGCCCCTGTTCCATATCGTCAAGCGACCCACCATCCCCATGTGGAAGTCCTGGATGATCCGTGTCATCGCCATTCTGGCGGCCTTCCTGGTCTGCGGTATCATCACCTTCCTTCTGGTGGAGCGCAACCCCATTGATATGTACATCTCCATGTTCCGCGGCTCCTTCGGCTCCAGCCGTAAGATCTGGAAACTGGTCAAGGACGTGGCCATCCTCCTCTGTATCTCTCTCGCCGTCACCCCCGCCTTCCGCATGAAGTTCTGGAACATCGGTGCCGAGGGCCAGGTGCTGGTGGGCTGTCTGGCTACCACCGCCTGCCTGTTCTATCTGGGCGGCAAGATGCCCGACTGGTGCCTCATCCTCCTCATGCTGGTCACCGCACTCCTCGCGGGCGCGGCCTGGGGTGTCATCCCCGCCCTGTTCAAGGCCAAGTGGAAGACCAACGAGACTCTGTTCACCCTCATGATGAACTACGTGGCCACCTATCTGGTCGCCTTCTTCCTGCTGACCTGGACCCCCGACGGCTCCAGTACCCTGGGGCGCATCGAGGGCGTGGGTATGCTCCCCGTGCTCTTCGGCAACGCCTACGTGCTCATCATCCTGGTGGTGGCCATCCTAACGATCGCCATGTACGTCTACCTCAACTACACCAAGCACGGCTACGAGATCTCGGTGGTGGGCGAGAGCGAGAACACCGCCCGCTACATCGGTATCAGTGTCCCCAAGGTCATCATCCGTACCATGATCCTCTCGGGCGCCCTCTGCGGCCTGGCAGGCTTCCTCATCGTGGGCGGCTTGGACCGAACCATTACCACCGAGTCGGCAGGCGGCCAGGGCTTCACCGCCATCATGGTCTCCTGGCTGGCCAAGTTTGATCCCGCCGTCATGGTGCTGACCTCCTTCCTCCTGATCTTCCTGGATCAGGGCGCGGCCCAGGTCGCCCAGGACTTCAACATGAGCGACGCATTCCCCAGCATCATCACGGGCATCATCCTGTTCTTCATCATCGGATGTGAGTTCTTCATCAACTACAAGGTCGTCTTCCGCTCGGCCAAGAAGGAGGTCCAGGCATGAATTACGTCATTGATTTTCTCATCAACGCCATCGCCCTGGGTATGACCTTCCTCTACGGCTCCACGGGTGAGATCATCACCGAGAAGGTGGGCCACCTCAACCTGGGTATCCCCGGTATCATGTGCGTTGGTGCCGCGGGCGGTTGTGCTATGGTGCAGGCTCTGGTCCTGGCAGGGAACGTCCCCGGCTTCATCATCGTGGTCCTGGGACTGCTGGCCGCCTTCCTTTCCGCGGGCCTCATGGGTCTGCTCTACTGCGTGCTGACCGTCAGCTTCAAGGCCAACCAGAACGTGACGGGTCTGACCATGACTATCTTCGGCGCGGGCGTCATGCGCTTCATCATGTCGGGCCTGGGTCAGGAGAACCACGCCTACCTGAAGGCTCTCCCCATTTTCCGTCTCCCCTTCTCGGCATCGCTCCCCGGTACCGCTTGGCAGTATCTGGGCATCATGGTCTATCTGGCCATCATCATTGCCATCGTGGCTTCTGTGGTGCTGACCAAGACCAAGGTGGGACTCCACCTCCGCGCCGTGGGTGAGAACCCCGCCACCGCCGACGCCGTGGGTATCAACGTGGACGCCTACAAGTACGGTGCCACCATCATCGGCAGCGGCATTGCGGGTCTGGGCGGTCTGTTCTACATCATGAACTACGCGGGCTCCCCCGAGGCCTACAAGTCCATTGAGACCCTGGGCTGGCTCTCCATCGCCCTGGTCATCTTCGCTCTGTGGAGACCCCACCTGAGCATCTTCGGCTCGGCCCTCTTCGGTGCCCTCTACCTGGCGGGCTCCTACATCCCCTCCATCCCCGCATTCCAGGCTTTGGGTCTGCCCATGAGCTTCACCCAGCTCCTCAAGATGCTGCCCTACGTGGTGACGGTCATCGTGCTGACCATCTCCAGCGTCCGCAACCGACGGGAGGATCAGCCCCCCGCGGCTCTGGGTATCAACTACTACCGCGAGGAGAGATAAGCTTTCCGCAAATAGAAAACCGACGGCTTCAAACGAGACCGTCGGTTTTTTGTGTAGGGGGGCAAATTTGGGTTTGGCGGGTTGTTGGGTTTCCTCGTTTTATGCCTTCCCCAGCGGGGAAGGGGGACCACCGTAGGTGGTGGATGAGGAGAGTGGGTTTGTTTTTTCGTACGGGTGTGTACGGAAACCCTTGATACGACAAGAGAAATCATGCCCGATGCCGAACGGAAACTTGCTCTCCTCATCCACCGCTTTGCGGTCCCCCTTCCCCGCTGGGGAAGGCAAAGAACGAGGAAACCCACCGCTAAACCCCAATTTGAAAAGCGTCTACGCGCACTTTTTTATCACCTCTCCACCATACCCACCTGATCCGCCAGCAGAACCAGCTCGCCGTCGTTGTTGCGGATGTAGTAGTAGCTCACTCCGCCGTGGACGTCGGGGGTGCCGTTCACGTAGGTGTAGTGCCGCTCCATGCCCTCGCGGATAGGCATATAGCCCTCGCCCTCACCCTTGTAGGCGGTGAGGTCGTAGATGCGGTAGTCCTCGTAGGAGGTGATGTAGGTCACGATACGGACAAGACCGATGCCGGGGGCGAAGTAGTAGTCCTTGTCCGAGGACATATACGCCCAGCCGGGGCCGTCGTTCTGACTTGTGCGGACGCGGAGGTGGAGGCAGTTTTCAAAGGTGCCGAGGGTAGTCTCCACGGTCACACCGCGCCTGACCTTGGCGTAGCCAATGAACTCCTCCCCGTCGTTTCCCGTAGCGGAACGGTGATGCTGAAACTCCTCCTCCTTGTCCGCGTAAGTCAGCCACGCGTCATCCCAAATCGCGCCGAGGTTATTCTGCAGGATCTCGTAGACGAAATTGTGGAGCAGGGGCTGGGCTCGACCGTCCCTCATGTCCTTGCCCTCGAAGGAATACCTGCGGTCATCGTGGAAGATGACGCGGCTCCCCTCCTCCTTGATGGCGGCCTGGACGAAGAAGTTCCAGCAGCCCTTTTGCGGATAGGTGGCATCGGCATCGGGATCGCCGTGGTAGATGCGCTCCATGACGCTCTTGGAGACCTTGACCATGAGCTTTTCCCAGGGAGTCACCGCCAGAGCCTCGGCGCGATCATGGTAGGCCGACACGTCCACCGGCACGTCGCCCTCGATGTAGTTGTAGCGGGCGTAGATCATATTGTCCGCCCAGGACTGCTCGTTGAAGGGGTTGCCCTTGATATAGAAGCAGTAGGACAGGTAGGCCTTGTCCCCTGCCACCGCCGTGACCTCCACGCGGTTGACCTGCTCAAACTCTACCCCCTCGGTGGTGTATTCCCACACGTTCCCCGCGCACAGGGGGATGATCCCCAGACCGCCCGCCAGGGTGTAGGACTTCAGCAGAGTCTTACCGAACACCTCCCCCTCGGTCTGCTTCCAGCCGAAGGCCACCAGACCGATGTTGCGCTTGTACCACGCCACGAAGATGGGGGCGGGTAAATACCTTCTGTCGGGGGAATTGTGGATGTGCATCTCGGCGCAACCGCGGAACTCTCCGCAGGGTGTGACCACGGTGGCGTCCTTGGACACGCAGGTCAGGGTGATCTTGCCCTCGCTGTCGGTGACCGTGTCCCCCGCCTCCATGGTCTCGTCGAAGATCAGGTGATCCATGCGGGAGGCATAGTACAGAGGGGCGTAGACGTTGTAGACATAGCCGGGCAGATCCAGCGTTCCGCGGCTGAAGCCGGGCTGTTGGATGTAGTAGAGCTTGTCCCCCTCTATCACCAGCTCCTCGGCGGTGGTGCTCATCTGGAAGGGAGTGTTGTCGCGGAGGGCATCTCCCAGCCCGTCCATGACCCCCAGAGAGGACTTGGCCAGGGCGGTATACAGAGGGTTCTCCGCTCCCGTCTCCATAGCTAGCTCAAACTCCTTTCGGGCGCTGTCATAGTCCTTGGTGTTGTAGTAGTCGAAGCCCAGCCAGTAGTGCTGGTAGGCCACGCCCTCGGTGGCGCCGTACTTCTCCAGCTCGGGGATGACGGTGTTGTACACGTACTCCACCTTCTCCTTCCCCGAATACTTGTCGGTGTCAAAGCCGATACACATGGCCAGCACCTCTTTGTTGTTTCCCTTGATGGCCGCCTCCTTGAGCTTTTGCCGCATCTCGTCGGTCTTGCCGTCGGACAGATACCAGTAGCCCAGCTTCAAAACGTCGGCCATGGCGTAAAATTTCTTCTCGGAGTCGGGAAGCTCCTCTACTCTGGACAGCACGTCCTTGTAGTCCTCCTCAAACCCCACCTTGCTGTTCTTTCTCCGCCACTCCAAAAATTCCTCCACCCGGCGCATGACGGCCTCCACCAGGGTCTCGTTCGGCTTGCTCTGATCCATATAGCCCAGCTCCTTTCTGATCTGCTCGCGTCCCGCGGACAGACGGCTCTTCACCGTCCCCTCCGCGAGACGCATACGTTTGGCGATGTCGCTGACAGAAAGGCCCTCAAAGTAGTGCAGACGGATGACGGTGCCGATCTTCTCGGAGAGCTTGTCCACGCAATGGAGCAGAAGCTCTTTTTCGGCTTGGTCGTTGTAGTAGCCCGTGATGTCCTCGGCTGTACCGCCCACGAAATTCTCCGCTTCGTCGAAGGGAACATAGTCGCGGTAGCGCTTGGCCAGATTGACGGCGCGGTACTTGGCGATTCGGCAGACCCACCCGCCGAATTTGGCGGGATCCTTCAGGGTGTCCAGCCTCTGCCAGGCGCAGAGAAAAGCGTCCTGCACCGCGTCCTCGGCGGTGTAGGTGTTGCGGGTGACGGTATGGGCCACCAGGAGGGCGGCCTTGCGGTGGCGGATGACCAGCTCCTCAAAGGCGGCCTCGTCCCGCATGAGGGTCAGGGCCACCAGGGTTTCGTCGGTCTGCTCACGGTACTTGACGGTTGGCTTCATGAGGTTCCTTTCTGTGCTTGTGTTTTTGAGCGCTCTGTCTATATGACAATTGAAAGAGGCGGAAGGTTCGGTTCTGGATGAAAAAATTGAGGATTTTGGGATGATTTCAAATTTGGGTTTGTCGGGCTGCGCCCGAAATGCAAAATTCAAAATGCAAAATGCAAAATTGAAGTACGGGCGTCGGCGAAGTGAGAATCTAACAAAA
>JAFULU010000134.1 GCA_017483125.1 Clostridia bacterium
AGGTTTTTATATGGAGGAAAGCAGATCATTTCCCTTCGGGAAATGTCCATTTATCGGCTACTCATCCACCGCTTCGCGGTCCCCCTTCCCTCACAAGGGAAGGCTCACGAGGAAACCCAACAGCCCGCTAAACCCCAATTTACACAATTAAGCGATCAATCAAAAAGCTCACGTTTCACTCAACGTTCCATCTATGACCTTAACAATTTCAATCTTCCCCACAATATGCCGATTAAACTCCTCCAGCTCCTCGGCGGGGACCCAAAGCTCTTGGTGGTAGCCCGCGCCTACGGTTTGCACGGGATAGCGGGACACATAGGCATCATCCACCTCGAAGCGAGTCACATAGCCGCGGTAACCCGAGTCGGGATCCTTGGTGTTCCATCGGCCCGCGATCTCCTCGGCGTATCGCTGATTCAGCACGGGATAGAATATGGGTTGCCGGTCCAAACGGGGAGGAAAGGCGCGGTAACCGCTCTCGGCGATCAGCTCCTTTTCGGCTTCCCCCACAGGGCGGTACAGGATCATGATTCTGTTGTTCCTTTCAGTACTTTTCGTTTAGGCTCAAATGCGCTTGGTGGCTCCAACCTCCACCCAAGCAGGCGCAAATCCGCAGTTCAGCGCGATATTCCAGGAATGGTAGTTGGACACGCTCGTCCCGTAAAAGGGAATGACCCCCATCCCGGTGATCCGCTCCTTGAGCAGAGCCACCAGATGGCTCCCCAGTCCCCGCGAGCGGTAGGCGGGAACCACGTCAATGCCGATCTGCATCCACCCCGCCGCATCCTCGGAGGCCCCCGCCATGCCCACAAGCTCCCCACCGTCATAGGCGCAGACTACCACCCGATCGGGGCGGTCGGGATTCGGCTCGGGACAGATGGCGTTGGGAAGTCGCGGATCCCCGTAAAAGGGAAGGATCTCTTCCCCCTCGAACCAGCGTATTTCCACGTCATCTCGCACCGTCAAAAGAGAGGCGGGTGTCCCCGACGTGCGGGGCAAAAACATATGATGGGTCTGGGAAAGTGTGTACCCCAACCGATTCAGCTCCCCCTCCAGGGGAAGCAGATTGGGCAGCTCAAAGAGCCAATGCCCCGCTCGGTCGGCCATGAAGGCGCGCAAAAAGGGGTGCAGAGCCTCGTCCGCCGTGATGACCGCGTTTTCTCCCATGGTGACCATGTGGAAGAAATAGGGCTCCGCGCCATACACCCGCCGCCCCTCGCGGAGCAGGGAGGTGGTCAGGATATTCTCCTCGCGGCCAAAATCTCCGGGCTCACAGTTGTACTCCAAGGCCAGAAGACGGCACAGCTCCTCGCGGTACAGAACCGCCATTACTCCCCGTCCTCCACCTGCACCACCTCGTCCACGATAGCCACCAGCTTGGCCGCTACCTCGTCGTCCAGCTTCAATATGGACAGATCCGCAGGCATCTCCCCAAAAACAGTCTTGTAGTGGGACAGAGCCGCCACACAACTACCCGCGTAGGAGGGATGGGACTTGTCGGGATCGTACAGGTCGATCTCGGGGGTAGCCTCCACCGCCTTGGCAAAGCACAGACCCACGGGGGACACCTCACCGTGAACAAGGGCGGCGGCATGGCAGTAAGCGTCGTGGAGCCCCTCCGTCATGGACTCGCGGGTCCAGCCGAAGTAGTCCAGGTCCGCACTGCCGTCCATACGGCCCCAGGTGGCGTAGAAAACGGTGCGCCACGCCCCGATGACGGTGGCAAGCCCCACCGCCCCCGCGAAGAACCGCTGGGGATCGTGGTAGGGAAGGCAGGACTGCTCCTGGAGGATCAGCACGTCGTACTCCACCTCCTCCACAAGCTCGGCGATCCGCTTGCCCAGAGGGTCCTCGACGTTCAGATCATCGCAGAACTCGGTCAGGCACTCGTGGAGTCGGCGTCCGCCCGCCGTCACCGAGTCCACGCGGACGTCGTGACCGTTTGCGCGGCAAAGGTCGGCGAAAAGGGTGGGAAGATCGGAGAAGTAGGTGTAGCTGTTGCCGATGAAGAGGATGTTCATGGTGGGTTCCTTTCTATGTGAGAATGAGTTGGTAGGAATCAAATTCTTTTACGGCCGTAGTACCGCGATAGCATAAAAATTTCACGTCGGCACCCGTAAACCGTTTTCGGATCGTCTTGACCGCAAGGGGGGACAGTCCCTCCCGATAGGCGTAAACGTAGTAGAATACCCGTCCGTCCTCGGCGTAGAAGGCGATACAAAACAGGATCGAGTTCCACTTGGAGATCTGCCGCTCGTAGAAATCCACCTTACGGCAACGAAACGACACGGTCTCCTCGCTTGCGTGGCAAATGCCCTCGTACAGCCTTGCGACCCGACGGAACCGGATCGCCCGCACCGCCCATATGGCGGTCAGAATGGCAGGTGCCACGGGGAGAAACCAAAGGGAAACCGAGGATGGCTGAAAAAACACGGGGACTGCCAGGCATACGGCGGTAAGCGCTCCCCACAGGAGCAAATAAACCACCTGCTCGGAGGAGGCGTCACGGATGTGTGCTTTCTTCAATTCCAGATCGCTGGCGGTCTGCTTTTCCGCTTGTCGCGCCTTGGTACGGGCACGGGATTTTTTGGACATTGGGGGGTCCTCCTTTTCGGTGTTTAAGGAGCCTTTCGCTCGAGTGACACGGCGCATTCTACATGACTCGTAAACGGAAACATATCCACCGGCTGTATCCTCCTCACCTTATACCCGCCCTTGGTAAGCGTATACAGATCCCGCGCCAACGTCTCGGGGTTGCAGGACACATACACGATCCTCTTGGGAGCCAGCTTCATAAGACTGTGCAGGAATTTCCCGCTGCACCCCGCTCTCGGCGGGTCGGTGATGACCACGTCGGCGGTATGCCCCTTGGCGGCCATGGCCTCCATGAACTCCCCCGCGTCGGCGGCGTGAAAGACGGCGTTGGTGATCCCGTTGCGCTGGGCGTTCTCGACGGCATCCGCCACCGCGTCCTTGTTGACCTCAACGCCGATCACCTCCCTCGCCCCCGAGGCCACGGTCAGACCGATGGTCCCCGTGCCGCAGTAGGCGTCGATCACCGTCTCCTGGCCCGTCAGCCCCGCGAACTCCTTAGCCTTGCCGTAGAGCACCTCGGTCTGGATGGGATTGACCTGATAGAAGGAGCGGGGACTGATACGGAACTCCAGCCCGCACAGACGGTCGGTGATGTACCCCTCACCGTGGAGGATGTGGCTCTCACTCCCCAGAAACAGAGCGGTGTCGGTGGGGTTGATGTTCCGCACCACCGTGGTGATCTCGGGATGGCGGCGCAAAAGTTCATTGATAAAGGACCGCTCCGAGCGGAACTCGCCCTTTGTCGTCACCAGCACCACCATGATCTCACCGCTGACAAACCCCTTGCGGATCAGGACGTGCCGCAAAAAGCCCTGTCCCGACTCCAGATCATAGGGACGGGTTTTCATGGACGCGCAGAGCTTGCGAACCGTGGCCAGGATGGGCGCGGCGCACTCGTCCTCCAGCATACAGGACTCCACCTCCACGATACGGCGGGAGGCAGACTGGTAGACTCCCGACACCACCTTACCGCTTTTCGAGCGGAAGGCCGCTTGGATCTTATTGCGGTAGTGGGTGGGATCCTCCATACCGATGATCTCCTCCACACGGCCAAAACGGCCAAGGAGCTTGATGAGCTTGGCTTGCTTCAGATGGAGCTGTTCTTCATAGGGGAGGTTCTGGAGGGAGCAGCCTCCGCATTTTTTGGTGTAGGGGCAGGGGAGCATAATCTATCCTTTCTATCACGCCCGCAGGGCATATCGCGCCGCAGGGCATATCGCGCCCAACGGGCATCTCGCGCCAGAAGGGCATATCGTTCATTATTGATCAGGAGATGGGAGCCTCCTCGATTGCAGGCGTCTCCCGCCCGCATCTCCTCGCCTTCACAAAGCACCAAACCGAGGACCCCACCGAGAGTACCAGTATCACCCCGCCGATGGCCAAAAACGAGTAAAGACTCCCGGCAAGCTCGGCTTGATACTCCTCTAAGGTGTAAAAAGCAACGTAGGTGTAGACCCCCATCTCCACCGTCTCCAAAGAAGCGGAATTTTCGTCAACGTAGCAGTAGAATCGGTCCCCCGCCTCAAAGCCCTCCAGCCGCGAGCGAAGCTGCGGCGAGTCCATCAGATCGGGGATCCGCAGAGGCAGGTCCTCCTCCTCCACAGTCAAAAGATAGGTCCGCCTGCCATCCTCGGGATCCTGATTTACCCGCATAGAAACAAAGGTGTACTCCCTGCGGGGAAGGTCCTCGCGGGTGGCATGGAGAAAGGGGATGTTCAGCGCGGACTCCACCAGAAGCAGGATGAGCCACCCCGAGACCGCCGCGAGAAACCAGGCGGCGATGCGGTATTGGGTCTTCAAAGGAAGGCTGTTTTTGGCTTGGGTACTCATACGAACTCAATCACCCTCGCCGTCTCCATCCCCGTCTCGATCTGGGGGATCCTCTCGGCGTACACGCTCTCAAAATCGAAATGCTGATGACCCGTCAGAATGTACTTGATGAGCGGCTCCTTCGCGATGTATTCCATCATCTCCAGGGTCACCTCATCCGCCTTCTGCTGGACGTACCGATCGGGGGGATAACCCTGCATCAGCTCCTCGGGCACCCCCATGAGGTAGGCGCAAGGGCAGTAGCTCATCATCCGTTCATAGAACTTGGGATCGTACAGCGGGGTGTGCATCATCAGCACGATGGGCAGACCCTTCTCCACCTCACCCTTCAGAAACTCAAACTGCTCGGCCTCAAAGAGGTAGTACCCGTTATCCAGAGCCACAAAGTTGACCCCGTTCACCACACGGGAGTCCATACGGATGTTGTTCTTAAAGCAAGCCTGCACAGCAGGGAGGCTTTGGTTGCGGTAGGCCGCGTCCTCCTTGGCCTCCCCCACGTAAAGGGAAAACTCGTGGTTGCCCGTGGCCATGTAGACGTCGTGGGTGTCGGTAAAGGCCTTCACCGCCTCCAGATTGGCCAGGGACACGAAATCAATGAGATCCCCCGTGTGGAAGATGGGCGCGTTCAACTCGCGGGACAGCTCCCCCGCCTCGGCCAACACCTTTTCGGCGTTAGGGAAGGAGGGCAGCCGCCAGTCCACGAGATCCACCTTGCGCTGGCCGTCGCGGAGATCGGCGTAGGTCAGGTGGGTGTCGGAGAGGTGGATGATGGTAAAGGGCGCGGTGGCGCCGATGTTGAGGGTGGTGTGGATGATGTTCATGATAGATTCCTTTCACGCCCGTAGGGCATATCGCGCCCAACGGGCATATCGCGCCCAACGGGCATATCGCGCCGCAGGCATATCGCGCCCGAAGGGCATATCGCAAAGTATAATGATTCAGGTGAGGTTTCAAATTGGGGTTTATCGGTCTGTTGGGCTTCCTCTTTCATGGGGGTAGTGGGGGCGAAGCCCCCACTACCTAAAA
>JAFULU010000135.1 GCA_017483125.1 Clostridia bacterium
CCTCGCAGTACTCGGCGGCCTTTTGCTTGATGAGATCCCACTTGGAGGGGTTACCCACCCACAGCTCGGGGGAGCCCACACCGCCGTGGTCGTGGTCGGTGAGCACCGCGAAATCCAGCCCCGCCAGATCGCGGATGTTGCGGAAGTAGGTGTCGATATCGGGACGGCCGTCGGAGAGATTGGTGTGGCCGTGCATTTCGCCCACCAGAGGGATATACTCCGGTGCGGGGGGATCGTAGCTTCTCTGGGCGGCGTTCATGCGGCTAACGAGGGTGGCGCGGTCCTCGCTGTCCCCTGCGTAGACGGCGTCGGTGAAGGCCTTCGAGCGGTTCGGTGTGTCGTAGCGCTTGGCCAGATACTTGTCGGGATGGTTCATGAGAATACCTCCATATCCGAGAGTGGGTATGGAGGTATTGTAGCATATTTTGGGGGGATTGTCAAGGGGCAACCACGGTGAGGGCTCCCTCCAGCGTCAGATGCAGTTGGATGCCCCCGTCTCCGTCCCGATAGATCACCTGCAGGGTGTAGGAGCCGGGCTCAATGGGCTCCCGACTCCAATCCCATTCGTAGAGGAAGCTTTGGGTCACGTCGTTTTCCCATGCCCACAGGGCCTTGGTCTTTTCGGTGTGGGTGGTGTAGAAAATGGTCGCGCTCTCTCCCACGCTTTCCCCCTCCTGACGGTAGAGCATGACCGAATCGGGTCGGAGGCAATCATCGTAACCGTAGCGGTACAGGGTATCCCCATCGTGGGTGATGCGGAGGATGAAGGTGCCCGTACCGTTATTGGTTACGGTGTGAACCGAATCATCCACCGTCCCCTCCTTGGGGGTAAAGGAGTAATCCACCGCAAAGCCATGGGGCGCGTTGGGGTCTACGATCGCGATGACACGGGGATAGACCTCCTCATGCCCCTCAAAGGAGAGGACGAGATCGTACACGCCCACGGGCAAGCGGTCGGGGGCGATCCACCAGAATTGGGCCTTGGAGGACTCGTTGTAGGTCATGTGGTACAGCTCTCCCGACCAGTCCAGCTCCAGCCCCGTGGTCATGGGATAGGTCAGGGTCTCGCCGTCAAGAACGGTGCGCAGGGTCACGGTGGGCAGGATGGACAGCTCGGTGGACCAGCGGTAGATGTCGTCCCCACGGTTGATGAGGCCTGCGGTGAGGCTGATGGCTTCGTCTTGGCGGAATATTCTCTTCTCACATTCGTAAAAGAAATCGTAACGAGGCTCCTTTTCGTGGGCGGTCACGGTGACGGCGGGGGTAGGCGAGGTCAGGGTCAGCTCGGTGTACATTCCCGTATAGGGAGTGAACAGGTAGACCACCAACTCGTAGTCACCCTCGGGGGCATCCTCGGGGATGGTGCCGCAGTAGAAGCTGTCTCTGTCGAAAATCTCGCGGAAGCTGTCTGTCCGATAATCACTTCCCTCTGCCGTGGCGCGGAGGTAGATTTCCTTTATCTCGTAGACATTGGGGAAGTTCTCGTTCTTCACCAGACTGACGGTGCAGGTATAGGCATCCAGAGGATGGAGGGTGGCGTGGGTGTAGTCCATGATGACGGGGGGCTCAAGCATGACCAGCAGCTCCTCCATATACGCCCGATCCTCGTCTCTGAGCCGATAGACCTTCCCCGTTTTCCCGTCGCGGAAGCAGCCGTGGTCTCGGTTGTAGGTCAGGGCGTCCTCACCGATCTGAATGGACAGGTCGCGGTCACATTTACACGCGTCCTCTAAGAGGGTGGCGGCGGAGAAGCGGGCTTTGATCTCGTCTCCCACGGCAGTGAGGTCATCGCTGCCCGTAAGGGGGGGGAGGCCGTCTATGGTGACGGTGCCGTGATAGGTAAGCTCTTTCCCTTGATCGGTGGGTGCTTCGTCCGTGTCGGTCTCCCATGGGAATTCCAAGGAGCGGGACAGGGCGATGCCGCCGCCGACCAGTAAAAGTCCCGCCAGGAGCAGGCAGGCGCAGACCACAAGAGCCTTACGGAAATTCGGGCGCTTCTTGGGGGGCTTGGGATCTTCACCGCCCAGACGGTACAGGGGCACCGCATCGGGCAGGGCGTCGGCAATGAGCTCGGGGTCGATCTCCCCCAGCTTTTCGTACACAAGGTCGCCTCTCATACCGTATACCCCCTTTCCTGTAAGTATGCTTTGAGCTTGCTTCGGGTCTTATAGAGTCGGACCGTAACGGCGTTTTTGGTGGTTCCCTCCTCTTTTGCCAGAGCCTCCACGGACACCGAGAACCAGTAGCGGCGAAGGAAGAGACGGCGTTCGGGGTAGCTCAGGGTGCGGAGAAAGCCGTCAAGCAGATCGGGCAGCTCGTCGGCGCGGTCGTCGGGGGCCTCGATCATGTCGGACAGCTCCTCAAAGGAGATCTCCAGGTCGCGGTTCCGCTTGGCGGCTCTCTGCTCGCGGTAGCGGTCCAGGGACAGACGGCGGGTGATGGCGGCGAGGAAGGCCTGGAGCTTCTTGGGCTTGGCGGGAGGGATGCTGTTCCAGGCGCGTAGGTAGGTGTCGTTGACACACTCCTCGGCGTCGGGTCGGCTTTTGAGAATATCGTAGGACAGGCTCATGCAGAAATTCCCGTACTTGTCGGCGGTGGCCTGGATGGCCTGCTCGTCGCGGGCGTTGTAGAGGGCTATGATTCTTTCGTCGGACAGCTTTTCGGGCATGGTCGGCCTCCTTTCGGGGGGATGGGGGTGCTTTCATAAGGTAAGACGGATTTTTTGGTCGAATATGTCCGGGATTGGGGAGAAAATTTCAAATTTGGGTTTATCGGGCTGTTTGTTTGCGGCTTGCCCGCGATATTTGCCCTCTCACCGCTTCGCGGAGCTCCCCCAGAGGGGGAGCCTCAGAACGGCGGGAAAACACTTGTCGGGAAACGGGATTTCGCTGGGTTTAGTACGAAAGGCTCCCCCTCTGGGGGAGCTCCCGCCATAGGCGGGTGAGAGGGCA
>JAFULU010000136.1 GCA_017483125.1 Clostridia bacterium
CATGGATGCATTGGCCGCCCGCTCAACCGTTGGCCTTGTTTCCAACGTCCCCGAAGGCATGGTGCCCGAAAGCGACACCGCCAACATGGCCATTCTCTCCTTTGACCCCAAGGTCTACTCCCGCGGCCGTTCTCCTCTGGAGGCGATCAGCATGGGTCTGGAAATGGCTCCCGACGAGACCGCTTACCGCTGTAACGTAGTAACTCTCTCCGACGAAGGAGAGTACGAAGATAAGATCATGCTGGATCACTCCGCCGATGAGATCACCACCGCGGAAGCGGACGAGCTGATCCGGGCGCTGGAGGCTCACTTCGGCAACGAGTACCGCCATTTCTATACCGGCGTCAGCTACCGTCATTGCATCCTCTGGAAGGATGGCAACGACACCTATGATTTCTCCCGCCCCCACGACATCATCGGCCGCACCATCCGCGACTATCTCCCCAAGGAGGAGAATGGCGGCGGCGAGTTTTACAGGCTCATGAAGGAAAGCTTTGAGGTTTTGAATCACCATCCCGTCAACGAGGCCCGCCGTGCGAGAGGTCTGAAGCCCGCCAACTCCGCCTGGCTCTGGAGCCCCGGTAAGAAGCCCCGTCTTCCCAGCTTCACCGAGAAGTGGGGCATCAACGGCACGGTTATTTCCGCCGTTGACCTCATCAAGGGCATCGGTCTTTGCGCGGGCATGAAGTCGGTGGACGTGGAGGGAGCCACGGGTAACGTACATACCAACTATGACGGCAAGGCCCGGGCCGCCATCAACGCCTTCAAGGAGGGCGCCGATCTGGTCTACATCCACGTGGAGGGTCCCGACGAGTGCGGCCACCGCGCCGAGACCGACAACAAGGTGCTGTCGGTGGAGCTGATCGACCAAAAGATCCTGGCTCCCGTCTATGAGTACCTGAAATCCACCGCCGAGGACTTCAAGATCCTGGTGCTTCCCGACCATCCCACCCCCATTGAGATCCGTACCCACTCCATGGAGCCTGTTCCCTTCTTCCTCTACGATTCCCGCAAGGACGCGGAGGGCGTGACCACCTACACCGAGGCCACCGCCGCCGAGACGGGTCTGTATATCCCCGACGGCTTCACCCTTCTGGAGCGGGTCATCGAGAAGAACTGAACCCATCCTCCCCTTGTTTCTTTTGCCCCTTCGGTGAAGCCCACCGAACGCGAAAAAATTAAAAATAACAACATCATAAAGGAGTAATCCCATCATGGCAGAAATTCTGACCCCCAATTCCTTCGGTCAAAATCCCCAGCCCACCGCCAAGGTGCTGGCCCAGGTGAACGGCAAGCCCATCACCGAGGAGGACGTCAACCGCTTTATCATGGCTATGGGCCGTAACGGCCAGGCCTACAACAACCCCCAGGGCCGCGCCGCCGTTCTGGAGCAGCTCATCGCCCAGCGCCTCTTCCTGCTGGACGCCCAGCGCAACCTCTACGAGCGCGACCAGGCCTTCAAGGATCAGCTGGCCGCTGTCAAGGAGCAGCTGCTCATGGAGTACGCTATTTCCAAGTGCGTGGAGTCCGTCCGCGTCACCGAGGATGACGTTCGCGGCTACTACGACACCCACAAGGCCGAGATGATGGACGAGGAAACCGTCAACGCCTCCCACATTCTGGTGGATTCCGAGGAGAAGGCGAACGAGATCCTGGCCGCCATCAATGCCGGTGAGATCACCTTTGAGGACGCCGCCAAGGCTCACAGCACCTGCCCCTCCTCCCAGCAGGGCGGAAATCTCGGTGACTTCGGCCGCGGCCAGATGGTTCCCGAGTTCGACGCCGCTTGCTTTGAGATGGCCGAGGGTGAGGTCCGCGGTCCCGTCAAGACCCAGTTCGGCTACCACCTCATCCGCCTCAACAAGAAGAACGAGGCCCGGGCCCTGTCCTACAACGACGTCCGCGCCCAGCTCTACGAGCAGCTGACCCGCGAAAAGCAGCAGGCCGCCTACCAGAGCAAGATCAACCAGCTCAAGATCATGTACCCCGTTGACAAGGCGTAAGATCTGACACACACAGAAAGGAATGGCATCATGAAGACACCCACCATGCTTGATACCGTACGGTCTCTGCTTGGCGTGCCTGCGTGCGCCATTCCTTTATCTGTTTGCAGACCCGCCAAAGCCTACCTTTTGGACAGAGCGGGGATCCTCTCCTCGGGGACGGCCATCCTCTTTGCCGTTCCGTATCTGGTCACCGCGGACGTCAGCGACCCTCAACGCAATCTCTCTCTCTACGCCGTTCCGAGAGACTACCACGGCTACATGAAGGAGGTGGAGGCCACGGTGCTTCCCTCCCTTGGGCAGTCCTTCCCCGACCATACCTTCGCCCTCTTCGCCGATCACTCCCCCATTCTGGAGGTGGACGCGGCGGCGCGGGCGGGTCTGGGGGTGCTGGGACTGAACGGTCTGCTCATTACCCCCGACTACGGGAGCTTTGTGTTCCTCGGCGAGATGGTCACCGATGCCGATTACACGACCGTAACGGGTGAGCCGACTCCCTCCTTCCCTGCTGAGCCGCCTCTTTGCGAGGGGTGCGGGGCTTGTCTTACGGCTTGCCCCATGGAGTGCCGTGACGGTGACCGCACCCGCTGTCTATCTGCCCTGACCCAGAAGAAGGGAGATCTGACCGCCGAGGAGACAGACGCCGTCCTGCGGGGCGGGCTGGTGTGGGGTTGTGACGTCTGCCAGCTGGCTTGTCCCCATAACCGCCGCGTGATCCGCGATGGTCATGATACGAGTATCCCCTACTTTACGGATGACCGCCTGACCCGACTGGACAGCAGGATCCTGTCCGCCATGCCCGACGAGGCCTTCTCCTCCCGCGCCTACGCGTGGCGGGGACGGAAGGTCATAGCCCGCAATATTTCTCTGTTTGAAGAACGACCTCAAGAAGACCATCCCGCAGAAAGGAGAAGTCCATCATGATCCGTTTCCTTTTTGGCCGTCCCGGTACGGGCAAGACCACCCGCGTGGTGGAGGAGATCAAAGCTCTTGCCGCCGAGGGCTCCCTTCCCGTGTTTCTCATCGTACCCGAGCAGCAGGCCTACTCCGCCGAGCGGGATCTGCTGGGGGCCATTCCTCCGCCGGTGGGTCAGCACCTGTCGGTATTGAGCTTTTCCCGTCTCTGCGACACGGTAGCCGATCTCTACGGCGGCCGCGCCCAGCACACCGTCACCCGCGCCATGAAGTCCCTCCTCATGTGGGAGAACCTGCGCCAGCTGAAGGGTATGCTGGAGGTCTACACCCACGGCGGCTCCACCGACGCCTCCCTGACTGGCAAAATGCTGGCCACGGCTGAGGAGCTTCGCCTCAATGGCATTACCTCGGCCTCCCTGGAGCTGGCGGCAAGCCGACTGGATTCCACCGCCCCCCTCCACGGCAAGCTGCGGGATCTCGCCCTCGTGACCGCCGCATACGACGGACTGCTGGGTGAGGTCTACGGAGAGAACCCCGCTGACCGTATGCTCCGCGCCGCCGAGCAGATCCATACCCACGGCTTCTTTGAGGGAGCTTCGGTCTACGTTGACTCCTTTACCAGCTTTACTATGCAGGAGTACGCCATTCTGAGTCCTCTCATGGAGCAGGCGCATGATGTCACCGTGACCTTGGGCTGTGGGGGTCGCTTTGAGTCCCAACCCCAGTTTGAGAGCATGAAGGACACGGTGCGCCGCCTCACCCGACTCTGCGAGGACGCGGGCAAGGACTACGAGGATACGGTTCTGGACGGTACCCACCGCAAGGCCGCCCCCGCCCTCATCAAGCTGGAACGGGAGCTATGGGATTTCGAGCTGACACGCGAGGAGATGGTGGCCGTCACCCCCGAGGAGACCGCCGCCATCCGCGCCGCGGTCTGTCCCGACCCTTACGACGAAGCCGAGGCCGCCGCCCTCCACATCGCCGAGCTGGCTCAAAGCGGTATCGGCTACGAGGAAATGGCGGTGGTGGTGCGGGATACCGCCTCATGGGAGGGGATCCTGGACGCCGCCCTGGATAAGTACCACATTCCCTACTTCCTGTCCAAGAACACCGACCTCAACCACAAGCCCGCCGCCCGTTTGCTCCTTACCGCCCTGCGTTGCATTGCCCGCCGCTATCAGGCCGAGGATATCCTCACCCTGTGCAAGACGGGTCTTTTGGGGATGTCTTTGCGGGATCTGGACTACTTCGCCGAGTACGTAGATACTTGGAGGATCACGGGCAAGCGCATGACCGAGGAGGGGTGGAGCATGAACCCTGACGGCTACGTGGTGGAGATGTCCCCCCGCGCCCGCGACATTCTCCGCGCCGCCAATACGGTGCGGGAGACGGTCATGACTCCCCTTCTGGATCTGGAGATCAAGCTGAAGGGTGCCTCCACCGTTACCGAGGAGTGCGCCGCCCTCTACGAATACCTCTGTACCTTACAGGTACGGCAGACGCTTTCCAAGCAGGCCGAGGAGTACCTGTCACTGGGTCAGTCCCGTGAGGCGGGCGAGCAGGTGCGTCTCTGGAGCTTCATCACCGAGACTCTCGCCACCGTGGCCTCGGTCATGGAGGAGGCCGAGCCTCTGTCCCCCGATGAGCTGTGCACCGCCCTGTCCCTCGTCTTCGCCCAGACCGATATCGGCTCTGTCCCCGCCCGCCACGACTGCGTGACGATCGGCTCCGCGGCCACCCTCCGCGTGGATCACATCAAGGCCATGCTGGTGCTCGGCCTCAACGAGGGTGAGTTCCCCCAAAGCGTCAAGGATGACGGTCTGCTTTCGGAGCAGGACAAGGAGACCCTGTTCGATCTGGGCGTGGAGCTTTCCGACCGCGCCGACCGCCTGACCTCCGACGAGCTTCTCTACGTCTGGCGGGCCTTTAGTAAGCCCACCGAAAAGCTGGTGATCTCCTGCTCCTCCGCCACCGCCGACGGACAGGCGCGATCCCCCTCGGCGGCCTTCTCACGGGTGAAATACCTTTTCCCCGCGCTGAAGGTGGAAGCCTTCTCCTCCTCTCTCCTCCCCACGGGGGACGCGACCAGACATCGCATCCCGGTGGAGGATGCCGTCAGCCGTCCCACCGCTCGCAGACTTCTGGGGGATGAGATCTGGCTGTCCCAGAGCCGTCTCCAGACCTATTCACGCTGTCCCTACAGCTATTACGGCTCCCACATCCTGCGCCTGCGGGAGAAGGTGGAAGCGAAATTTGACAATCTGGGTGCGGGTAACTTCATCCACCACGTCATGGAGCAGTACCTCCGTCTGGCCCTGGACGAGCACAACCGCATTCGTCCCATGACCCCCGAGGAGGTCAGCGAGA
Source organism: Clostridia bacterium (assembly GCA_017483125.1). Lineage (GTDB taxonomy): Bacteria > Bacillota > Clostridia > Oscillospirales > CAG-272 > CAMEON01. The sequence continues at coordinate 5,286 of JAFULU010000136.1, forward strand.
CCGCCGACGCCGTGATCTCGGCCTACGTGGAGGAGATCTGCGGTGACGTGTCCATGAACGGGCGTCTGCTCCACCTCTTTGACCGCCTCCGCCAGATCGCTCTCATGCTCATTGACAGCATCCAGGCCGAGCTCAAGCAGTCCGCCTTCACCGTGGCGGGCATGGAGTGGGATACCCACGGAAAAAAGCCCGAGGATCCACGCCCCATGATGCTCTCCCTCCCCTTTGACGAGGATGATGACGAAGAGTATTCCCTCCTTCCCACCCACGCCGACGCCGAGCGCAAGGCGGTAAAGCTTCTGCTGGGCGGGCGCATCGACAGCGTGGATATGTACCGTGCCGAGGAAGGGGTGACGGTCTACGTCCGCGTGTTGGAATACAAATCCTCAAAGCACTATTTCTCGGTAAGGTCTGTAACC
>JAFULU010000137.1 GCA_017483125.1 Clostridia bacterium
CCGACAGGTCAAAGAGGTTGCTCCACGCCTCCCCCGAGGTGTTGGGGGGAATGGGGCGGGGGGTCACGGGGACAGAGCCGTTCGGGGTGAAGCTCTGGTCGGGGTCTGTGCCCAGCGGGGGCATAGAGTCAACGGTCCCGTCGGGACTCTCGTCGGGGGGCACGGGATCCATGGTGGAGCGGGCGATGAGGAAGCTCCCCACCGCCAGAGCGGGGGTGAGGATCAGCACCGCCAGCACCAAAAGAATGGCGGGGACGGCGCGGCGGGGGGAAGGCGCGGACGGGTCGGGCGTTGCGGCCTTGGCGGTCTTGGCTGCCTGCCGAGCCTTTCCCACACGGGCGATCTCGGCGGTATCCAGACGGTCACGGATCTCGTTGTAGTTCAGGTCCAGCCCCATCCCCTCCTCGCAGGCGTGGCGGAGGGACTCCTCGGGGGTGTTTTTCTGTTTTCTTTCGGGCTTCATAGCCAGCGGTCTCCTTTCTCCTTACGGAAACGCTTGATGGCGCGGTGGTAGCGGGTCTTGACGGTGCCCGTCTTCAGCCCCAGCCGCGCGGCGATTTCGGGGAAGCTCTCCCCGCAGACGGCGTGGGACAGAATGATCTCGGTGCTCTCCCGCCCCACCGTGGCGCAAAGGTCGTCGGTCAAGGCCTTGTAGCGGGTATTCGCGGTGATATCCCCGTCGGGGTCGGGGATGAGGGTCAGGGGATCGGTGTCCTCATCGGGGGATGTCAGCTCGGTCAGTCCCCTCTCGCGGCGGTTTTTCGCCCGCAAAAAGTCCAGGGCGGCGCGGCGGGCGGACTGCATGAGGTAGGCGCGGAGGGAGTCGATCTCCTCTACGTAGGGAGATCGCTGAAAAAAGCTGATAAACACGTCGTTGGTCACGCTCTGAATGTCGGTATCCTGCTCCAGATACCGCCCGCAGACAAAGGCCACCGACCTCGCGTAGGTGTTGTATATGACCTCAAAAGCACGATCCACGGCCCCCGCGTCCCCCGAGCCCAGGGCGTGGGCCAGGGTCTCCAGGAGCGCATGATCGTCGGGAACTTGTCGGGGCATCGCCGGGCCTCCTTTGCTTGAAAGTACTTTCACACATAGAGACGCCGAAAAGGATCAAACCGTTTCACGTCTCGGAAAATTTTGTTCATGATCGGCGGAAAAGACAGATCCGCCGCCGCGGGGATAAGGAGACAGAAGATACCGTCCGAACCGATCAGACGGTCTCCAGGTCAAGCCAAATGAATCGCGGGTGATAGCAGTAGGGGGTGTTGTTGCCATTCCACACGTTGGTGTTGTAGCTGACCAGCAAGCGGCTCCCCTCCGACAGGTGGGGATGAGCCTTGGCGTTATACGTAAAAACCGTATCCTCCTTGCCTTCCGAATCCAACACCTTCTCACCCGCCTCGGGGGCGCGGTAGAAGCGGACGGTCTCACCAAAGGGACCGTAGGGGGTGTCGCCGATGGCGTAGGCGATATCACCCGAAACACACCCCTCCATGAACACGGCGATGTATTTCCCCGCCTTCGGGCCGACAGGAATGGGCGTCACGCTGTATTCGCGGGATATACCCCGAAGCACGGCGGCGGCATCGGCGATACTTTCGCTCCATCCGCTCCCGTCATAGTACCGCAGCTTGGAAAAATCGGGAAAGTCCTCGGCCTTGATGCGGGAAACGTAGCCCTTGTAATCGCGGCCACCGCCGTAGATGTAGACGTATCCGTCGGGGTTAGGCGCGCCCGCTTCTTGGGTGTTCACGTGGACGGCATAGCCGTAGTCCAGGGCCAGCTCCCCCTCAGGGGTCAGCATACAGAGCTGAGGGATGGGTTCGATGAGGGAATACTGCTCATAGTCGGGGTCGCCGTCCACAATCGGGAACACGGCCATGTCCACCCTGTCATTGACGAGCCCGATGGGGGTATAGCAGAACAGGTACAGCTTATCCCCCAGCACAAGACCGTCCGTGAACCATTTCACCTTACCCACAAGATTTTTCTTATCGTTATCATCGAGATCCTGCAGGTCAAGGGTGCAGCTGCCGCCCTTGCCCCAGACGAATCTGCGCCGCGCGGCATCGGGCTTGCTTCCCTCAAGGATCGCGGAGGTGTGGTTGGGCATAGCCTCCCGCACCGCCCTTCTTCCGTCCTCACTCGCGGTGCCGAACAGGGTATCGCTGAAGATGAAAAAGGTCTTGGTGCGGTCGGTGGCACTCGCGAAGGCATCGTTTCCGTCCAGCGAAAAGGAGAAGATCCCGTCGGCGCCGATCCACGCGGTCTCGGTCTGACCGTATCGCTCAAAAAGTCGGCTCCATTCATCCGCCTTCTCTACTTTTACGGCGGGCTTGGTAGGGGCCATATACTTCATTGTTTCGTCCATACCATTCATTGGCGAAGCCCGGGGAGGCTTCGTTTTTCTCCTTTACGCAGTTTTTGATGGGTGATCGTATAATTGTGAGAAATGGGGGTTTGTCGGGATGTTTGATTGGATGCTTTTGTCTACCCCTCATCCGCCTCCCGCCGCAGGAGCTGGTCGGCACCTTCCCCCCAAGGGGAAGGCTTTCAGAGGAGACCCTCGTCTCTCCTACACCCAAATATTTGTTTTTTTATGTGATAAAAAACGAAGAACGGTTTCCTCGGGTAGCCTTCCCCTTGGGGGGAAGGTGTCGCCCAGCAAGTGCGGCGGGCGACGGATGAGGGGTAGGGACGGTTCTCATCCTGTTACGCCGATGAACCCCAATTTACCCCTCATTCCGCCGTCATATAACACCGGAAGAAGATCTCATACACCGTCCCCCCGTCATAGTTAAAGCTGACGAAATGCCGTCCATTCACGTAGAACAGGCTTTCACTCTCATGGGGAGTGGGCAGAATCACCTGACAGATCCGGTTTCCGTCCCAATCGAAGGTATCCAGGATATTCTGCCCCGAACCGCTCATGGGGAAATAGATGTAATTCTCGTCCGACCCCATGCCCTGGGCTGTGTAGCCCTCCAGCTTGGTGCGCTCATGGGAGGTCACGTAGCCCAGATCCTTGTCCAGCATATGGAGGGACTTGCCCCCCTGGCTGATGGCGTAAGAATCGGTGGCGGGGTTGTAGGTGATGGCCCCCGCGCCCTTTTCGATGTTCACGTCCTCGATGAACTCCAGGGTGTCGGGGTTGACCAGAGTGATGATCTTACCCTGCGTCTGTCCGTGAGCCACCACCAGAAGGTTCTTTTCGGTGTTGAAGGTCATATCGTTGGCATGGCCCAGATTCATGGGCTCCGAGACCGCCACGAAGGAGCCGTCGTCCAGGCGGTGCTTGGCGATGACTGCTCCCGAATCGTCAGAATTGCGGAGGGCGATGTAGACGAAGGTGCCGTCCGAGGCCGCGCCCTGGGAGATGCTGTACTGGCCCTGCTTGGGGGTGTGAAGGATTTCGGTATAGTCGGCGGTGGGGGTGAGGCCGTCGGCCACCATGTCCCCTACGGTATAGGGCTTGTCCAGGGTCACGGTGAAGCTGTCCTCGGGGAGGATCGTCAGCTTCCCCGCCATCGTCCGCTCGGGGTTATCCAGCACCTTATCGCAGAAATCCTTCAAAGCCTTGACGGTCAATACGTCGTCCGAGCCGATGATGATAATTTTGCGGCCGATGACCTGCACGGCATAGCTGTTTTCGGGCAGGGAGGCCTTGACCTGCGCGGTCTCCTCATAAGGGGTATCACCGATGAGGAAGGATACGGCGTCGTTATCCGAGGTCTGGCGAACACGGGTGATGCGCACCATGAGATCCGTCTTGCTCTTGATGCGGTCGCGAAAACCCTCGGCACTCTTGAAAACCGAATCCGAGGCGGGACCCTCATTCCTGTTGTAGTAGGCCACCAGAATACGGCCGCTGTTCTCGGCGTTGATGATCAGCTCGGCGGGAGCCGGATCGGTATCGGGCTCGGTGGGGGCTTCGGTGGGAGCGTCGGTCGGCTCTTCCTTGGGAGGATCGGTGGGAATCTCGGTGAGTGTATCGGTCTCGGGGGCGGCGGTGGTTCCCTCCTCACTAGCCGTGGTGTCGGTAGCGGGGGCCTCATCGCAGGCCGCGAGAACGGCCAGGCACAAGATCAGCGCAAAGAGTAGGATCAGATATTGTTTCACGCTTTTCACGGTCATAACTCCTTTCCGCGAGGGGTTCCCCGCGTCAAAAACCTACAGCCCCCGCCGGTATACCCCGACGAGGGCTTGATTGTTTCAGGTCAGAGCTTTACAGTCAGTCTTCCTTCTTCTTGAGTGTCAGAACTGCACCCAGAGCCAGCACGGCGACCATGCCCACGGCAACGGTAGAGCCGCAGCCCGACTTGGGAGCATCGGTCTCGGTGGGAGCCTC
>JAFULU010000138.1 GCA_017483125.1 Clostridia bacterium
ATGTAGCCGCCGTCGTACATCCACAGCTCGTAGCGGGGGGCGTAGCGAAGCCCGTAGAGGGTGTCGGTCAGAGTCTCGGCGTCGGGATCCTTGGTAAGGCTCGCCATATTGCCGCAGAAGGAGCCTTTGACTTTAAGGGAAGATTTGCTGTATTTGTCCTGACCGATCTTTCGGTAGGCAAGAGTGGTGGCGTGACCGTCGCTCTTTGCCTCGTACAGCTCCTCCACCTCCTTCATCTGCTTCTCGGTCACGAAGAAGATCCAATCCTCGTTGAAGCCAAGGAGTGCAAGCGTGTCTCCCTCCTCCTCGGCGGCGTAGATCTTGTAGGAGGAGCCATTGATGGAGATGGAATTGTAGTACTTGTACCTGTAATCGGGATCGTAGCGCAGGCGAGAATCATCCTCCACGCGGTAGTAGACCTCGGTGTCCCCGTCGGGGAAGGTGGCGGTCAGAGTCTTGCTTGCCTCGTCGTAGACCCACTCGGTGTAGACCTTCTCGGTAGCCGCGGCGGCGGGAAGCACCGAGGCGGTCACGGCCAGCACCAGAGCCAGCAGAAGGATCAGAGCGCGGGGAAGGATGGCGTATTTCATCAGTTTCTTCACAGTCTTGTCCTCCTTTACGCGAGATTGAGCTTTTGCTCCAGCTTGTTCACCGTCATGAAGTGCAGAATCGCGCTCAGAACGGCCATAGCCAGGGCCACGATGAACAGAATGGCGGTGACGGTCAGACCCATGATCACCCCACCCGACGCGAGAGCGGCCATGATGATGGTGATGATCCCCGCCGTCAGGAAGAGGAAGATGATCTCACCGATAAGTCCAACGGCCAGATTCACGCCGTAGTAGATACCGATGGCGGCGATGAGCTTGTGCCGCTTGGCCACCACGGCCCCCATGGTGATGCAGAAGTAGATGAGTCCGTTCTGGAACAGAGCGAACAGCACCAGAATGGCGACGGCCGCGGGGATCCACAGAATCAGCCACCAGCCCGCCACATCGACAAGACCTTGGAGAAAATCCCCGATGGCCGAGAGCCAGTCCAGGCTGATGAAGAACTCGCCGCCCTCGGTGGGGGGCACCACCAGCGCGATGAACAGGATACCCAGGATCAGGATTCCCACCGTAGCGGCCTCCAGCACGGTGGCCATGATGACCTTGGAGAGGTAGAGGGTGGAGCGCTTGACGGGCAGGGTGAAGGTCAGATAGCCCTGGTCGGTGTAGAAGTGGGTGTACATCCGCCAGAAAATGAGGATGAAGCTGACGGTCATACCGATGAGCATGGCCATGATGCAGAAGTAACTGCCGATGGCTACGAAGGCGGCCAGCACGGTCAGTCCCTCGTTGACCTCATCCGCCACCATACATTGGGAGAAGAAGCGGAAGCCGAGACCCGCGATGACGGCGGCTCCCATCATAGAAACGGCCACGATCCACCAGGTGCGCATGACCGCCTCAAAATCGTATTTCAAGCATTTCTTCAGCATCTGAATACCTCCCGGAACAGTTCGTCAAGGGTCTTACCCTTCTCGGCGCGGACCTCGTCAGCCACACCGTCCAAAAGGATGCGGCCGCCGAAGCCCATGAAGGCGAATTCATCCAGCACGGGCTCAATGTCGTGGATGAGGTGGGTGGTGATGATCACGGCGGCATCGGGGTTGTAGCTGCCGATGATGGTGGACAGAATGTAATCTCTGGCCGCGGGGTCCACACCGCCGATGGGCTCGTCCAAAAGGTAGAGTCTGGCGCGGCGGGACATGACCAGCACCAGCTGGACCTTCTCCTTGTTGCCCTTGGAGAGGGTCTTGAGCTTGGCGCTCGTGTCGATGGACAGATCCGAGAGCATCTTGCGGGCCATGGCCTCGTCGAAGTCGGCGAAAAAGTCGGAGAAATACTCGATCAGCTGCTCCACCCGCATCCAGGAATTGAAGTAGGTGCGCTCGGGGAGGAAGGAGATGAGGGAATTGGTGGCCTCACTGCGGGGGATGCCGCAGATCTCAATGGTGCCGCTGTCGGGGACCAGAATGCCCGAGACCAGCTTGAGGAGGGTGGACTTACCGCAGCCGTTGGGCCCCAGAAGACCCACGATCTTGCCTCCCGTCAGGGAGATGTTGAGATTGTGGAGGACGGGACGGGCGGGGATGTAGCTCTTGTTCAGGTTGACGCAGGACAGAATGGGGGCGGCGGGATCAAAGCCCTCGGGAAGCCACGGATCACGGCCCGCGTCCATAGCGGCGTTCATGCTTTGGTTCATGTGGTGTCACTCCTTTCTTAGGTGTGGGGGGTGTCGGGTGACGGCTCACCCGCTGTGTCGGTGGTTGGTTCTGCCTCGGAGGCAGGGAAGGACTCCTCGTAGGCGCGGATGCCCTCGATCAGCTCAGCGGGGGTGATCCCCACGGCGGCGGCCTCCTCCACCAGGCGGGCTACCGTCTCGTGGCGCATGATCTCACGGGCCCTCTCCAGCACCTCGGTGTCGGTGGTGATGAAGCGGCCCAGGGTACCGCGGGTGATGAAGAGCTGCTCGGCCTCAAGGACCGTGAAGGCCCTCTGCATGGTGTTGGGATTGACGCCCGCGACGAGAGCCAGCTGGCGCACCGAGGGGATCTGCTCGTCGGGCCGATACACCCCGCCGAGGATATCGGCGCGGATGCGGCTGCAGATCTGCAGATACACGGGGGCGCGGGATGAAAATTGCCAGGCCATGGCGTTCCTCCTTTACTGTATGGTTGTGTTACCATAATGATACAACAAATACAGCTCCTTGTCAAGAGGGTCAGACAAGAAAAAGAGATTTTGTGGAAAGGGGACAAAACCGAGAGGGATCGGTTGGGCACTTTGCCACCCCATCCAGCGAGAAAAAAACTCCCTTCACTATATAAGACGCATTTTGGAGGGGAAATCTTACAAAAAGGAGAAAAATTTTTCACATTTGGGTTTATCGGGCTGTTGGGTTTCCTCTATTGCGGGGGTGAAGGGGGCGAAGCCCCCTTCACAAAGTGCGAAAGGGGGGCGGTGTCGGAGGGGGGAAAGCCCTCTGACGCGCGCGGTAGCGCAAGAAGGTTTCCAATCAAAATAATTCTTACATATCAATGTAAAAGCCAGATACGACCCAGAAATTTTCTTGCACCTTCCGGTGCGCGTCAGGGCGCTCAAGGCCGCCCCCGACACCGCCGGCCGATCAAGGGGGTGCAGGGGCTTCGCCCCTGCACCCCTACAGAGGAAACCCACCGAAAAACTGCAATTTCATAACTCCCCATGAACTATTATTTCCCAATCCAAAACCGTCTGTGAACAGTTTTTAAATATCCAAAAAATATCCCCCAAGCCCTTGACAGACGGCTACGGGTGTGATAAAATAACTACATTACGCAATCAAAGGAACGCAAACCGACCGATTGCCATATTTTAAGGAGGAAAACAACCTTGTCTCCCCACAGCCAAGACCTGAAGTCTCTGCTCTCCACCCTGAACGTGGATCCCGAAAAGGGCCTCTCCGCGGCGCAGGTCACCGAGCAGAAAGCCAAGTTCGGTGAGAACCGACTCCGCGAGAAGAAGAAGAAGACCACCTTCCAGCGCTTCATCGACCAGTTCAAGGACGTCATGATCCTCATCCTCATCGCCGCCGCCATCGTGTCCTTCGTGGTGGTGGTCATGGAGCAGAACTGGGGTGAGCTGTTCGAGCCCGCGCTCATCCTGCTCATCGTCATCCTCAACGCCATCATGGGCGTGTACCAGGAGGGTAAGGCCGAGAAGGCTCTGGACGCCCTCAAAAATCTGTCGGCTCCCCACGCCCGCGTCATCCGCGACGGCAAGGAGAGCGTCATCGACGCCGCCAACCTGGTCCCCGGCGACATCATCAAGCTGGAGGCCGGTGATTTCGTCCCCGCCGACGCCCGCCTGATCCACAGCACCTCCCTCAAGAGCGAGGAATCCGCCCTGACGGGTGAGTCGGTCCCCTCCGAGAAGGAGGCTTCTGCCGAGGTGGCCGAGAATTCCCCCATCGGTGACCGCACCAACATGGTCTTCTCGGGCTGTAGCATTACCTACGGTACCGCCCTGGCTGTGGTCACGGGTACGGGCATGAACACCGAGATGGGTAAGATCGCCAACCTCCTGGACGGCGAGGGCGACACCCAGACCCCCCTCCAGAAGAAGCTGGCCCAGCTGGGTAAGTACCTGGGCATCATGGCCCTGGCCGCCTGCGGTATCATCTTCGTGGTGGGTATCCTCAACGATATCCCCGTGCTGGAGATCTTCATGACCTCGGTCTCCCTGGCGGTCTCCGCCATCCCCGAGGGCCTGCCCGCCATCGTCACCATCGTCCTGTCCATCGGCGTCCAGCGCATGGTCAAGAAGAACGCCCTCATCCGCCGTCTCCCCGCCGTGGAGACCCTGGGCAGCGCCAGCGTCATCTGCTCCGATAAGACAGGTACCCTGACCCAGAACCGCATGACCCTGGTCCGCGCCTATTTGGACGGCACCGGCCGCGTCGAAGAAATTTC
>JAFULU010000139.1 GCA_017483125.1 Clostridia bacterium
CCATCGAGATCGTGGTGGACCGTCTGGTCATGCGGGAGGGCATCCGCGCCCGACTGTCCGACTCGGTGGAGAACGCCCTGGCCGCCGCCGACGGCTACCTCATGGTGCTGACCGTCCCCCGGGACGGGGAGGAGGAGCAGGAGATGGTCTTCTCCCAGCACTACGCCTGCGAGGAGCACGGCATCTCCTTCGGCGAGCTGGAGCCTCGGATGTTCTCCTTCAACAACCCCGTGGGCGCCTGCCCCCACTGCGCGGGCATCGGCGATATGCAGAGGATCGCGGTCAAGAAGCTGATCCCCCACCCCGAGATGACCCTGTGGGAGGGTGCCATTCAGGTCAACGGCTTCAAGACCCTGGACCCCGCCAGCTGGAACGGTCCCCTCTTTGAGGCGGTGGGCAAGAAGCACGGCTTCCGCATGGATCAGCCCATCAACACCTTCACCCCCGAGGCGTTGGATATCCTGTACTACGGCTCGGGGGAGGATACCTACACCATCACCCGCCATTTCGGTGACCGCGCCACCCACCAGACCGTGAAGTTCGAGGGCGTGGTGGGCATCATGGAGTCCCGCATCCGTCAAGGGGGCTGGGGCACCGACAGCTACGAGGAGTTCGTGGAGGACGCTCCCTGTCCCGAGTGCCACGGCAAGCGGCTGAATCCCATGGTGCTGGCCGTGACCGTCGGCGGGCTGAACATCGACGATTTCTGCGCCATGTCGGTGAAGGAGGCCTTGGATTTCATCACGAATTTGCACCTGGAAGGCTCCGAGGCAGTCATCGCCCGCGAGATCGTCAAGGAGATCAAGGCACGCCTGGGCTTCCTGGTCAGCGTGGGGCTGGACTACCTGACCCTCTCCCGCAAGGCGGGCACCCTCTCGGGCGGCGAGGCCCAGCGCATCCGTCTGGCCACCCAGATCGGCTCGGCTCTGGTGGGGGTGCTCTACATTCTGGACGAGCCTTCCATCGGTCTGCACCAGCGGGACAACACCAAGCTCATCGCCACCCTGAAAAAGCTCCGCGACATCGGCAACACCGTCATCGTGGTGGAGCACGACGAGGAGACCATGGAGGAATCCGACTACATCGTGGACATCGGCCCCGGGGCGGGCATCCACGGCGGTCAGATCGTCTCGGCGGGCACCCCCGCGGAGGTGGCGGCGGATGAGAACTCCATCACGGGCGCGTACCTGTCGGGGCGCAAGAAGATTGAGGTGCCCTCAAAGCGCAGACCCGGCAATGGCTGCTGGCTCACGGTCAAGGGAGCGGCGGAGCATAATCTGAAGCACATCGACGTGGATATTCCTCTGGGCAAGTTCGTCTGCGTGACGGGGGTATCGGGGTCGGGTAAGTCGTCGCTGGTCAACGGCATCCTCTACCCCATCCTGGCCCACGACCTCAACCGCGCCGTGACCTACCCCGGTGAGTATGATTCCATCGAGGGCATCGAGCATCTGGACAAGGTCATCGCCATCGACCAGTCCCCCATCGGGCGCACCCCCCGCTCCAATCCCGCCACCTATACCTCCCTGTTCAACGATATCCGCGACCTCTTCGCCAAGACCCAGGACGCCAACGCCAAGGGCTTCGGCCCCGGGCGATTCTCCTTCAACGTCAAGGGCGGCCGCTGTGAGGCCTGCGAGGGCGACGGTGTCAAGAAGATCGAGATGCACTTCCTCCCCGATATCTACGTCACCTGCGACGTCTGCAAGGGCAAGCGGTACAACAGAGATACCCTCGAAGTTCACTACAAGGGCAAGAGCATCTTCGACGTGCTGGACATGACCGTGGAGGAGGGGCTCTCCTTCTTCGACGGCCTCCCCAAGATCAAGCGCAAGCTCCAGACCCTCTTTGACGTGGGCCTGGGCTACGTCAAGATCGGTCAGTCCTCCACCACCCTGTCGGGCGGCGAGGCTCAGCGCGTGAAGCTGGCGGCCGAGCTGGCCAAGCGGGGCACGGGCAAGACCATCTATATTCTGGACGAGCCTACCACGGGTCTCCACACCGACGACGTGGCCCGACTCCTCACGGTGCTCCAGCGTCTCTGCGACGGTGGCAATACGGTCCTGGTCATCGAGCACAACCTGGACGTCATCAAGTGCGCCGACCACATCATTGATCTCGGCCCCGAGGGGGGCGCGGGCGGCGGGACCGTGGTGGCGACGGGTACACCCGAGGAGGTGGCGGAGGTTCCGGGGTCTTATACGGGGCAGTTCTTGAAAAAGAAGCTGTAAACCATTCGCCATGCGCCATACACCAAAGAGGCGAGAGGATGAGACAAATCATCCTCTCGCCTTTTTTTACGGTATCATTTTCATGAAATTCTGCGGTAGTTATTCGCAATTAATTGTGCCTAACCGTTACGGAAACCTTTACGTGAGCCCGATACCAATCGTCCGAATAACTTCCATGCGCTCCATATCTGAGCAGCATCTGGGGAGTACATTTATCACCTGCAACATCCCAGTGAAATGTAGTCCACATATATTCCTTATTTGCATCGCCACTGCCACCGTGCTCATGATCGCTCACACCGGCTACATGGGTTTCATCGTCTCTGCAAAGATAAATCTCTTGATAACCTGCATATTTTTCACGCATATATATCTCCACCTTAAAGTGTAATACATAATCCGAATTCAAATAAGCAGACAGGTCGTACATATCAATCAGATCGTAAATCTGACTCAAATCGTCCGAAGCGTCCACAATTTTTTCGTTATAGCCAGAATCATAGTAGACCGAAGCATTGATCTCTTCCTTGTCTTCGGGCATTTCGGGATCAGCCTGATCTTCAATATAAACACTCGGTACGGGCAACGAGTCCAAATCATTCTGTGTTAATTCAAATTGCAACGTCTTGTAATTGGTATCGTTGAACTTGGCAGATTCAGAATAATCCAAGCTGAAATACTGGGTCGATATGACCTGATAAATATCCGCGTAATACTCACCGCTATCAATTTCCTTGACGAGCACGCCAAAGACATCCACATCTCCAAACAGAATATATCGATAAAATCCCTTTAAAGATGTATCCACAAAAGAAAACCTCGTACGATCCGTATGAGTTTCAGAGTATTCCGAGGCTCTCTTATATGACTGTGACGAGGAAGACATGATGGTATTGGCGGAACTCCTGGATAATCCCGCCTCGACCTTTAAGCCTAAACTCTTTTTGTCATATCCGCCCTTGATGTTGGCGTTCCATTTCTTGGTAACACTCTTGCTTTCAACAACCGAAACCATTTGAGCGACAACAGAGGATTCTGTCACAGTCGTGGCGAATTCCTTGGTATAGTTGTTTCCGTTATACTCGTAAATGGCAGCATTATCCTGTAACGGAACGTGATCTACACAACCCAAATAGTACACATAGTAATAATTTGTATCGTCGTAGAAAGAATAGAATTCGTCATAATTCGAATGTGCCAATTGTTCAAACGGAGTCGCTCCAAAACGTTTGTTGATAGAAATAACAACGTCTCCATCCGGAATCACATCGGTGTCAATCATGTCATCTTCCAAAGGATATTCGCCCAAAGGTGGTGCATCAGTCAACTCTTCTTGCCCGTCCTGCGTAGATTGAAAGACACTCTCGCACGACGGCAGAAGGCATCCCAACAAAAGTAGCCCCGCCATTGTCAATACAATACTCTTTTTCATAGCTTACCTCCTTGCGCGCTATAATTGTTTCATTTTGTTACATTTTGATTGTAACATATTGTTACAATAATGTCAAGAGGTTTTTTAAAAAACCCAACTTTTCCACGGAGAAAATTATGCATCCTATGATTGGTCTACGGGAAATACGCAAGAAAAAAGGATACAGTCAGCTCAAGGTCGCTATGGATCTATCTATCAGCCGCGAGGCTCTCTCCTTCTACGAGACAGGCAAGAGGAATCCAGATTTACAAATGCTACTTCTGTTTTCCGATTACTTTGATGTATCCATTGACTATCTCATCACAGGTAAAGAATTTCAATCCAAACGAACCCCATAGTCAAAAATCCCCTGCCCAACCCGGACAGGGGATTTCTTTATGGAATTCCAATCAATAGAACCACTCGATATTCTTCTGCACGTACCCCAGCATACGGCGGCGGAGGTACTTGGCGTTGCCGCTGAGGAAGTCGCGGATCCACTCGGTGTCCTCACGGCCCGAGGCGGAGTTGTAGGCGTGGTAGAGAGCCTTGGACATGGCCTCCTCGCCGTTCTCCTCCAGCGCGTCACGGAGGGCGTCGATGGTGGCGGGGCTGGCGCAGAGGAACAGAGCCCAACCCTCGGGACGGTCCAGCTCAACGAGATCGTAGAGCATCTTGTAGGCGGTCAGGGGACGGTACACGTCATTCACGCCGAAGCGACCCGTGCCGTTGTCGGCCAGAATATTGTCGGCCCAGAGCTTCTCCTGGGAGGTGGACAGGGTGGTGAGGAAGTAGCTCATGCGGCTGTTGACACGGTCAAAGCCCAGCTCCTCGGCGGGGATATTGCGCTGGGTCTTGGTGTCGTAGAGGAAGAAGTTGGCGTTGTTGTCACGGCCGAGGTAGAGGACGTAGAGAAGTCCCAGACCCATGAGGATGAACAGGATGGAGATGATGACCAGGCAGACCTTGAAGAAGGTGGCCGCCCCGGGCACAAGGAACAGAAGCAGGGCTATGCCGCCCAGAATCAGCACGCCGGCCAGCGTCAGAAGCACGATGGCGGTATTCTTGGAGTTGATTTTCATATGTATAGGACCCCTCTCTGCCGCGAAAGGCGGCGGTAAACATTCATAAGTTGATTATACCATAAATATTTGAAAATTGCAAGGGGGTTGGGGAATTTTCTTGGGGTTTCGGGTAAAAACCGAGTTCTGTTTTTCGGTCTGCCTCCATATACTGAACCGACACAATCCAATCACGGTTCACGGAGGTAAACAATGGCCGACCATTCCATCTACAAAGACATAGCCGAGCGCACGGGCGGGGATATTTACATGGGGGTGGTGGGCCCCGTCCGCTCGGGAAAATCCACCTTCATCAAGCGGTTCATGGAGTCCCTGGTGCTCCCCAACATGGGGGAGGGCTACTCCAGAGAGCGAGCCAGGGACGAGATGCCCCAGTCCGCCGCGGGTAAGACCGTCATGACCACCGAGCCCAAGTTCATTCCCGACGAGGCGGTGACGGTCACCCTGGACGGCACGGCCACCATGCGAGTCAAGATGATCGACTGCGTGGGCTACGTAGTCCCCGAGGCTCTGGGGACCATCGAGAACGGCCAGCCCCGCATGGTGCGTACCCCCTGGAGCGAGGAGCCTATGCCCTTCGTGGAGGCCGCCGAGATGGGCACCCACAAGGTCATCACCGAGCACGCCACCATCGGTATGCTGGTCACCACCGACGGCACCATCGGGGACATTTCCCGCGAGTCCTACGTGGAGGCCGAGGAGCGGGTGGTCCGCGAGCTGAAGGAGTTGGGCAAGCCCTTCGCCATGATCCTCAACTCCGCCCGCCCCTCCTCCGACACCGCCATTGCCCTGGCCTACGAGCTGGAGGCCAAGTACGGCGTGCCCGTGGCGCTGGTGTCCTGCATGGATCTGGACGCCGAGGACATCCGCCACATTCTGGAGCTGGTGCTCCACGAGTTCCCCGTGTCCGAGGTGCGGATCCGTCTGCCCGAATGGACCACGGCTCTGGAGCCCACCCATCCCATCCACGCCGCCCTCATGGCCCAGCTTCGCCGCTCAGCCGACCGCGTTTCCCGCATCGGAGACATCCGCGAGGCCTTTGCCGACTTCACCGACTGCGAGTACGTGGAGGCCGCCGAGGTGGAGGAGGTGGATCTGGGAAGCGGTGTGGCCCGCATCGCCCTGCGGATGGCCGACGGACTCTACTATCAGGTGCTCTCGGAGCTGACGGGCTTTGAAATCGACGGGGAGGAGTCCCTCATCCGTCTTCTGCAGGAGCTGGCCGCCACCAAGGCCGCCTACGACAAGGTATCCGAGGCTCTGAAGACCTGCGAGGAGGGGGGCTACGGCATCGTCATGCCCGACGTGGCGGATATGAAGCTGGATGAGCCCGAGATCGTGCGGCAGTCGGGAGGCTACGGGGTGCGGCTCAAGGCCTCGGCTCCCTCCATCCACATGATCCGCGCCAACATTGAGGCCGAGGTCAGTCCTATCGTGGGCACCGAGCAGCAGTCCGAGGATCTGGTGCGGTATATGCTCCGTGAGTTCGACGAGGATCCCGCCCGCATCTGGGAGTCCAATATGTTCGGTAAGACCCTCTACGAGCTGGTGGGGGAGAGCATCCACACCAAGCTGGAACATATGCCCGAGGCCTCGCGGGCGAAGCTGTCCGAGACGCTGGAGCGGATCATCAACGAGGGCAGCGGGGGGCTGATCTGTATTCTGCTGTGAGGGAAATTGGGGTTTAGCGGTGCGTTTGATGTCGTCGTAGGGCGGGGGCTTGCTCCCGCCGAAAAGCCCTCTCACCCGCTTCGCGGGAGCTCTCCCAAAGGGAGAGCCTTTCGTACTAAGCCCAGCAAAAGCCCTTTTCCCGACAAGCATTTTCACGCCGTTCTAAGGCTCCCCCTCTGGGGGAGCTCCGCGAAGCGGTGAGAGGGCAAATAACGCACGCAAGCCACAACCGCTTCATTTCAAACAGACCGACAAACCCAAATTTGAAATCCTTTTCTCCATACAAAAGGGAGCCTCAACCGAGACTCCCCTTTGTTTTACTCAATCGTATTCTTCCCTTCCAGAATATTGGAGGTGATCTGATCCACCCCCCAGGCGGCCAGCTCCTCGGCTCGGTCGGCGGTGTCCACCGTCCAGCAGTTGATGGTAAGGCCCGCGGCGTGCATGGCCTTGACCCGCTCCTCGGTGAGGGAGGCGTGGTGGATGTCGATATCCAGCTTGTCGGCCGCCAGCCTTGCGATCATCTCGTCCGAGTTCTCCCCCGTGAGGAACTGGCAGGACTGCTCGGGGAGGATGGCGCGGATCTTCAGGAGATTATCGTAGTTAAAGGAGATGAAGGTGACTCCGTCCAGATAATCATAGCCCTTGATCAGCTCAATGAATGCGGCGGTCTCCTCCTCGGTGAAGGCCGATTTCAGCTCCAGGATGCAGTGCTTTTCGTACTTCTTGCAGATGGAGATATAGTTCTCCAGGCTGGGGAGGCGGAGGTCGTAGCGATCCTTGGTGCCGTCGGTATCAAAGAGGACGATCTCACGAAGCAGCTCCCAGGGAGTGGCCTCCATGGTGACGTTCATGCCGCCCACACGGTTGGCGCGGCCGTCGTGGTTGACCACGAAATGACCGTCGGAGGTGCGGTAGATGTCGGTCTCGATGCCGTAGTAGTTGCGGTTACCCGCGGCCACGAAAGCCGAGGCGGTGTTCTCCCGCTCCAGGCCCGACAGGCCTCGGTGGGCTACCACGCGGGTGGTTTTGTTGTCGAACTTGATGGTATTCATAGAAAGTCTCCTTTCACCAAAGAGATTGGTAGTAGGCCAGCATCTTCTCGGCGCGGTGCAGAAGCTCGGTCAGGATGGCGTCCTTTTCCTCATCGGGGGCATCGTAGGACTGGTGGTGAGCCTCCAGGACCAGCTCGCCCTTGTAGCCCACGTCGCGGAGGATGTGCAGAAACTCCTTCCAGTCGATGTTGCCGTCCCCGGGCAGAAGATGCTCGTCCCCATAGCCCGGGCCGTGGGTGTCCTGGATGTGGAGGGACAGGGGTACCACGTCCAGCTCGCGGAGGATGCTCGGGGTGATCCCGTAGCAGTTGGCGTGTCCCGTGTCGAAGCACCAGCCGAAGCGGGGGGAGTCCACCGCCTTCACCAGATCCACGATGTTTTTCGGGTGGATGGAGGCCCCCCACAGGATATTCTCCGAGAGGATGGTCAGCCCCAGCCGCTCGGCTATGGGGAGGAGGGGGAGGGTGGCTTCCCGATTGATGCGGATAAACTCGGCGGCGGAGGGGATGATGGTTCCCTCCACCTCGTGGATGGGGTGGACGACGATGTAGCGAGCCCCCAGGAGGGACGCCGCCTCAAAGGCGCGCATCTGGGCCTCACTGCGGTTTCCCGCGTTGCCGGGGGCGTGGGAGTGGGTGTAGGTGACCCCCATGGCGTCGGCCTTTTGGCGGAGAGCCACGACCCGCTCCCGCCAGTTGTCGCCGTCCAGCAAGCGGCCCTCACCGACGCAGTAGTCCAGACCCATGTCCAGCGCGGTGTAGCCGGTGGCCGCCAGGCGGTCCAATATGACCTCCGAGGGGTACTGCGGGGGGAAGACACAGGTGGTGGTAACGAACTGTTTCATATTCGTTTCCTTATAGGATAAGGGTAGCCGATTGCAAAATGTCCAAATTGCAGTTTATCAGTATAACAAGATGAGAACCGCCCCCTTCCCCTCATCCGTCACCCGCCGTTTGCGGGTGCCACCTTCCCCCAAGGGAAGGCTCAATGGG
>JAFULU010000140.1 GCA_017483125.1 Clostridia bacterium
CTGCCCTGCCACCACAGCTTCAATGCTTGCCTTGCTGTAGTAATATCAGGGTCCGGATACTCAAATTCTGCGCTCCAATCTGCTTCCTCTATGCGTTCAACAAAGCGCAATACCGTGATCTTTCCCAATACCCCGCAATTCCGCAAGGCAATATCGGGACACACTTCTGTGATGTGCTCAAAACGGCGAAGTGCGTTTTCTGTCAGATCATTGAAATATTCACTTTCCGGATCGGACTTTCGATTCTCCTCAAAGGCAAGCCAAAATTCAACCGATGCCAACCAAAACTCATAGTCAAACCGCGACGGATAGGCGGCAACAGCTTCTCTGGCCAGCCAATACATTTCCTCGTTTCTGTTCCCCTTTTGCCATAGGTCATACGCTTCATCATACAGGGCAGGCTTGGTATCCTGACCGTTGCCTTCAATGCCTAAAAGGGCATCTGCGGAAACATCCAGTGCTTGGGTCAAGATGGGAAGAAACGTGATATCGGGATAGGTGATACCGCGCTCCCATTTAGAAACTGCTTGGGAAGATATGCCCAGTCTTTCTGCCAGTTTTTCCTGTGTCATTCCCTTGGCTATACGCAGTGCTCTAATTTTTGATCCGATCGTGCTATTCATAAAACACACCCCTTATTTTGATGTATTTATAATATCACATCTCGTTTCAAAAAGCAAGGACGGATTTGGACAGTCAAATCAAACCGCAGGTTAAGTCCATCAAATTATTGAAGGTTCTTGAAAGGTAGCGAAACGGCGCCACGGTAGTGAATGGCGCCGGTGGCGGGCAGAGCCGTGGCGTGACCGAGCCGCAGCGAGACCAAGGGGAAAACTTCTTTCAAGAAGTTTTCCCCTTGCGTTCTCTATCGTTCTTTACTCTTCCTCAGCCACCACAGCGATCGCCAGCTCCTCGAGAGCCTTGGGATCGGCGGGGGAGGGGCACTTGGTCATGAGCTCGCTGGCGTTCTGCACCTTGGGGAAGGCGATGACGTCGCGGATGTCCTCCAGACCGATGGAGAGGGCCACCAGACGGTCAAGACCGAAGGCCAGGCCGCCGTGAGGAGGCACGCCGTACTTGAAGGCCTCCAGGAGGAAGCCGAACTTCTCCTGTGCGTCCTCGGGGGTGAAGCCCAGGACCTCGAACATCTTGGACTGGATCTCACCCGAGTGGATACGGATGGAGCCGCCGCCCAGCTCGGTGCCGTTCAGGACGATATCGTAGGCCTTGGCGCGGACGCGGCCGGGGTCGGTGTCGATGTACTGGAGATCCTCCTCCATGGGCATGGTGAAGGGGTGGTGCTTGGCGTAGAAGCGGCCGTCCTCCTCGGAGTACTCCAAGAGGGGGAACTCGGTGACCCACAGGAACTTGAAGTCCTTGGGGTCGCACAGGCCCATCTTCTTGGCGCAGTGGCAACGAAGGGCGCCCAGAGCGTCGAAGACCACGGAGTTCTTGTCGGCCACGATGAGGATGAGGTCGCCGGGCTTTGCCTCCATGCGGGCCTTGATGGCCTCGTTCTCTTCCTCGGTGAGGAACTTGGCGTAGGAGGAGGAGATCTCACCGGTGGGAGCCCACTTCAGCCAGGCCAGACCCTTGGCCTTGTAGGTCTTGACGAACTCCACCAGAGCGTCGATCTCCTTACGGGACATGGACGCGCCGCCGTTTACGTTGATGGCGCGGACGGAACCGCCATTGGCGATGGCACCCGCAAACACCTTGAACTCGGTGCCTGCCAGAATGTCGGACAGGTTCTTCAGCTCAAAGCCGAAGCGGATGTCGGGCTTGTCCGAGCCGAAGCGGTCCATGGCCTCGGCGTAAGGCATACGGATGAAGTCACCGCCCAGGTCGATGCCGTAGAACTCCTTGAACATGAACTTCA
Organism: Clostridia bacterium; assembly: GCA_017483125.1. GTDB lineage: Bacteria > Bacillota > Clostridia > Oscillospirales > CAG-272 > CAMEON01. The sequence continues at coordinate 1,880 of JAFULU010000140.1, forward strand.
AAAAGCCCTCGTGCATACGCATGACGTCGTCCTCGTTGACGAAGGACATCTCGGTGTCAATCTGGGTGAACTCGGGCTGGCGGTCGGCGCGAAGGTCCTCGTCGCGGAAGCAGCGGGCGATCTGGAAGTAGCGGTCAAAGCCCGAGACCATGAGCAGCTGCTTGTAAAGCTGGGGGGACTGGGGCAGGGCGTAGAACTTGCCGTGGTGGACACGGGAAGGAACGAGGTAGTCACGCGCTCCTTCGGGCGTGGGGGCGATGAGACAGGGGGTCTCGATGTCGATGAAGCCATTGTTGGCGTAGTAGTCACGGGCCAGCTTGGTGATCCTGGAGCGGGCCATGATGTTGTAGGCCATGTCGGGACGGCGGAGATCCAGGTAGCGGTGCTGGAGACGAAGCTCGGGCTTTACGGGGCTGTTCTCCACGATCTCGAAGGGAGGGGTCTGGGAGGCGGAGAGGATCTTCAGCTCCGAGACGGCGATCTCGATCTCACCCGTGGGGATGTTCTTGTTGACCGCGCCCTCGTCGCGGCGGCGGACGGTACCGTGGGCGCAGAGGACGAACTCGGCGCGCACAGAGAAGGCCTTGGCGAAGACCTCGCGGTCGGTGGCGTCGTCAAAGGCCAGCTGGACGATACCCGATCTGTCGCGGAGGTCGATGAAGATGAGGGCACCCAGGTCTCTCTGCTTCTGGGCCCAGCCCATGACGCAGACGGTCTGGCCTACGTTCTCAGCGGTAAGCTCGGCGCACAGGCAGGTGCGCTTGTCGAGGTTGGTTAAAAGTTCTGCCATGTTTATGTTCCTTCTTTCGATGAAATATTCCTTGAAAACATGAATGGTTCCCATTGTAGGGACCGGCGTCCCCGACGGTCCGCAACCGCAAAATAACCTTCATTTGCGGGTACGAAGCCAAGATAATGCCCACATGATCACCGCCGATTCGGATCGGGGTAACGTGGCGGACCGTCGAGGACGCCGGTCCCTACATTTATTGATCTTAATTCAGGGGCTTGCCGTCCTTGGTGAACAGGGGCAGCTTCTCCAGGTACACCAGATCCGTACGGTCGGCGGCCTTACCCTCAGCCAGGATGGTGGCGCGGCCGCAGACAACACCGCCTGCCGCCTCCACCAGCTGCTCCAGGGCGTGCATGGAGTCGCCCAGGGAGACCACGTCGTCCACGATGAGGATGCGCTTGCCCTTCATGAGGGCGGCGTCGTTGCCGTCCAGGTAGAGGTGCTGCTCGCGGTTGGTGGTAATGGAGTTGACCTTCACGTCCAGGATGTCTCTCATGTACAGCTTGGTCCCCTTGCGGGCCAGCATATACTTCTGATTGCCCGCCAGGCGCGCCATCTCGTGGATCAGGGGAATGCCCTTGGCCTCGGCGGTGATCATGTAGTCGTACTCGGGGACCTTGGCGAGGAGGGCCTCGGCGCAGGCGGTGGTCAGCTCGGGGTCCCCGAAGATGACGAAGGCGCCGATCATGAGGTCCTCGGTCAGGGGGCAGAGGGGGAGGGCGCGGTCACAGCCCGCGATAGTCATGTTGTAGTACATCTGTTCCATAATGCAATTCCTTTCGTTTATGTAAGGTCAGGATGCGTCGGACTTGCTTCCCCGCTCCCCCCGCTTCTCCTGCGCTCGGCGCACGACCTGGATGCGCTCACCCAGGGTGGGGTGGGAGTCCCCGATGGCGGAGAGGAAGGGATGGGGGTTGAGGTCGGCCAGGCTGTCGCGGTGGAGGCGGGTCAGGGCCTCGACCAGAGCGTCGCCCAAGCCGTTCTCCACGGCGAAGGTATCCGCCGCCCGCTCGAAACGGCGGGAGAGGATGTTGATGGGGGCCATGAGGATGGTCATGACAGGCCCCAGCACCACGGCGGACAGGGCGATGAAGGCACCCGCCGCGTTGTAGGTATCAAAGCCCAGGGCGAGGCTGACGGTCTCGCTGGTGAGCATGAAGGTGATGAGGACCGACATGACGGCGTAGATGATGGCTTGGAGTCCCACCAGCTTGAGGGTGTCGCGGTGCTTGGCGTGACCCAGCTCGTGGGCGAAGACCGCGGTGATCTCGTCCTCGGTGTAGTTGTCTACCAGATTGTCGAAGAGGGCGATCTTCTTGCCCCTCCCGAGACCCGTGCAGAAGGCGTTGGCGCGGGTGGTGCGCTTGGAGGCGTTCATGACGTAGATCTCCTTGGCGGTGTATCCGTGGGCGGCGAAGAGACCCATGAGTCGGTCGCGGAGCTCGCCCTCGGGCAGGGGGGTGAACTTGTAGAACAGCTTCTGGAAGAAGAGGGAGAAGAAGGAGGTGACCACCATGAAGAGCATAAGGACCGCGAACAGTCCCAGGGCCATCCACATACCCATGAGCCGCTGTAAGCCATAGGCCAGCATCATGAGGGCGGTATTGAGGACGGCGTTCAGGATCAGATTCTTGACCTGATCCAGCCAGAAGGTCTTTTTGGTGGACTTGTTGAAGCCGTATTTCTCCTCGATCACGAAGGTGAAGTAGTAGTTGGTGGGGAGCTCCAGCAGATGGGAGACCACCGAGAACACCAGCATGAGGATCACCGCGCCCCATGTCCCCGTGACGCCGATGGCGTTGTACACCCAGGCGAAGAGATCGAAAGCGAAGACCGCCAGGGTGAATAGGGTCATGAAAATGTTGTGGTAGAAGCCCATGCGCTTCTTTTCCTTGGTGTAGGCCACCCAGCGGTCATACTGCTCGGTGTCGTAGATGCCCTTCACGCAGTCGGGAAGGGGCTTTTTGCGCTGGGCCGCCGACAGGAGGTAGTGGGTCAGGGACCATGCGTACTCCAGCAGGATCAGCGAGAGCAGAATATACTTGAAGAACTCAGGACTCATTTTCTCACCTCATACCCCTCGGGAGTCACGTCCACGCGGTACATATTCGCCAG
>JAFULU010000010.1 GCA_017483125.1 Clostridia bacterium
CTGCGGGAAAAACCGACAAGGCAAGACTTTTGGAGTTCCGTACGGCAGAATACTTTGATGAGTATGCCTATGGGGATTTTTCTGACTATTACTATGGCGAGTTAGCGCCTTCCACCGGCTATATGCAGGTGTGGGATGTGCTGCCTACAGAGGGCGGTTTCCTGTTTCTGTATCCAGACGATAAGAACCCCAGTCAAGTAGCACCCTATGTGGATATGCCTCATTTCCGGGCTGTTACCAATGAGGGCGCCCGTTGGTGTGCGCTGATGGAATGTGAGACAGTTTCCGACCTGAATGACCTGGTAAATACCGGAAAGATCCGGGAGCTGATCCGTGTCAACGAAGCCCTCCACGAAAAGGGTTATTCCCAGATCGCGGATATGGTTTGTCAGCGAGGCGCTAAGGCTGTGATGTTGGCAGGCCCCAGCTCTTCCGGTAAGACCACCTCGGCCAACCGTCTGGCCACCCAGCTCCGTGTCCACGGCAAGCTCCCCATCCTCATGAGCCTGGACGACTACTACGTGGATCGGGACATGATCCCCACGGAGCCCGACGGCTCGGTGGACCTGGAGCACATCAACACCATTGACACCGCCCTGTTCGGTCAGCACCTCCGCGCCCTCATGGAGGGGGAGGAGGTGGAGATCCCCCGCTTCAACTTCAAGGCAGGGAAGCGGGAGTGGATCGGCCACCGTATGCGCCTCACCGAGGACTCGGTCATCATCGTGGAGGGGCTTCACGGCCTCAATCCCGCCCTCCTGCCCGCGGATATGGACCCCCGCCTGGTGTTCCGCGTCTACGTCTCCCCTCTGATCCCCCTGAATCTGGACCTCCACAGCCGCATCCCCTGCAGCTACCTCCGCCTCCTCCGCCGTATCGTGCGGGACTACGAGACCCGCGGAGCCTCGGTGCAGCAGACCCTCGCCATGTGGGACTCGGTGCGTCGGGGTGAGGAGCGCTGGATCTACCCCTACCAGGAGAACGCCGACGTCATCTTCAACAGCTCCACCCTCTACGAGCTGGCGGTGCTGAAGAAGCACATCTACCCCCTCCTGGCCGCCGTGGAGCCCTCGGAGGAGTGCTACAGCCAGATCCGCGCCATGGTCAAGATCCTCAACTTCATCCACGAGGCCGAGGTGGACGACGAGATCCCGCCGACCAGCATCGTGCGGGAATTCGTGGGGGGCAACAGCTTTTACAGGAAGTGAACTTGCAGTTTATCGGTGGGTTTCCTCGTGAGCCTTCCCCAGCGGGGAAGGGGGACCACCGTAGGTGGTGGATGAGGAGAGCGGGTTTGTTTTTTCGTACGGGTGTATACAGAAACCCCTTGATACAACAAGAAAAATCATACCCGATACCGAGCGGAAACTTGCTCTCCTCATCCACCGCTTTGCGGTCCCCCTTCCCCGCTGGGGAAGGCATAGAACGCGGAAACTCAACTCACCGACAAACCCAAATTTGAAACTCTCTTGCTTTTCGTTCCGATTTATGCTATAATACTGTCATCTCTCCCCCGAAAGGAGCCGCCATGCCCACCGTCAAGAC
>JAFULU010000141.1 GCA_017483125.1 Clostridia bacterium
ACGTTCACCCGGCAAATTCCCTCGGAATGGCCCTCCGGGATGGCAAGCAGCTCCAATGCCGCCTGCGCCCCCGCCGCCAGGGCGTTGCGTCCCTCCTCCGGGCAGATGCCCGCGTGGGCGCTGCGGCCATGGAAAACGGCGTCAAACTTCGTGCTGGAAAGAAAGCCCCGGGCGCTGACGCCTACCCTGCCCGCAGCCCCCTGGACGATGCCTACATGGAGTCCGAACAGCCGGTCCACGCCCTCCACGGTCCCCGCCGCCGTCATGCTGGAAACCAAGGGCCCCGAGGTGCGTCTCCGTACCTTCCAAAACGGCACCGCCACCCTCTGCGAGGGAGCCGCCTTCACCCTCACCCCCGAGGATGTGGAGGGGGACGACACCCGCGTGTCGGTGTCCTACGCCGACCTTCCCTCCCAGCTCAAGCCCGGGGACCGCGTCCTCATCGACGACGGCCGTCTGGAGCTTCGCGTCACCGACCTCACCGAGACCGACGTCACCTGCGTGGTGGTCATCGGGGGAGAGGTCTCCAACCGCAAGGGGGTGAATATTCCCGGTGTCCATCTGGATATCCCCTATCTCTCGGAGCAGGACATGGCCGACCTCCGCTTTGGCGTGGAGATGGACGTGGACTACATCGCCGCCTCCTTCGTCCGTACCGCCGACGACATCATCGCCATGCGCAACTACCTGGACTACTACGGCGGCCATAACATCCGCATCCTGGCTAAGATTGAGAACGCCGAGGGCATCGAGAACTTCGAGTCCATCCTGGAGGCCGCCAACGGCATCATGGTGGCCCGCGGTGACATGGGCGTGGAGGTGGACTACGAGCGCCTCCCCGGTCTGCAGAAGCGCTTCATCCGCCGCTGCTACCAGTCGGGCAAGGTCGTCATCACCGCTACCCAGATGCTGGAGTCCATGATCCACAACACCACCCCCACCCGTGCCGAGATCACCGACGTGGCCAACGCCGTCTTCGACGGTACCTCCGCCGTCATGCTGTCGGGGGAGACCGCCATGGGCGACCACCCCGCCCGCGTGGTCAAGGTCATGGGCCGCATCGCCGCCCAGGCCGAGAAGGACGCCTTTGAGATCGGTGCCTACCGCGCCATCGCGGGACACGAGAGATATACGGGTGACGCCACCGACGCCATCTGCGACGCCGCCTGTACCACCGCCAGAGACCTGAACGCCGCCGCCATCCTGACCGTGACCCGCTCGGGCTACACCGCCCAGCACCTCTCCAAGTACCGTCCCTCGGAGCCCATCGTGGCCGCCACCCCCGACGAGAAGACCTACAATCAGCTGGCCCTCTGCTGGGGCGTCTACCCCATCCACGCCATCTACCAGCCCGACACCAACGTCCTGGTCACCCACGCCGTGGACTGCGCCAAGCGGTTCGGCTACGTCAAGGCAGGCGACCGCGTGGTGGTCACCGCGGGAGGCACGGGGGAGAGCGGCACCACCGACGTCCTGAAGGTGCAGGTCGTGCCCAAGCCCCTGAAGTAATTCGGAATTCGCAATTCGTAATTCGTAATTGGGGGAGTAGGGAAGCGAGTCTTTGTAGGGACAGGCGTCCCCGACTGTCCCCCGCTGCTTCTGTCCGAATAATCCCCTGCGTTTTGCGTTCCGTTCTCCGGCAAAAGCACCCGAAAGAGTGTGCTACGATTCCATTGAAAATTTTTTGAAAAGGTAGGTATAAAACCATGTCCGTCCGTCTCAACGCCAATTACCTTTCGTCCTTCGTGTCTGCCGAGGAGCTGACCAACATCCAGCCCCAGGTCACCCTGGCCCACGACCTCCTCACCACCCGTCAGGGCGCGGGGAACGATTTCCTGGGGTGGACCACCCTCCCCGTGGACTACGATAAGGAGGAGTTCGCCCGCATCAAGGCCGCCGCAGAGAAGATCAAGAACTCCTGCGATATCTTCATCGCCATCGGTATCGGCGGCTCCTATCTGGGTGCCCGCGCCGTTATCGAGTTCTGTAAGTCCCCCCTCTACAACAACACCGCCAAGGACACCCCCGATATCTACTACGCGGGCAACAACATCTCCGCCTTCGCCATTGACGAGCTTCTGAAGATCTGCGAGGGTAAGGACATCTGCATCAACGTCATCTCCAAGTCGGGCACCACCACCGAGCCCGCCGTGGCCTTCCGCGTGTTCCGCGCCCTTCTGGAGCAGAAGTACGGCGTGGAGGGCGCCCGCGAGCGCATCTTCGTCACCACCGATAAGGCCCGCGGCACTCTGAAGCACTTCTCCGACGAGGCAGGCTACGAGACCTTCGTGGTGCCCGACGACGTGGGCGGCCGCTTCTCGGTGCTCACCGCCGTGGGTCTGCTCCCCATCGCCGTGGCAGGCATTGACATCGACGGCCTCATGAAGGGTGCCGCCGACGCTATGGAGGCCTACAAGAACCCCTCCATCGAGGCAAACGACTGCTACAAGTACGCCGCCATCCGCAACATCCTCTACCGCAAGGGTAAGTCCACCGAGATCCTGGTGGGCTACGAGCCCTACCAGACCATGCTCAACGAGTGGTGGAAGCAGCTCTACGGCGAGAGCGAGGGCAAGGACCAGCGCGGTATCTTCCCCGCCTCGGTCATCTTCTCCACCGACCTCCACTCCCTGGGCCAGTACATCCAGGACGGTATGCGTAACCTCTTCGAGACCGTCATCTCGGTGGAGGAGAGCCCCGTCGCCTACCCCATCCCCCACGACCCCGCCAACATCGACGGTCTGAACTTCCTCTCGGGCATGGATCTCAACCAGGTCAAGAAGACCGCCATGCAGGCCACCCTTCTGGCCCACGTGGACGGCGGCGTACCCAACCTGCTCATTGAGCTTGCCGACAAGTCTGCCTACTCTCTCGGCTACCTCATCTACTTCTTTGAGCTGGCCTGCGCCATCTCGGGCTATATGCTGGGCGTCAACCCCTTCAACCAGCCCGGCGTGGAGGCTTATAAGAAGAATATGTTCGCCCTCCTCGGTAAGCCCGGCTACGAGGACATGAAGGCCGCTCTGGAGGCCCGTCTGGGCTGATAGGCCCCTTTCCGCGGTGCGGCTCTGTGTTGTCTTTGTCCCTGCTGACCGACTCCACAGAGCTGTACTGCCACTTTATCTTGATCAAAGAAAGACGATAATATGAAGACCCTGACTCTGCGATTCCTGTCACTTCTGCTTGCCCTCTTCCTGCTGACGGGGAGCCTTGCCCTTGCCTCCTGCTCCACCCCCGACGGGGAAGGGGACACCACCGCGGAAGACTCCCTCGGCGAGACCGAAACAGCCGAGGACCCCCGCACCACCCTGGATAACCCCGAGGTCAACTACGACGGCTACGTGTTCCGCGTGCGGAGCATCGCCAGCGAGACCCACTACACCGCCCTGGATCCCGGTAAGCTCACGGGCGAGGCCGTCAACGACGCCATCTACGAGCGCAACCGCCAGATCGAGAACGAGTACGGCATTGAGTTCCGGTGCGACACCTCGGATATCACCTCCAACTACGTCACCATGGAAAAGCAGGTCATGGCGGGTACGGGGGACGACGGCTACGACCTCATCATGATGATCTGCCGCAACGCATTCAGCTCCGCCCTCCAGAACTACCTCATCAACTACGAGCAGCTTCCCTATGTGGACACCGATAAGGTCTACTATTTCGACGACATCAACAAGCAGTTCACCATTGGGAACAATACCTTCTTCGCCTACGGCTCGGAGAACATCAATGTCTTCTCCCTGGCCTCGGCCCTTTTCTTCAACAAGGAGATCGTCACCGAGCAGGGCATGGGCAACCTCTACGACGACGTCCGCAACCGCGCGTGGACCTTCGAGCGTCTCTATACCCTGGCCGCTCAGGCTACGGGCGACACCAACGGCGACGGCTCCATCCGCTTCGGCGACGACGTGCTGGGTCTGGTGGGGAACTACGACCGCACCATCCCCTGCTTCTGGATCGCCGCGGGTGAAAAGCTCATCGTCAAGGACGAGGAGGATCTCCCCGTCTACACCGCCCAGGGCAACGAGCGCATGATCGACATCATGCAGGAGGCCGCCGCGCAGTTCGCCACCGAGGCCTTCGACGTCTACGGTGCCGACGAGAGACGCCTTCAGACCTTCATGGACGGTAAGGCCCTCTTCCTGTCCACGGGCATCGGTGAGCTCTCCCGCCTCAAGGGAGTGGAGCTGGACTACGGTGTCCTGCCTTGGCCTCTGTACGACGGGAACCAGGAGGATTACGTATCCCGTTGCGGTGACGCGTGGCTCCATTGCGTTCCCACCAACACCAAGGACCCCGAGCGCACCAGCGTCATCATGCAGGCTCTGGCCTACTACTCCTACGGCACGGTCTACAAGGCCTACTACGACCAGGCCCTCACCGCCCAGTACGTCCGCGACCCCGACTCGGTGGATATGATGCAGATCATCCTCTCCACCCTGTCTGTGGATCTGGGCGACACCATCTGGTTTGAGAACCTGCGCTTCCCCATCACCAAGACCTTCCTGGACAAGAAGGGCAACATCGGTATCGCCTCCACCTTAAAGCAGTACGAGAGAGCGGCCAAGCGGGAGATCGACAAGGTGTCGGATTTCCTCGCAAAGAAGGAAAATGGGTAATGTGGGGGCTTTTCGGTGCTCCTGTCACCCAAAAACCTGTGAATTTTCACACAAAACTGTCCAAAACCCCTTGCAATTTTGCAAGAAATATGGTATAATACTCTAACAACTAATCTGCGTAAGTCTTCCCCGAACCGCGGGGAGGATGCAGAGAGAAAGGAAGTACATAGATATGATCAAATTACTTGTTGGCGTGAAGGGTACCGGTAAGACCAAGACCCTGATTGCGGCTGCGAATGAGGCTCTGGAGACCTCCAAGGGCTATGTGGTGTGCATCGAGAAGGGTGCAACCCTCCGTCATGAGATCAGCTACAAGGTGCGCCTTGTGAATACAGACGATTACCTCATCGAGGGCGGCGTGGCTCTGGGCGGCATGGTCGCGGGCATTCTGGCCGGTAACGGCGACGTGACCGATCTGTTCATCGACGGCACCCGCAAGATCTTCGGCTACGACAAGGCTGATATGGCTCTGTTCCTGGCCGATCTGGAGAAGTTCATCGCTACTCTGGAGAAGGTCATCCGCGACGCCAACGTCAACGTCACCATCACCGTCTCGGTTTCTCCCGACGATCTGACCGACAGCCTCAAGAAGTATCTGTAATCCGATACCGACATAGCGCGCATAGGCGAACGGGAATCCCCTGTTCGCCTTGTGTGCATGAAATGAAACCAACTCAACAAACCACGGGAAAGGAGGGGAAGTATGTTCTGTATCCGTCTGGCGGGCATCACCGTTGAGGTCGACAACCGCCATAACCACGTCTACGAGCTTTGCACAGACTACCGCTGTGCCGATTCTGCCCCCGCCTTTCGCGTAGCGGTATCCACCGCAGAGGCCCGGGCCTATCAGACCACCTGCGGCCGACCCATGACCCTCCCCGAGGCCGAGAGCTACCTCCTCTACCGCCGTATCTGCGAGATCATGCCGAAATACGGTGTCTTCCTCCTCCACGCCGCCGTGGTGGAGCTGGACGGCCGAGGCTACGCCTTCTCCGCGAGACGGGGAACGGGTAAGTCCACCCATACCGAGCTGTGGCAGACCCGCTTTCAGGGCCACGCGGGAGAGAGGTACCGCGCTACCGTCATCAACGGGGATAAGCCCCTCATCCGCCGCGCCCCCGACGGCCGCTTCTGGGCCTACGGGACCCCGTGGTGCGGTAAGGAGGGGAAGGGCGTCAACCGCCGCTGTCCCCTCACCGCCATCTGCTTTCTGGAGCAGGGGGCGCAGAACCGTGTCTCGGTAACAACCACCGCCGATGCCGCCGCCCGTATCATGGAGGCCACGATCCTCCCTCCCGATTCCGACGGGCAGGACCGCATGGCCGCCCTGGTGGGTGCCACCGTGCGGGACATTCCCGCCTTTACCCTCTCCTGCCGCCCCGACATGGAGGCCGTGGAGGTTGCCTACGAGTTTCTGTCACAGGTATAAAGACCCTGCCGAGTCGGTTGGGTCTTTTGCTTTTCGGTAACCGACGGCAAGTGCCCGAAGTTGCGTGACTTCGCCCAATATCCCTCAATATCCCTTGACTTTTCCCCCTGTTTGTGCTATACTAATCCCATAGAAAAAATCGTGAAAGGAGGACGGTCCCATGGATCCTCTGCGTCAGAAGCTCCTGCTCTACATCCGCTACGACGGCCGCGGCCCCGCCGATAAGCCCTTCTGCGGCTACCAGACCCAGAAGAACGGCTATTCCATCCAGGAAGCCCTGACCGATGGTGCCGCCGCCCTCTTTGGCACTCCCTGCGACGTCACGGGCTGCTCCCGCACAGACAGCGGTGTCCACGCCCTCATGTTCTGCGCCACCGTCACTCGCAAGGGCTGTGACTATATGGAGACCACCGTCCCCACCGACCGCATCCCCCGTGCCCTGAACATCCACCTGCCCGATGCCGTAGCCGCCTATGAGGCCCTGTGGGTCCCCGCCAACTTCCACCCCCGCTATTCGGTGACCTCCAAGGAGTATATCTACCGCATCTACAATAATCAGAACCGCGATCCCTTCGCCGTGGGCCGCGCCTGGCATTACCCCCGCCCCGTGGACGATGAGCAGTTCGCCGCCATGCAAAAGGCTGCCGAAGCCTTTGTGGGCAAGCGGGACTTCACCGCCTGTATGGCCGCGGGCTCCAAGATCGTGGACGCCACCCGCCACGTCATGGCCGCCTCGGTGGAAAGGGAGGGCGACTACATCACCTTCCGCGTCCGCGCCGACGGCTTCCTCTACAACATGGTGCGCATCATGGTGGGCACCTTGGCCGAGGTGGCCGAGGGGCGCATGACTCCCGAGAGCATCCCCGCCAGACTGGATTCCCTGGACCGCGGCTCCTTTGGCCGTAC
>JAFULU010000142.1 GCA_017483125.1 Clostridia bacterium
CCAGCACGCCGCCGATCTGCTCCCCCTCTTTGAGAAGCTGGGCATTCGCGGCGCCCTCCTAACGGGTCACACCCCCGCCGCCCAGACGAGAAAGATCTACACCGCCCTGGCCGCCGAGGATCCCGCCAAGCGGCTGGACGTGGTCATCGGCACCCAAGCCCTTTTGTCCGAGGGGGTCACCTTCGCCGCCCCCGGTTTGGTGGTCACCGACGAACAGCACCGCTTCGGCGTCAACCAGCGGGCGACCCTGTCGGAAAAGAACGCCAACGCTCACCTGCTGGTCATGTCCGCCACCCCCATCCCACGCACCCTGGCGCTGGTCATGTACGGGGATCTGGAGGTCTCCCGCATCGACGAGATGCCCCCCGGCCGTCAGCGGGTGGACACCTTTGTGGTGGACGAGAGCTACCGCGCCAGATTGGACGCCTTCATCCGCAAGAACGTAGACGCGGGGGGGCAGGTCTACGTGGTCTGCCCCGCCGTGGAGGAGACCGAGAGCGACGAGGATACCGCCCTGATCCCCATCTCCGCCGACTTCGGGGGAGAGCAGACCGCCATGGCCGTGGTCAAGCGGGAGCCCGACCTTCCCATGAAGGCCGCGGTGCAGTATGCCGCTGAGCTGCAGGAGCGGCTACCCGACCTGAAGATCGCCTTCGTCCACGGCAAGATGAAGCCTACCGAGAAGGACAAGGTCATGACCGCCTTCGCCGCGGGGGAGATCCAGGTGCTGGTCTCCACCACCGTCATCGAGGTGGGTGTCAACGTCCCCAACGCCTGCCTCATGCTGGTGGAGAACGCCGAACGGTTCGGTCTTTCCCAGCTCCATCAGCTCCGCGGCCGTGTGGGGCGCGGGACCAAAAAGTCCTACTGCGTCCTCATCCGCAACGGCGGCGGCGACACCGCCAAGGCCCGCCTGGAGGTCATGCGGACCACCTATGACGGCTACGCCATCGCCGAAAAGGACCTGGCCCAGCGCGGCCCCGGTGATTTCCTCGCCCCTGCCGACGGAGCGGGCATCCGCCAGAGCGGCGGCTTCCGCTTAGCCGAGAACTGCTCGGATACCGAGCTGATGAATCACGCTTTTCAGCACGCACGCGAGATGCTGACCGACGACCCCGAGCTGAAGGGGTATCCCGAGCTACGGCGGACGGTGGAGCAGATGTACGCGCGGAGCGGGAATATTTTGAATTGACGGATGAATTGTAGGTTATCGGTCTGTTGGGCACGAGGGATCGGCTACCAATAACCCATTGTAGGGAGCGACGCCATGCCGAACTTGTTCGGCGGTCGCTCCTCAACTTGAAAATTGGCTTTATCTATTGTCAGGAATGTGTTTTTTGCCTTTATATCCGAAACATATTGGTATGTTTTATGTGGCGGAGCGACGAGGGCGTCGCTCCCTACAGGCGTTTGTGTCAACCGAAATATCCCGCCAACCCCAAATTTGAAGAATGGAGTATCTATGAATATCAACTTCACCACCCCCAAGGGCAAGATCAAGCCCATGCACGCCATCAACAACGCCCCCATGCACTGGACCTTCTGCGACGCCTTCCACTACCTCACCGAGGCGAAGATCCCCTACGCCCGCCTCCACGACACGGGGGGACTGTTGGGCGGCGGCATCTTCGTGGACATCGCCAACATCTTCCCCCTGTTCCACGCCGATCCCGAGGACCCTCGCAACTATGAGTTCGGCTTCACCGACCACCTTCTCCGTGAGCTGTGCGCCGCGGGGGTTAAGCCCTTCTACCGCCTGGGCTGTACCATTGAAAACTACCACCCCTCCATTGGCCCCCGCCGCAGTATCCCCCCGTCGGATCCCCACAAGTGGGCGGTGATCTGCGAGCATATCATCCGCCACTACAACGAGGGCTGGGCTGACGGCTACCATATGGACATTGAGTACTGGGAGATCTGGAACGAGCCCGACAACGAGCCTGTGGCGGCCGAGAACCCCATGTGGAAGGGAACCATGGAGGAGTTCTTCACTCTCTACGAGGTAGCGGCCAACCACCTCAAGGCCCGCTTCCCCCACCTCAAGATCGGCGGGTACGCCTCCTGCGGTTTCTACGAGATCCTCAATACCGCCTCGGCGGCCCATTCGGGGGTGTCCTCGCGGACGGGGTACTTCATCGAGTTCTTTGAGAGGTTCCTGACCCACATTACCACAGAGGGTCACAAAGCCCCTCTGGACTTCTTCTCCTGGCACACCTACGCGGGGATCGGCGAGAATATCGCCTTCGCCGCCTATGCCCGCCAGATGCTGGACAAGTTCGGATTCACCGAAACCGAGAGCATCCTCAACGAGTGGAATTCCGGCATCCACCGCCGCGGGACACTTTCCGACGCCGCCCACATCGGCTCCATGATGGTGGCCCTCCAGAACTCCTCGGTGGACCTGCTCATGTACTACGACGGGAGCATCGAGTCCACCTACGGCGGTCTGTTCAATCCCCTCACCCGTACCCCCTTCAAGGCCTACTACACCTTCTACGGCTTCGGTCAGCTCTACGGGCTGGGCTACCAGTACCCCATCGAGGACGCCGATCCCAGCGGTCGGCTTACCGATACGGTCTACGCCCTGGCCGCGGGGAACGCCGACGCCTCCAAGCGGGCGGTGCTCCTCTTCAACCTCGGCGGCGAGACCGAAATCACCGCGCCCGAGGGCGAGTGGACGTTGCACGTTCTGGACGAGACCCACGACCTGACCCCCGTGGGATCGGTGCGGGGCGGGGAGAGCTTTGGTTTGCCTGCCGAGGGAGCGGGGATGCTGGTGGCAGACTGATCTGGAGAACTTTGGCTATCCCAATATCCAAATAAGAATCCCCTTTCGGTGTCCGATGGATACGCCGAAAGGGGTTTTTGTATGATCAAATCTATCGCCCAAAATGCGTTATTGTAGCGGCACCACCGAAATGATCCTCTTTTTCTGTTTCTCTGCTTTAGCCTTGTAGGTTGCCGCTCCTCCTGTGCTGTGTGTCACATAGGTAATCACGATTTGCGCTTGCTTCAACATCCAATCGTTTCTCCGCGCAATGGCGAACCGAGGCGGTACGGTTTCCAAACCCTCGGGGTAGACAGTTTCGGTTGGCTGATCGAAGGACAGGGGCTCCTGTGTCAAGGATGCCAGGACAACAGCGTATCGGATATGGGGATATGCTTGCTTTAGTTTTCTCAATTCGGAAACGGCCATACGGTCAAAGGCTCCTTGATATCCGACAAGAAAATCATCCACGCCGTCTCTTGTAATCAAGTTTTCCGGAACGTTCCTCAATACAGGACGGACTGCATCGGGGGTGTCCCGATGGCCAAAAAACGTACAAGTCATAACGATTCTCCTTACATTTGTGGGATATATCCCATTATATCACATTTTTTGCAAAATAGCGATATATCCCACACGATTTATCCCAAATTTGGGTAAAATAAAGAAAAACCGTGAGGAGGGAGTGCTATGACCGCCAAAGAGGCTGTTGCCGAGCGCATATTGGAGCTGTGCGGTCAGCGAGGGATCGCCATAAACGCGTTGGCCAATATGGCCGGTGTGCCGCCGTCCACCGTGTACAGTATGCTGAACGCCAAGAGCAAGAACCCCGGCGTGATTTCGTTGCAGAAGCTATGCGACGGTTTGGAAATCTCCCTGCGAGAGTTTTTTGATAGTCCCTTGTTTGAGGGATTGGAGCAGGAAATCAAATAATCCCTCTGTCGGTGTCCCGCAGGATGCCCGAAGGAGGGATTATTTTTTGTTCTCCCCTTTACATTTCCCCCCGTTTGTGCTATAATGATCCCGATGCCACGGGGAAGCGGGTGAAAATCCCGCACGAGCCCGTCGCCGTGAAGCGCTTGCCCTCCCACGAGGGTACAGGGACAGGTCTCACCCCCGCCGCAGGGGGAACAGGGTCATTGGTCACGCCGTGCTTTTGCGCCGTGACCGAGAAGGCCGATCTGTCCGCGCCCAGTCGAAATACCCGAGCATCCCGCGGATAAAGTCCCGCGGACACCACCGCAAACGCCGCGAGTGCCGGCAGGTTGGGAAAAATCAAAAACACAAAGGAGAAAACCAATCATGAACGCAAGCAACATGAAAAAGTGGCTGTCGTTCATCCTTTGCGTCGCGCTGATTGCGGCTATCGCGCTGACTGCCATGGGATGCACCGACAAGGGCCCTGAGACCCCCGAAACGAACGGGGGCGCAACCGTTACCACCGCCGAGGGCGGGACCAACTCCGAAACCCCCGATCCCAATGCACCCACCGTCAAGGGCGAGGGTGCCACCGTCTTCTACTTCAACGTGGTGGACAAGGACGGCAAAGAAACCAAGTTTGAGATCCACACCGACAAGACCGTGGTGGGTGACGCTCTTCTGGAGCTGGGACTCATCGAGGGCGAGGAGGGACCCTACGGCCTCTACGTCAAGAAGGTCAACGGCATCACCGCCGAGTACGAGGTGGACGGCACCTACTGGGCCTTCTATATCGGTGACGATTACGGCATGACCGGCGTGGATATGACCGACATCGAGGCGGGGGCGACCTACGCCTTCAAGGTGTCCAAGTGAGCACCGCACCCGAGCAAAGCGGACAGCCCAAGCGGGTCAGCCGCCGCAAAAAGGCCCTGCTGACCGTCTACGAGATCGTGGTCTTCGGTATGCTGGGAGCGGTCATGATGGTGTCCGATCTCCTCATGAACATCATCCCCAACGTCCACCTGGTGGGCGTGATGATCGTGGTGCTGACGGTTCTGTACCGCTGGAAGGCGCTGTTCCCCATCTACGTCTACGTCCTGCTCATCGGCCTGTCCGAGGGCATCGGCATGTGGTGGCTGCCCTACCTCTACGTCTGGACCCTCCTGTGGGGCGCGGTCATGCTCCTGCCGAAGAAGATGCCCAAGTGGCTGGCTCCCATTGTCTACGCCCTGGTCTGCGGACTCCACGGCTTCGGCTTTGGACTGTGGTGGATCCCCTCCCAGATGGCTCTCATGGGATTCTCCTTTGAGCAGGCCTTGATCTGGTGGCAGTTCGGCTTCTATACCGCCGACATCCCCCACGGCATCGGGAATCTGGTGGGGAGTACCCTCATTATCCCCTTGGTGACGTTGATCCGTAAGCTGGATAAACGGCTGAAAGCGTAAAACATAAGAAACCTCCCGTGAGCATAATGCTTGCGGGAGGCATTTTTTGTGGGACGCAGCGCGGAGTGTAACTGTTCAGTCAAGATTTCAAATTTGGGTTTATCGAGCTTTTGGGTTTCCTCGTTCTATGCCTTCCCCAGCGGGGAAGGGGGACCGCAAAGCGGTGGATGAGGAGAGCAAGTTTCCGCTCGGTATCGGGTATGATTTTTCTTGGTGTATCAAGGGGTTTCCGTATACACCCGTACGAAAA
>JAFULU010000143.1 GCA_017483125.1 Clostridia bacterium
CCCATATCCCCAACTTCCCCCAGAACAACCGCTTCTTGCAGTCCCTCTGCATGACCTCCATCCGCATGATCCTCCTCATCGGTTATATGTCCCTCATGCTCCTCATGAAGGATATCCGCCGTACCTTCCGGTTCCACGGAGCCGAGCATAAGACCATCTTCTGCTACGAGCACGGCAAGGAGCTGACCGTGGAGAACATCCGAGAGGAGCGCCGCTTCCACCCCCGGTGCGGCACCTCCTTCCTGGTTCTCATGCTTCTGGTGAGTATCCTTATCGGCTTCTTCATCCCCGCCACCCTCAATAAATGGCTGCTGACCGCCATCAAGCTGGCCATCATGCCCCTGGTCATGGGCATCGGCTACGAGCTCATCAAGTTCTGCGGCCGCCACGACAACTGGCTCACCCGCATCATCGCCGCCCCCGGCCTCTGGTTCCAGCGCATTACGGTGCTGGAGCCCGACGACGCCATGATCGAGTGCGCCATCGTCGCCATGAAGGAAGCCATCCCCGATGACGGAAGCGATTCGATGTAACGATTTCCCAAAGGCTCTCCCTTTGGGAGAGCTGGCACCGAAGGTGCCTGAGAGGGCGTTTTCTCAAGGGAACGCCCTCTCCGTCACGCCGTCGGCGTGCCACCTCCCCCAGAGGGGGAGGCATTGCCCTGGTCATAATTTCCCCGCCATTCGGATACACTACCATCATCCGCGAAAGAAAGGAAATACTACCATGAAGCTCATCATCTGCAAGAACTACGACGAAATGTCCGCCGCCGCCGCAAACATCGTGGCCGAGGCCATGAAGGCTGATCCCGCCTGCGTGCTGGGTCTGGCCACCGGCTCCACCCCCGTGGGGATGTACAAGAAGCTCATCGAGATGAACAAGGCCGGCGAGATCGACTTCTCGGGCGTCACCACCGTCAATCTGGACGAGTACTACCCCATCTCCCCCGAAAACGACCAGTCCTACCGCTACTTCATGAACGAGAATCTCTTTGACCACGTCAACATCGACAAGACCCGCACCTTCGTCCCCGACGGTCAGGCCGCCGATCCCGCCGCCGCCTGCGAGGCCTACGAGGAGATTGTCGCCAAGGTAGGCCCCGCCGCCGTCCAGGTGCTGGGCATCGGTCAGAACGGCCACATCGGCTTCAACGAGCCCGATACCGCCCTGGAGGTCAAGACCCACGTCACGGGCCTGACCGAGTCCACCATCAAGGCCAACGCCCGCTTCTTCGCCTCCGAGGCCGACGTCCCCACCAAGGCTCTGACCATGGGTATCGGCACCATCCTGGGTGCCAAGAAGATCATCATTCTGGCCAACGGCACCGCCAAGCATGCCGCCATCGCCAAGATGCTGGAGGGCAAGCTGGATACCTCCTGCCCCGCCTCCATGCTGAATCTCCACGCCGACGTGACCGTCATCTGTGACGAGGCCGCCTACAACGGTTAATTATGGGCATCTCTAAAAACTCCCCGCACAGCGAATCGACGGAATCTTTTCCGTCATTCGTTACAAAAAACCTTCGCATAGGATCAACTATACGCGCGGTTTTTTGCTTAGACTGACGAAAAATCTTCTCGCCGCTCGCCGCACGTTGAGTTATTAGAGATGCCCTTATCAGACACACCCGAAGGGGCGTGCCTCCGTGCGCCCGACGCCTTTTGGGTTTCGGGAACCCGAGGTGCGCCCCTTTGCCATCCAGTATCTCCCAACGCCCCCTCTTGCATAGCCCGCCGCACCCGTGGCAAATACTTCTCCCATCTCAAAAAGTGGGAGATTTGCCATGTATCACAGTAAAGTCGTCCTATGCGGCATCAATACCTCCAAGCTTACGGTGCTGACCGAGGAGGAGAAGAAGACCCTCATGAAGCGGGTGCGGGAGGGAGACGAGTCCGCGAGACAGGAGATGATCTGCGGGAACCTCCGTCTGGTCCTCTCCATCGTCCAACGCTTCGCGGGGAGGAAGGAGAACCCCGACGACCTCTTTCAGGTGGGGTGCATCGGCCTTGTCAAGGCGGTGGACAACTTCGACACCGAGAAGGAGGTCATGTTCTCCACCTACGCCGTCCCCATGATCATCGGGGAGATCCGCCGCTTTCTGCGGGACTCCTCCGCGGTTCGGGTCAGCCGCTCGGTCAGGGATATGGCCTATAAGTCCCTCCAGGCCAGAGACGAGCTCTCCGCCGAGCTCGACCGCGACCCCACCCCCGAGGAGATCGCCGACCGCATCGGCGCCACCCGTGAGCAGGTGGTTTCCGCCATGGAGGCCATCGTGGAGCCCATATCCCTCTACGAGCCCGTCTTTTCGGAGAACGGAGACTCCCTCTACGTCATCGACCAGCTCTCGGACACCTCCCGCGACTCCACCGACGAGTCCTGGCTGGAGAACATCGCTCTCCGCGAGGCGGTCAAGACCCTGACCCCCCGCGAGCAGAAGATCATCGCCCTGCGCTACTACAAGGACAAGACCCAGATGGAGATCGCCGCCGAGATCGGCATCTCCCAGGCCCAGGTGTCCAGAGTGGAGAAGGCGGCGCTGGAGAAGCTAAGGAAGCAACTGTAAGATACAAGTTACAAGATACAAGATACAAGATAGAAACTTTCGTCAGACCTTCGTTCTTTATCTTGTATCTTGTATCTGCCGAGCTTGCTCGGTGTATCTTGTATCTCTTAAACGACCCCATTTTGAAGTTACATAAGTAAGGAAAACTCCTCATGAAATCACTCCTCTCATGGCTCCGCCGTGAATACACCGACACAAAGATCCTTTTGCGCTCCATCCCCGCCACGGTGGTGACCCTCTTCGTGGTCTCGGTGATCTGTATGAACCTCTTGGCCAATAAGACCCTTCTCCAGCTCCCCTGGATCGCCCTGGACGGCGGCATCCTCATCTCCTGGCTGTCCTTCATGTGCATGGACGTCATCACCAAGCACTTCGGCCCGGGAGCCTCCAACCGCGTGTCTGTCTTGGCCTGCGGCATCAACCTTCTGACCTGCGCCATCTTCTTCATCGCCGCCGCCATCCCCTCGAACGCGGGGGACTACACCGCCTTCGACGGCATCTTCGGGGGGACGTGGTTCATCCTGTTGGGCAGTACCGTGGCCTTCCTTGCCTCGGCCCTGCTGAATAACACCCTCAACTGGCTCATCGGTAAGGCCTTCCGCAAGAACCCCGACGGCAAGCTGGCCTACGCCATGCGGGCCTACGTCTCCACCTTCATCGGCCAGTTCTTCGACAATTTTCTCTTCTCCATCATCGTCTTTACGGTCTTCGCCCCCATCTTCTGGGACGGCTTTCACTGGACGGTCCTCCAGTGCGCCATGTGCGCCCTCACGGGAGCCGTGGCGGAGCTGGTCATGGAGATCCTCTTCTCTCCCATCGGCTACCGCATGACCCAAAAGTGGAAGCAGCAGAACGTGGGCCGCGCGTATCTGGAGCATAAAGAAAGGAGCCGCCAATGAAAGTTCTCATCACAGGCACCGCACAGGGCATCGGCCGCGCCATCGCGGTGAAGTTCCTGGCCGAGGGCCATACCGTCATGGGCATCGACCGCCGGCAGGGAAGCATCGACCATCCCGCCTACACCCACTGCGTTTGCGATATCCGCGACTACGACGCGCTCCCCGCCCTGGACGGCATCGAGATCCTCATCAACAACGCGGGCACCCAGAACGAGGCCGATATTGATATCAACCTCAAAGCCCTCATCCACATGACCGAGACCTACGGTATCCAGCCCGCCATCAAGTCCATCCTCCACATCGGCTCGGCCAGCGCCCACACGGGGGCGGAGTTCCCCCTCTACTGCGCCTCCAAGGGCGGAGTTTTGGCCTACACCAAGAACGTGGCCATGCGGGTCGCGCCTTTTGGTGCCACCTGCAACAGTCTGGACCCCGGCGGCGTCCTCACCCCCCTCAACGAATGCGTCATGAACGACCCCGACCTCTGGGCGCAGATCATGAACGAGACCCCCCTGAAAAAGTGGGCCACCCCCGAGGAGATGGCGGATTGGGCGTATTTCCTCACCGTGGTCAACACCTTCTGCACGGGGCAGAGCATCCTCGTGGACGGAGGGGAGTCCATCAATTATCACTTTGTGTGGAAGGACTAAAGAAAAGTTATAGGTAATAGTGAAGAGTGAATAGGTGTGGAAGATTCAAATAAAAAATGGACAAATCCGAAGGATTTGCACCTCCACTTTTCACTCTTCACTCTTCACTAAAAAACGAAAGGCAGGTACACACCATGAAGACTCACTTCAAGCTCCTCCTCCCCGACGCAGGCCGCGACATCTACATGCCCAGAAAATCCCAGTCCTGGGGCTACCGCTACGGCCCCTCCATCATGGTGGAGGACGGGGTCTGCCACGCCTGGTTCGCCTCCCCCGGCGATGCCTACGAGGCCGACTGGTTCACCTACCGCCGCTCCGAGGACGGCGGCAAGACCTGGACGGACGAAAAGGTGGTCATGTACCCCGTCCCCGACTCCATGGACTGGTTCTCGGTCTGCGATCCCGCTGTCATCAAGTACGGAGAGTACTACTACATCGGCTATACCTCCACCGTCTTCGCCAACGGCGGCGGTGTCTGCAACAACGGCTTCATCGGCCGCTCCAAGTCCCCCACAGGCCCCTTCGAGCGCTGGTGCGGAAACGGCTGGGGGGAGCACCGCGAGACGGCCAACGGCACCCTTCATTGGCAGGGCAAGCCCGCCCCCGTCATCTACTACGACGAGGACTGGCACAACTGGGGCGCGGGTGAATTCTCCTTTGTTATCAAGGATGAAACCATCTACATCTACTACACCTGGACCTCCAAGGACCGTGACGGCAAGCCCATCGGCGAGACCCGCGTGGCCACCGCCGATATCACCGACGAGAACTGGCCCGGCAAGCTCACCTACCACGGCATGGCCTCCAAGAGAACGGGCGGGGGGAACGACTCCTACGACGTGGTCTACTGCGAGGATCTGAACAAATTCATCGCCCTCTCCACCGACCGCCGCTTCTCGGAGAACAGCGTCCTGGCGGTCTACGAGTCCGACGACGGTCTGCGCTTCACCCGTGTGAACAGCATCAAGGTCAACACGGGCTGGATGTGCCACAACTGCGGCATTTCGGGTGACGCCCAGCACCACATCAAGTCGGGGGACACCCTGCTTTTGGCCTACGCCTACGGCAACAAGTGGGGCTGTTGGGGCACCCGCATCCATGACTACTCCTTCGAGGCCATGGAGGAGGACTTCTACGATGAATCGGGGCTGGAGAACGTCCACCACGAGATCGAGAAGATCGACGATCCCGCCGCGTTCAGCCCCTCCATGCTCTACTTGAGAAAGCCCCACTTCCGCCGCCTCGCCGTGGGGGAGACCCTGGAGATCCCCATGATGACGGGCAACGTCACCTATTCCATGCGTCCCGTGGAGGGAGAGGTAACCTTCTACGATTTCGATCCCGCCATCCTCTCCATTGAGAATGGCAAGGCCACGGGACTTTCCGAGGGCTACACCTACGTCCGCGCCGCCTACAAGGGTCTGCTCTGCGAGTTCCTTGCCTATGTGGACAATACCCGCCACCACGTGGATCCCGATTGGAAGCCCCATCCCGAAAAGGAAGTCACCTCCTTCACCCCCCTCATCACAAAATACGCCGCCTCCCTCGCAAAGCGGGAGATGAAGCAGCTCCGCGGCCTGGCGGTCTACGCCGACGGCACCTGGTTCGAGGTCTGCGGCGACGACGGCGTGACCTATGAAAACCTTGCCCCCGACCTCATCGAGATCCGCCCCGACGGCAACGTCCTGCCCACGGGCAAGCTCGGTGCGGGGAAGGTCACCCTGAAGCTGGGCGATCATGCCTTCGATATCACCTTCACAGTCACCGAGTGAGCCGTTATTTCGTAAAAAATCCGTAAAAATACGGAATGTTCACAAAAAACCTGTATACATTTGTAAAGATTTATAGTATAATGGTATGAATCTACAAAATGAGGTGATGTCCCATGAATCAGCAACCGAAATATCGCAGAATTCTCCTCAAGCTTTCGGGTGAGGCCCTGGCCAACGGACAGAAGGACTCCATCCTGGATTTTACATTCATCGACCAAGTCGCCGCCGTGCTGAAGAAGTGCCTGGCCGCGGGGGTTGAGATCGGCATCGTGGTGGGCGCGGGTAACATCTGGCGCGGCGCTACGGGCTCGGTCAAGATGCAGAGAGCCCGCGCGGATCACATGGGTATGCTGGCCACCACCATGAACGCCATCGCCCTGTCGGATGCCTTTATCCGTAACGGCATGGATACCGTGGTCATGTCCGCCGTGGAGATGGACACCTACGCCGACCACTACACCTCCCGCCACGCCGACCGCCTCCTGAAGGAGGGTAAGATCTGCATCTTCGCGGGCGGTACGGGTTCCCCCTACTTCTCCACCGACACGGGTGCCGCCCTCCGCGCCGCCGAGATCGGTGCCGACGCCATCCTCATGGCCAAGAACATCGACTACCTCTACACCGCCGACCCCCGCAAGGACCCCACCGCCACCCCCATCTACGACGTGACCTACGACGAGATCCTGGACAAGAACCTCCGCGCCTTCGATATGTCCGCCGTCATCTTCTGCAAGGACAACAACATCGAGTCCTACGGCTTCGGCCTCGCCGACCCCGAGAACATCTACCGCGCCGTCATGGGCGAGCCCGTGGGCACGCGAATGCACAATTGAGTCTCCCCCTTGTAGGGACAGGCGTCCCCGACGGTCCGCAAAGCAAGCATCTCTTGTAGGGACCGACGTCCCCGACTGTCCGCAAAGCAAGCATCTCTTGTAGGGACCGGCGTCCCCGACGGTCCGCAATAACAAAAACAACAAAACACAGGAACATAGAAAGGAAACACCGCCATGAAGTACAACACCAAACCCCTTGAGGGAAGAATGGACAAGGCCATTACTGCCTACGAAAACAACCTCGCAGACGTCCGCGCCAGCCAGGCCAACGCAGGCGTTCTGAACCGCGTGACCTTCGACTACTACGGAGCCGCCACCCCCATCAAGGATATGGCCGCCATCTCCCTGTCGGATGCCCGCACTCTGGTCATCACCCCCTACGACAAGTCCACCCTGAAGGCCATGGAGAAGGCCATCCAGATGTCCGACATCGGCATCAACCCCCAGAACGACGGTACGGTTCTCCGTATGATCTTCCCCCAGCTCACCGAGGAGCGCCGTAAGGCCCTGGCCAAGCAGGTCAAGGGCATGGGCGAGGAGGCTAAGGTGGCTCTCCGCAACATCCGCCGCGACGCCATGGACGAGACCAAGAAGGCCAAGAAGGACAGCACCATGACCGAGGACGAGGTTAAGGACGCCGAGAAGGCCATCCAGGACGTCACCGACAAATACATCAAGAAGGTGGACGCGCTGACCGCCGCCAAGGAGAAGGAGCTCATGGCCATTTAATGGCGGCCATCTGATGGTCGGGCTTCACCCAAAAGAACCGTATAACACGCGAGGGGCGGGCGATATTGCCCGCCCTTTATGTCAATCCTCCCAAGAAAGGATCGCTCATGCCTCTTTTCAATAAAGACCCCAAAACCGCCGCTCCCGAGACCCCGAGGCTCGACGAGCATTTCAAGCACATCGCATTCATCATGGACGGCAACGGCCGTTGGGCCAAGAAGCGGGGAATGCCCCGCGAGTACGGCCATAAGGTAGGCTCCGCCACCTTCAAGAAGATCTGCATCTACTGCTGTGACGTGGGCTTTAAGGCCGTCACGGTCTACGCCTTCTCCACTGAGAACTGGAAGCGCCCCAAGGCCGAGGTGGACGCCATCATGGCCATCCTGGACAGCTACCTGGAGGAGCTGAAGCGGGACTATGGGCAGTACCATAACCGCTTCAAATTCATCGGAGACCTGTCGGTGCTCACCCCCTCTCTCCGTGAAAAGATTACTTACGTGGAAACCTTGAATCAGGAATACGACCAGATTCTCAACATAGCCCTCAACTACGGCGGCCGCGCCGAGATCACCCACGCCTTCAATACCCTGGCGGCGGAAGGCAAGACAACCGTCACCGAGGAGGACATCTCGAACGCCCTCTACACGGTGGAATCGGGGGATCCCGACATGATCGTCCGCACGGGAGGAGACCTCCGCATCTCCAACTTCCTCCTCTGGCAGGCCGCCTACGCCGAGCTGTATTTCACCGACAAGCTCTGGCCCGACCTGACCCCCGAGGATGTTGATGAGATGATCCGTGACTTCTACTCCCGCAAACGCCGCTACGGCGGACTCTGACCCCATCGCCTCCGACCCAATACATCAGAAAGACAGGTATATACCATGTTCAAACGCATATTGACCGGTGTGATCGCGTTCTGCTTTGTGCTCGTGCCCATCCTCTTTTTCGCGGATACCGTGGTGCTCCCCATCGCCGTGGCCGTCTTCTCTCTGATCGCCACCTACGAGCTGCTCCATTGCGTAGGTCTGCATAAGAATCTGTGGGTATCCATCCCCCTGTATCTTGTGTCCGCGGCCCTGCCCTTTGGGGTGCGGATGATGACCCTCGTCACGGTTTTCGCTCTGCCCCTGTCCCTCTGCGTGATCCTGCTGTACCTGCTGGCCGTAGCGGTCTTCTCCCACGGCAAGGCGGATATTCAGGACGTGTCCACCGCCTTCATGCTCTGGCTCTATACCCTGCTGGGCTTCTTCGGCCTCATCATGGTCCACGACCATATCCGCGGCGGAGAGTACCTGTACCTTCTGGCATTCCTGGGCGCGTGGGTCACCGATATCTTTGCCTACTTCACGGGAATGCTTTTGGGCCGACACAAGCTCATCCCCGACGTCTCTCCCAAGAAAACCGTGGAGGGAGCCATCGGCGGCGTGGTCTTCTGCACCCTGTCCTTCGTGGGCTTCGGTCTCATCTACAACAATTTTTGGGTTGCCGACGGCGGAAAGACCATCCCCCTTGTGGCCATGGCCATCGTGGGCTTCCTGGTCTCCATCGTCTCCCAGGTGGGAGACCTGTCCCTGTCCCTGCTCAAGCGCAAGTACGGCATCAAGGACTTCGGTAAGCTCTTCCCCGGCCACGGCGGCGTGCTGGACCGCTTTGACTCGGTGCTGGCGGTCTCCATCATGCTGACCGTGTCCTTCGTGGTCTTCACCATGCTGGGCCTCTGACGGAGTATGCTCATGAATGACAATCCCAACTTTCCCGATCTCATTGTCCTCGGCTCCACAGGCTCGGTGGGCGAGCAGGCGGTGGACGTCGCCCGCGCCCATAGAATCCCCGTCCGCGCCGTCACCGCTCACAGAAGCGTGGCCACCGTGGAGGCACAGATCAGAGAATTCCACCCCGACTTCGCGGTCATGACCGACGAATCTGCCGCCGCCGACCTCCGTGCCCGTGTGGCGGATACCGACACAAAGGTGCTGGCGGGCTTTGACGGCATCACCGAAGTGCTCCATACCGTCAAGACCGAAAACCCCCTGGGCATCACAGCCGAAAACTCCATCTTGGGCGAGGCGGGCCTCCTTCCCACCCTGGAGACCCTGAAGGCGGGACACAAATTAGCCCTCGCCAATAAGGAATCTCTTGTGGTAGGCGGCGAGCTGGTCATGTCCCTGGCAAAAGAGAAGGGAACCACCATCCTTCCCGTGGACTCCGAGCATTGCGCTATCTTCCAGTGCCTCCGCGCGGGTCATCACGACGAGATCAACCGCATCCTTCTCACCGCCTCGGGCGGCCCCTTCTACGGCTATACCAAAGAACAGCTTCAGACCGTCACCAAGGCCATGACCCTGGCCCACCCCACCTGGAAGATGGGGGCCAAGATCACGGTGGATTCGGCAACCCTCATGAATAAGGGCTTCGAGGTCATTGAGGCGGTGCATCTGTTTGGCGTGGCTCCCGAAAAGGTGGAGGTCATCGTCCACCGCGAGAGCATGATCCACTCCATGGTGGAATATATTGACCATAGCATCATCGCCCAGATGTCGGTGCCGGATATGCGCCACTGCGTCCAGTACGCCCTGACCCATCCCCGCCGCCTCCCCGCCGAGGGGACTCTCAAGCAGGCCGATCTCTTCGCTCTCGGTAAGCTCACCTTCGGCAGACCCGATACCGAGGTCTTCCCCCTCCTGGCTTTGGCCCGTGACTGTATCGCAAAGGGCGGTGCCCTCCCCTGCGTCCTCAACGCCGCCAACGAGATCGTCGTGGCCGCCTTCCTGAACGACGCCATCCGCTTCTGTCAGATCTCCGAGCTGGTCACCCGCATCGTAGAGGATCTGTCCCACACCGTCGCCTGGCACACCTACGATCAGCTCATGGAGGCCGACACCCTGGCCAGAGAGCGGGCGAAGGAACTGTTGGTGAAGCTCAAATAAAGCGACAGAGACTTGGTCAAATTCGTAATTCGTAATTCGTAATTCGTAATTACGCGGAAAACGAAAACATGGGATCAAGCCATCTGCCGCAACCGCGACACGGCCCATCCGGTTGCTCCCGTTCTCCGCCTTCCATTACGAATTACGAATTGCGAATTACGAATTCCAGATCATCCCCCAATCAGAATCCAACCCACTTTCCCCTAACGGAGGTCTTTCCAAACCCTATGGCTATCCTACGCACCCTACTCTATCTCGCCCTGACCCTCTTCCTCATGGGCATCCTCATTTTCGTCCACGAGCTGGGTCACTACCTCACCGCCCGCGCCTGCAAGGTCACCATCCACGAGTTCTCCTTGGGCATGGGCAAGCGCATCACGGGCTTCACCTCCCCCAAAACAGGCATTCAGTACTCCCTCCGTCTCCTCCCCATCGGCGGCTACGTGGCCATGGCGGGCGAGGACGAGGACAAGGAGGGGGAGGAGGACGATCCCAACGCCTTCAATAAGAAAAACGTCTGGCAACGCCTCCTCATTCTGGTGGCGGGGGCGGGCATGAACGTCATTACGGGTGCCCTCGCCATGCTGATCCTTGTGGCAGGCATGACCGTCGCGGGTTATAAGCTCCCCTCCACCACCGTCGCCGAATTCACCCCCGGTGCCCCCAGCTACGTTACGGGTCTGGAGGAGGGAGACCGTATCCTCCGCGTGGACGGCGTCCGTGTCCATACGGGCTACGACCTCTCCTACGAGATCATGTTCAACGGCTACAAGCCCGTGGACGTGGTGGTGGAGCGGGATGGCAAGGAAGTCCTTCTCCCGCAGGTCGTATTCCCCTCGGGGGTCGAGGATGGCATTGAGCTTGGCAGTATGGACTTCTACGTCCTCTCGGAAAAGTCCACCGTGGGCAACGTACTGAAGACCACCTGGTTCCGCTCGGTGTCCTCCATCAAAATGGTCTTTGACTCCATCGGCGGCATCATCTCGGGGCGCTTCACCCTGGCCTCCATGTCGGGCCCCATCGGGGTGTCATCGGCGGTGGCCGACGTAGCCTCCCAGCCCATGGCGGGGTGGAATATCCTCTACCTCTTCGCCCTCATCGCCATGAACCTGGGTGTCATGAATATGCTCCCCATCCCCGCCTTGGACGGCGGCCGTGTCTTCTTCCGTGTCATTGAGATCCTGCGCTTCGGTAAGCCCGTCAACCCCCATTTTGAGGCTACGGTCCACGGCGTGGGTATGACCCTTTTGCTCATAGCCACCGCCCTCATCGCCTTCAAGGATATGTTCCAGCTCTTCTGATGGAGGTACACCATGAATTATAACGCCATCCGCCGCCCCACCCCCGAGGTGAGGATCGGCAAGGTCACCATCGGCGGGAATCATCCCATCGCCATCCAGTCCATGACCAATACCGACACCCACGACGCACAGGCCACCATCGCCCAGATCAAGGCCCTGGCCTCGGCGGGGTGCGATATCGTCCGCATCACCGTCCCCGACGAGGAAGCGGCGAAAACCATCCTCGCCATCAAGGAGGAGGGCATCACCACCCCCATCGTGGCGGATATCCACTTTGACTACAAGGTCGCCCTGAGGTGCGCCGAGTACGGCGTGGACAAGATCAGCATCAACCCCGGCAACATCGGGGACGACGATAAGGTCAAGGCCGTGGTGGACGCCTGCAAGGCCAAGAATATCCTCATCCGCATCGGGGTCAACAGCGGCTCTCTGGAAAAGCATATCCTGCAGAAGTACGGCTCCCCCACCCCCGAGGCCCTTTGCGAGAGCGGTCTGTACCATGCCGCCCTGCTGGAGAAGTACGACTACAGAAACATCGTCATCTCCATCAAGGCCTCCAACGTCCCCGGTATGATCGCCGCCAACCGCCTGTTGGCGCAGGCCTGCCCCTACCCCCTCCACCTGGGTGTCACCGAGGCGGGAGGCGCCGAGATGGGACTGGTGAAGTCCGCCGCGGGCATCGGAGCGCTCCTCTGTGACGGCATCGGAGATACCTTCCGTGTCTCCCTCACCGCCGACCCCGTGGCCGAGATCGCCGCCGCCCGCAAGATCCTCAACGCTCTGGAAATTGAAGGCCAGTGCGGTCTCCAGATCGTCTCCTGCCCCACCTGCGGCCGTACCAAGATCGACCTCATTGACCTCCATACCCGCTTTGAAGCCGCCGTCCGCGCCGAGGGGCTGGATACCCTCCCCGTGAAGGTCGCCCTCATGGGGTGCATCGTCAACGGCCCCGGGGAGGCCCGTGAAGCCGATATCGGTATCGCGGGAGGCAAGGGGGAAGCGTTGCTCTTTGCCAAGGGGGAGATCATCTGTAAGATCCCCGAGGATGCGATCATTCCTACCCTGATCGGAAAGCTGAAGGAAATGAAACGGTAAATTGCAGTTTATCGAACAGTTTGAACCGATAGGAAACCTTTTGTGTGACCCTCATCCGTCACCCGCCGTCGGCGGGCGCCACCTTCCCCCAGGGGAAGGCAAGCACGAGGAAATGGAAGCTTTCCCTCATCACCAAAACTATGTTTTTCTTTTGGCTTCAACGAAAATAGGGGTTTCCTCATACCCTTGCCTTCCCTTGGGGGAAGGTGCCGACCAGCCCCTGCGGCGGGAGGCGGATGAGGGTCACCGTAACCATTTCCGCTCGGTTTCGTCAGCCCGATAAACCCAAATTTGTTATCAACAAACCAATTATTTAAAACAAACCCGCGGGACGCCACCCCCCGCAAAAAGAAAGTGAAATTAAGACCATGAAGACTGCCCTTGAAATTCTGTATAAGTATTCCCCCGACCCCACCGCCCGCGCCATTCTGAATCAGGCCCAAAACCCCGTGGTTCGTGCCGATAAGGAGAACCGCGCCCTCCAGATGGAGCTGGACTTCCCCCGCCTTGTGGAGAAGGACGAGCTCTACCGCATTGAGGAGGATGTGGCCAAGGCCTACGAGCTGAACTACGTCAAATTCCTCCCCCACTACCCCGCAGAGCTTTTCACTGCCGACTACGTCCCCGAGCTCCTGAAGGAGACCGAGCGTGTCGGCGTTGTGGCGCGGGGTTTTTTCGGTAAGTACCGCTACGAGCTGAAGGAAAACACCCTCATCATCCGCATCCCCTTCTCCGAGGCGGGGATCCAGCTCATCCGCAGTGCCCACACCCCCGACATCATGGGGCGCATCCTCCACAGCGAGTTCGGACTGGATATCCGTGTCAGCATTGAGATCGCCG
>JAFULU010000144.1 GCA_017483125.1 Clostridia bacterium
CCAATTTGCCAACAAAACCAAAAGGGAGAAACCAATCGGCTTCTCCCTTTTAAAAATTCAAATCAACTCATCAGGGCTGCGCGGCCGAGACGATCTGCATAGCCGCCTCGTCGGCGTTGATGGTGCCGGGGCAGTTCAGAGCATCGCCGCCGCAGTTACCGGTGACGGTGCAGCCGGCCTCCACGGTGATGGACATGGTGGCCTGGATGGCGTCGTCAATGCAGTTGATCTCCACCTTGGAGCCGGCAGTGATCAGGATGTAGCCCTTATCGGTGCGGTCGGCGGTATCCGACTTAATGGCGTCCTCACCGCCCGAAAGCTTGACGGTAGCGTTCTCGATCTCCACGCTGTCGTTGCCCTTCAGGATGTTGTTGACACCCGTGACGTTCAGGGTGCAATCCTTGATGCGCAGGTCGTTCTTGCAGCCGATACCGTTGTTGTAGTTGCCGTTGACGTTCAAAGTACCCGTGCCCTTGATGGTCAGGTCGTCGGAGGAGTAGATGCAGGCGTTGGGCTTATCCTCGGCGGGGTTGGCGAACTGGTACAGGGTGGCGTCGGTCAGGGTGTTGACAGAGCCCGCGGCCAGCACGATGGTGGCCTTGTCGGCACTCTCAATGTAGAGGGGAGCCGAGGTGTTGCAGGAGGCGGTGAAGTTGTTGAAGATCAGCTCCACCTGCTCGGTCTTGGGCACGGCCACCTTGATCTGGCCGCCCGACAGGTCACCCTTCAGCTCGTAGGAGCCGCCGCGGGTGATGACGAAGGCACCGCCCTCGACCTTGATACCGGTGTCCTGCACCGAGGTGGAGAGCTGATTGCCGTTGAAGGTCAGCACGACAGAGGTGGGAGCGGTGGTACCGGGATTCTGGTTATTGCCGGGATCCTGGGTACCGGGCTGGGTCACGGGCTGACCGCTTGCGTCGGTCTGGGTGGGGGTACCGTCGGTGGTGTCGTTATTGCCGCCGGGGGTCTTGTCACAGGCAATGAGGGTCAGGGCCAGCAGAGCGGCCAAGAGGATCAGAGTCAGCTTTTTCATAGGAATCAAAATCCTTTCGGTATGGATTGCCCGATGGGCGGGTACGGGTCAGGATCAAAGAGTCGTTTTCATGATACATTGTACACAGGGAATGTGTACGTCGCGTGAAGACAAAGAAAATTTTTCTGCGAATCCGAAATTTTTCCGCTGAATCACTTGGTCAGCGTCAGGATCACGCCGTCCTTGCCCACGCCCGACCAGACGCAGGTGTGGTACGCGGGGTAATACACGGTGGAGCTCTCCGAGATATCGGCGAAGAAGATCTGATAGGAGACGTCCGAAACCGTCACCTGCAGGGGGCTCGCGGAGGTGTAGCCCTTGACCAGCTCCACGTACTCCTCCAGACAGAGGTTGTTCTCGGTCATGTAGGCGGCGTGAGGGATACCCACGTAGCGGAAGTAGTCGGTGTAGTCGGACACCCCCGTCACCGCGGCCTTGTCGGCGGGATAGCGGACCACGAAGCCGTACTTGTGGCAGTTGTCGTACAGCCAGCCGCTCGCCTCGTCCTCGGACAGGTCGTGGTACTTCACCATCATGGGGGTCTCAAACTCGTGCTCCCCCTCCATGGGCTCCTCGGTCACAAACTTCAGCACACAGCCCAGGCCCGTCAGATGGTCGGCAGGCTTATCTCCCTGCTCCTCGGGGGAGAGAAAGGCCTCATAGACGGTGATGTTTTTCAAGTCGGTCTCCTTCTGGAAATCCAGCACCATAGCCGCCATGGCTGCCAGCGCGTCCCGATCCATGGAGGTCTGCTGAATATCGAAGTACATATTGACGGGGGTCTCGTTGTCCCACAGCGCGATCAGATTGCTCAGGTCGGCAGGGGCCACGTAGGGGGTGGCGGCGTTGACCACCACCAGCGTACCCGTATGCGCGCCGCCCTCGGGCACCGTCAGCATAGCGAAATCCTGGGCCGGCACGTCGGGAATCGCGAAGCAGGAGGACAGGGAGAGGAGAAGAGCGAGGGACATAAGAAATACGGTCAAACGTTTCATAGTCATGGTTTTCCTTTCATGAAAGAGACGAAAAACACACCCGCGTTCCGCATTCCGATGAGGGCGGGAACACGGGTGCGATGGGTTCGTATCCGTTGGAAATGGGGATCAGCCCGCGGCGGACTCCGCGGGGGTATCGGACTCGGCCTCGGGCTCCAGAGCCTTGGAACGGTCCACGGTGATCACCACACCGCCGTCGTTGGTGCCCGACAGGGTGTAGGCGTAGTTGGTGGGATGCTTGACGGTAGCCGAGCCGTCCACGGCCACGTACCAGACCTCGTAGTACTTACCGTCGGCGCCGTTGATCTTCAGGGGCTTATCGTCGTTGTACTCCTTGAGGACGGAGACGTACTGCTCCAGGCAGAGGTCGTGCTCGGTCATGTAGGTGGCGTGGGCTACACCCACGTAGCGGAAGTAGTCGGTGTAGTCGGTCACACCGGTGATGTCGCTCTTGGACTCGGGATAGCGGATCACGAAGCCGTACTTGTGGCAGTTCTCAAAGAGCCAGTTGTAGACGGGATCGGTGGCGAGGGCGTAGCTGTTGCCGTTGCGGATGTAGCCCAGCTGGGCGCCCATGCCCGTGTGGTGGTCGGAATAGCCCACCTGGGTGGAGGAGCCCTTGTCTACCAACTCCTGCTGTTCCTCGGCAGAGCGGTAGGCGTACCGAACGCTGACGGCGTCAATACCCGTGGCGGCGTGGAAGTCCACCAGCATCCGGTCCAAGGCGTCCAGCGCGGTGATCTCCATATAGGTGGAGAGACCCGACTGCTGATAGGCGCGGGGATCGTGGGTGATTCGCTTGTCGTTGATCGCGCCCAGATGGTCGAGGCCATCGGGGAAGGTGTACTTGTGGGTGATGTTGACCAGCGCCAAAGGACCTCTGAGGGTATCGGTAGCGGTGACGGTGAAGGAGGCCCAATCCACCTTCTCGTTGTCGGGGCCCTTCCCGATCTCGCCGCGGATGTTGGCGATGATGCCGCCGATGGCCATGACCAGAAGCATGAAAACGGTCAGAGCGGCCAAGGCAATGACCCCGAGGATGGTGTACTTCTGCATGGCGCGGTTGCGCTCCCGCTTGGCCACGTTGCTGTTATGAACCGTGTTGAAGCCGCGGTCTCCGGTTTGGTTAGCCATAGTTTACCTCCTGTAAATTAAGTTAAAAGTAACAGTGAAAAGTGAAGAGGTGAGGTGGGAAGCCTTCGGCTTCCTCCATTGCATGATAGGCAACAGGTCCTCATAGGTGAACCTTCACCCATTCACGATTCACTCTTCACTCTTACCCCTTACTTCAAAATTACCCGCCGCCAAGGCGGCAGCGGGTAGAAGATGAGATCTTGAATTAGTCAGCGTCCTTGATGGAGAAGTCCATGCGGCCCTTCTTATCCAGACCCAGGTACTTCACGCGGACAACGGTGCCCAGCTCAATGCCGGCATCCTCCACGCGCTCCAGGCGGCGGTTGGTGATCTTGGAGATGTGGACCATGCCCTCCTTGCCGGGAGCGTACTCCACGAAGCAACCGAACTCCTTGATGCCGGTGACCTTACCGGTGTAGACCTGGCCCACCTCGGGCTCAAAGACGATGGCGGCGATGGCGGCCTGGCAAGCCTCGGCCTGGGCGGCGTTGACTGCGGCGATGCGGATGGTACCGTCGTCGTCGATGTCCACCTTGGCGCCGGACTCGGCCTGGATCTTCTGGATGACGGAGCCGCCCTTACCGATGACCTCGCGGATCTTGTCGGGGTCGATCTTCATGACGGTCATCTTGGGAGCGAACTTGGAGACGGTCTCGCGAGGCTGAGGAATGGCCTTCAGAATGACCTCGTCGATGATGTAGTCGCGGCCCGCGTGGGTCTGCTCCAGAGCCTGCTTGATGATCTCGGGGGTCAGACCGTCGATCTTCAGGTCCATCTGGATGGAGGTGATACCCTTGTGAGTACCGGCCACCTTGAAGTCCATGTCGCCGTAGAAGTCCTCAAGACCCTGGATGTCGATCATGGTATCCCAAGAGCCGTCCTCGGCGGTGATCAGACCGCAGGAGATACCGGCAACGGGAGCGGAGATCGGCACACCGGCGTCCATGAGAGCCAGGGTAGAGCCGCAGACCGAGCCCTGGGAGGTGGAGCCGTTGGAGGACACCACGTCAGAGACCAGACGGATGGCGTAGGGGAACTCCTCGGGAGTGGGGAGCACGGGGATCAGGGAACGCTCGGCCAGAGCACCGTGACCGATCTCGCGGCGGCCGGGAGAACGGGTGGACTTAGCCTCACCGGTGGAGAAGCCGGGCATATTGTAGTGGTGCATGTAGCGCTTCTCGGTCTCGTTGTCGATACCGTCCAGCATCTGAGCCTCGGCGAGAGTGCCCAGAGTAGCCACGGTCAGCACCTGAGTCTGGCCACGGGTGAAGAGACCCGAGCCGTGGGTGCGGGGCAGAACGCCGACCTCGGCGCCGAGAGGACGGATGGTGTTCATGGAACGGCCGTCCACGCGCTTCTTGTCCACCAGCAGCCAGCGGCGGACGATCTTCTTCTGGATCTTGTAGACCAGCTCCTCCATCTGAGCGCCGATCTCGGGGTACTCCTCCTCGAACTGAGCGAGGATGGCGTCCTTAACGGGAACCATGCGGGCGTCGCGGACGTTCTTGTCGTCGGTGTCCAGAGCGGCCATAACGTCCTTCTCGCAGAAGGCGAAGACCTTGTCGAACATATCGTGATCCAGATCACCGGAGGGATACTCGAACTTGGGCTTACCGATGTCGGCGATGATGCCGTTGATGAAGCCCAGCAGGTCCTTGATGACCTCGTGAGCCTTCATGATGGCGGCGAACATGGTGTCGTCGTCCACTTCATTGGCACCTGCCTCGATCATGACCACCTTCTCCATGGAAGCGGCCACGGTCAGCTCCAGATCGCTCACCTTGCGCTGAGCTTCGGTGGGGTTGACCACGATCTCACCGTTCACGAGACCCATGAACACGCCGCCGATGGGGCCGTTCCACGGAATATCCGAGATGGAGAGGGCGATGGAGGCACCGATCATAGCGGTGATCTCGGGGGAGCAGTCGTGATCCACCGACATGACGGTCAGGGTCAGAGCCACGTCGTTGCGCAGATCCTTGGGGAACAGGGGACGGACGGGACGGTCGATGACGCGGGCGGTCAGAACGGCCTTCTCGGAGGGCTTACCCTCGCGCTTGAGGTAACCGCCGGGGATCTTGCCCGCAGCGTACATTCTCTCGTCGAAGTCAACCGACAGGGGCAGGAAGTCGATGCCGTCGCGGGGCTTCTCGGAAGCGGTGGCGCAGCACAGAACAGCGGTGTCGCCATAGCGGCAGAGGCAGGAGCCGTTGGCCAGACCCGCCAGCTTACCGGTCTCGATGACCAGAGGACGGCCTGCCAAGGTGTACTCGTAGATCTTGTGGTTCTTAAACTCCATAGCGGAGCTCTGGATGGTGTACATTACTTTTTTCCTCCGTTTTGCAGATTTTTGTTTTTTGGTTAGGATCTGCGGAGTTTAGCACTTACCTTCAAGCCGGAGGCTTCCGACCCAAAGGTAAGAACTAAAGCTGCGCAGATCGGGCGAATTGGGATACGTTTTTGGGGGGTGCCGTGTCGAAAAACCACGGCGGGGAAAGGGATTTTCGGTAAACGAAACGCAAGGGAGTGAGAGCGACCAACCCGTGAAGGCCGCCGTTCCGCACTCCCTTTTTGTTTTGCTTACTTTCTGAGGTTCAGCTTCTCGATGATTGCGCGGTAGCGCTCGATGTCTACCTTCTGGAGATAGCCGAGGAGATTACGTCTGTGGCCGACCATCTTCAGCAGACCGCGGCGGCTGTGGTGGTCCTTCTTGTTGGACTTCAGATGCTCGGTCAGGCTGTTGATACGGAAGGTCAGAATCGCGATCTGGACCTCGGGGGAACCGGTGTCACCCTCGTGGATGGCATACTCGGCAATGATGGCTTGCTTTTCCTGGTTGGTCATGGTTTTTTTCACCTTTCAAAAATATATTTGGCATACCCACAGAGGGCGGTTGGTGAAGTGCCGCATTACGGCTGTATCCGCGAACCGTGCGCATGTCATGCTCTGTCATTATACCATACGCCTCCCCGTTTGTAAAGAGGGAAAACAAAAATTTTCAAAAAGTTCACAAATTTGAGGTGTCAAAAATGGTCATTTTGACTCAAAAGCCGTCGTCCCATGGGATCTCCTCCACCCCGGTCGGCTCTGCTTCCCTGTCGCTTCGGTCACGCGCCAAGGCCAGGCGGGCCTTGATGTCGGAGGTAGCGAGGGCGGCGGGATCCAGCAGCCAGTCCAACGTCACAGTTACGTCGGAAAGGCCGTTCACCTCACGGGACGGTGTCAGGCGGGCGGGGGCGTAGAGATCCAGTCCCCACGTCTCTCCCACCGCCGTCAGGTAGTCGTGAACGCCGCGGGCGAAGTCTTCCCCATCGAAGGTCTCGTCGGGGTACAGGGGATAGCGCAGGGTCAAGGCCAGCCCTTCCCTGCCGTGGGGACAGGGATCGAGACGGCAAACGCCGCGTCGGGTGGCCGATCTCTCCCGCACCTCGGCGAGCAGGCAGAGAAGAACCGCCTCAAAGGCCGCGGGCCGGTAGCATTTCACCGAGACACCGCGGGGATCCCCGTGACCGTAAGCCTCCCTGGGGAGGGTGAAGGTCAGTCCGCACCCAACGAAATCCGCCAGCTTGGCGATGCCCTCCCGCAAGCGGTACAAGGGCAAGCTCCCTGCGCCATCCACGGTGAAAACGCCGTCCTTCCCCAGCCGAATAGCCTCCCACGCCTCCAGAAGGGCGGAGTAGGACGAATCATCCCGGGCGGTGACGGTATCCCCCATTTGTCGGATCTCCTCGGTGACCGAGAAGGCCATGCCGTCGGGGACACCCAAAACACCGCGGTTGATCAGCCGCGCCGCCGCGTCGGGTTGGGTATGGATATGCAGGTACAGGCCCAGACCCGCCGCAAGACGGTAGCGGGAGGACAAAACACCAATACCCGTGCGGGTGAGCACGAACAGGGGCGCTTCCCCGCCGTAGGGTCTGGTCATGTAAGCCAGCGCGTCGGAACAGAGGGCCAGCTGATCCTGAATCCGCTGGCCGATCCCCAGCATTTCCCTGTCGGGGGTACGGACCGCCATGATCCGCCCCACGTCTCCGTCGGTACGGAACAGGGCAAAGCTCATACGGCGGAACGAGGATGCCATGGGGAGATCGGGCCGGGTCCACATACGCCTCGCAATGGATGGTCTCACGGTTATACCTCCAATTGGATTTACTACCCATAGTATACCATATATGCTTGGTATTTGCAAGCCTTCCCGATCCAATATCAGACGCGGGGCAAAAAGTTCACAAATTGTTTTCTTTTTCGCCCCTCATTTTCTTGACAACCCCGATATATTGTGCTATAATATAGTGTATGAAAGAATATCTTGTGCCATAAAGCAAATTCGGACGAGGCCGAGGCCCCGTCTCCTTTGCATAAGATACATAAGATAAAACTACAAAATTACAGGAGGATAACACCCATGAACAAGAAACTGCTCGCCCTGCTTCTGGCAGGTCTGCTGGTTGCCAGCATCACCGCTTGCACCAACAAGCCCGGCAACAACGAAGATACCTCTGACACTTCCGACGATACCAAGGACAACTACATCGTTGTCGGCACCGACGATAAGGGCAACGACATCACCGAGGTCGTGACTCAGGAGCCCGTCACCGAGCCCTTCGATCCCTCTGAGACCAACCCCACCTTCGTGGACGTGACCAAGAAGGTCGTGGTCTTCGCCGGCGTGGCTACCGTCCGCACCTCCACCGTTCTGGCCGATAACAACGCCGTGGGCTGGCCCTCCGAGGGCAAGCTGCTGGACGTGACCGGCGAGAGCGAGAACTGGTACCGCATCACCTACACCGTGGACGGTGAGGACAAGGAGTGCTACATCGCCAAGACCGTCGC
The DNA here is from genome assembly GCA_017483125.1 of Clostridia bacterium. Lineage (GTDB taxonomy): Bacteria > Bacillota > Clostridia > Oscillospirales > CAG-272 > CAMEON01. Next base: position 7,996 of record JAFULU010000144.1, read on the forward strand.
CGCCGATGCCGCCGCTCTGGATGGCTTCACTGACGTCGAGGAGGAGAAGGTTGAGATCACCGTGGACGCCGTCAACGTTCGTTCCTACCCCTCCGCCGCCAGCACTCTGTCTGTCCGCGGCAGTCTGAAGAAGGGCGCTCAGGTCACCCGTGTGGCCGTCAGCGAGAACTGGAGCCGCATCATCTTCGAGATGGTTTCCGAAACCGAGACCGATGCCGAGGGCAACGCCAAGGTTGAGATCAAGCAGTACTACGTCAGCAACGACTGCCTGAAGGTCGTGGAGGAGACCACCGAGGCTCCCACCGAGGCTCCCACCGACGCTCCCGCTAACTGATCCGCTTCCAATATCACAAAACGGTGTCATCCCGATTGGGGTGGCACCGTTCTTTTTTGTTTGGCAGCTTAATCGGCGTAGTAGACCCGTCCCTCCTTGCGGGCAGGAGGCGCGGGGAGGTCGCAGTCGGCGTAGCCCAGGACGCAGTTGCCGATGCCCTCGTAGTCACCCGTCAGGCCGAGGGAGGCGAGGAACTCCTGCCAATGGGGCATAGCAAAAGTCTCGGCGGCGCGGTGGATCCAGCAGCTCCCCACACCCAGGGCGTGGGCGGCCAGCATGAGATTGCCCATGACCAGGGCGCCGTCGTGGATATAGGTCCTTCTTCCCTTCTCGGCCAGCACCACCAGCACCACGGGCGCGCCGTAGAAGGGATCGCGGTCGGAGCCCATGACGGCGGCGTTGTCGCGGGACAGGCGGTCGCGGGTCTCCTTATCTGTGATGGCGATGATGACGGTATTCTGGGTGTTCATGCCGCTGGGGGCGTAGAGTCCCGCCTCAATGATGGCGTCGATGGTCTCGCGGGGGAGCATATCGGGCTTGAAGGCGCGGATGGAGCGGCGGGTGAGGATGGTCTGCATGGTCTCATTCATGGGGGGTGTACCTCCCGTTTTTTCTTTATTATACCAAAAGCGGTCGGCTCTGTCAAGGAAGAATTTTCGCCCGTGGAGTATAATCCTTGTCGTTTTTTCAAATAATACCCATACGAGGCAGAATCCTGCCCGCCGTCATGCACCATTCGGTGGCGGATCCCGCGCCGCCGTTCGCATACAGTATGTAACATCAGAAAGGACTCCGTTACCATGAAAGCTACCGGAATTGTTCGACGCATTGACGACCTCGGCCGTGTCGTCATACCCAAGGAGATCCGCCGCACCATGCGCATCCGCGAGGGGGATCCCCTGGAGATCTACACCGACCGCGAGGGTGAAGTCATCTTCAAGAAGTATTCCCCCATTGGCGAGCTGGCCTCCTTCGCGGGGCAGTACGCCGAGACCCTCCACAAGACCTGCGGCCTGGCCGTGGCCATCTGCGACCGCGACTCGGTTATCGCCTGCGCGGGGATCTCCAAGCGGGAGTACCACGAAAAGTCCCTCTCCGAGGCCGTGGAGCACATGATGGAGAAGCGCACCTTCTACGCCAACAACGGGGACACCGAGCCCAGAAGCATCATCCGCGACGGGGGCTCCCATACGGTCAGCTGTGCCATGCCCATCATCAGCGAGGGGGACGTGGTGGGCTGTGTGGTCTCTGCCAAGCCCCTTGAGGGGGATAGCACCGACCGTCTGGCCTTTGACATTGAGGCTAAGCTCATCCAGACCGCCGCAGGTTTTCTGGGACGCCAGCTGGAAACCTGAAAAGTGAAAGGTGCCACCCGAAGGATCGGGTGGCACCTGTATTTGTTTCGGAGCTTCCTCCGAGGGGGATGCGGATTACTCAGCGGTCAGGCCGGAGCGCTCGATACCCTGAACCAGGAAGTTCTGGCCGAAGCAGTACAGAATGACCAGGGGAGCAATGATACACAGACCGCAGGTGTTGCGGATGGCTGCGTAGTACATATTCTGACCCGCGTAGTCTGTCTTCAGCGAGGTGGGGACATCCACGACGTCGGGCATCAGGGTGATCTTGGACGTTGTGAAGAACAGCTCGGTGTAGAAGTCGTCCATCCACTGCCAGCAGAAGGAGAACAGGAACACCGTGACCATCATGGGGATGGACAGGGGCAGAATGATGGTGAAGAAGGTGCGGAACACGCCCGAACCGTCGATGTAAGCGGACTCCTCCAGTGCATCCGGCACGCCCGTGAAGAACTGACGGAGCATGTAGATGTACAGACCGTTCTTGAACGCCAGACCCGTAGCCGACAGGATAGCCAGAGGCCAGTAGGTGTTGGTCAGAGGAAGAGCGAAGTCGTCCAGCTTGAAGATCTGGATGCCTGCCAGCAGCTCGTTGAAGCTATCGGGCATGAAGCCGATGCTGGCACCGCCGCTGAGGAAGGACAGGATACCCAGAACATCGAAGTAGCGGAAGTGCATGAACATGGACAGCTGCAGGGTCTGGTGGGGCACGATCATGGTCAGGATAACCAGCAGCATAACGATGTTGTTACCCTTGAAGCGGAACTTGGCAAGACCGTAACCGATCAGGCAGCAGACGAAGGTCTGGAGCAGGCCGCAGAGCAGGGAGATCAGAAGGGTATTGAAGAACGCCTCCCAGTAGTCCAGCTCGAAGAGGACTGCCTTGTAGATGTCCAGAGTGAAGTTCTTGGGGATCAGACGGACCGTCACGTCCACGAAGTCCTCGGGAGACATGAAGGAACCGGCGATCTTGGAGATGAAGGGGAACAGGACCACGTAGGAGATACCCACGAGCAGGACCATACGGAAGATGATCCATGCCACCTGCTGGAAGAAGTAGAGGTTCAGGAACTTGGCCTTCAGTCTCTCCTTCAGAGGGGTGCGGTCGAATTCAACGCGGATCTTGTTCTTGGATTCTTTCGTGATCTTGGGTGTATTTTGCATATTCGTATCCATTTCTATACCTCCTTAATCACGTTTCTGGTAGAAGACGAAGGCCGAGAAGAGACCTGCCGCCAGAGCCAGCATGAGCATAACGATGATAAAGTACATCCATGCCATGGCCGAGGACAGAACCTGTCCGTCGGAGCCCTGGTACACGGAGTTGATGTACTTCATGACCGAGTTGGAGTCGGTCGTGAAGGAGTCGATGATGGTGTAGATACCGTTCACCAGGATCATGGGGCTGATCATGGGGAAGGTGATCTTCCAGAAGGTCTCCCAAGCGGTACAACCGTCGATGCGGCATGCCTCGTAGATGGCGGGGGAGATGGACTGCAGACCGGCCAGGAAGATCAGCATCTGAACACCCGAACGGTTGACGATGTCGTAGATCTCGTTGATCATCTTAACGACGTACTCAACAAGCTCCTTACCGATCTTCATGGAGTAGAACAGACGCTCAATATCCATGACAGACACGATCTCGCTGGCGGTGCTCTGCTCCGAGCCGTCGATGGAATCGCTGCCCTCCATCATGGTACCCAGAATGTTCTGGCCCTCGATGGACTCCATGATACCCGTGGAAAGAATGACGGGGATGAAGAAGATAGCGCGGAAGACGGCACGGCCGGCCATCTTCTGGTTCAGAAGAACGGCCATGAACAGGGAAAAGATCAGAATTGCGGGAACGTCGAAGAGCAGCTCCTTCATACCCGTGATCAGGGTCTGAACGAAGAGCGGGTCCTCAAACAGTGCGTCACTGTAGTTCTCGAGACCTACGAACTCCAGAGTGTAACCGCCACCGGTTACGATATGGAGGCTGTGGAAGCTCATGAAAATGGAGTTCCAGATGATAGGCAGGTAAACGAGAACGAAACCAATGACGAAGGGCAGAACGAACACCCAGCCGGCGCGGGCCTTCTTCTTGTCCAAGGAAGCAACCTTGCGCTTCTTGGTCTTAGGCGCGCTGACCGTTTGTTGAAGCTTCGCTTCGTTGGTCATAATAATGTTACCTCTCTTTCTTTCGTTGTCCGCATCAGTGCATCACAACCACGTAACCATATGCAGGGATGGTGTACGTGACGTCGCCGTACTCAACGTTCACCGAGAAGTTGTTGTAGTTCAGGATGAAGGTCTTGTAAGCGGAATAACTGCCGTCAGCGTTCTTGGTACCGTAGGTAACAGACACGATGCGACCGTCATCGGACAGGTAGCGGGAAGCCTCCTCGCCGTCTTCGTCACCGGAGCCGGGACCCTTGGGAGGCTCGATCAGATCGTCGATCTGATCCTCGGTCAGGCTGGTGTAGCTCATGACGTAGTAGTACATCAGATCCTTCAGACCGGTAGCGGAATCCACCAGAGTGCCTGCGTAGATCTCGGAGATGTGGAACTTGGGCAGCTCGTCAGCGGCCAGGAGCTCCACAACTGCCTTGTAGTAGCAGTACTGGAGGTAATCCTGTACCTCGGGCAGCAGGGTCTCGCGCTCGGCCTCGGTTGCGAACAGAGCCTTGATCAGAGCGTCGACCAGCTCGTTACCCACGGCAGTGAACTCCTCCTCGGTCATGATGGCCTTCACAGAGTAGTTGGGCATCTGACCGCGCTTGAGGTTCTCCTTAGCCTTGGCCAGAAGCAGAGGCATACGGTCCTCGAAGTCGTTGTCCAGGATCTTGAGAGCGTTCTTGACCTTGGTAGCGTTGCCGTCGATGGAGAGGGTGGGAGCCTCGGAGAGATCGTAGCCCTCGAAGGCGTTGAAGAGCAGGTAGCAGTAGTAAGCCAGCAGGTCACCGGACAGGGTGTACTTACCCTCAGCGGAGTGAGTCACCTCACCGGCCACGGAGTTGATGAAGTCGTAGACGTTGTTCTCGGTGTCACCCAGAACGGCGGTGACAGCGGCGTACACGTCGTAGACGTCATAGTCTGCGGGCAGGGTAGCCTGAATGGCGGCAACGTTCTCGGCGACCTTGGCGCGGACGGCAGCGTCCATCTTGGCCATCTGGGCGTCGTAGTAGTAGTTGTCGATGTCCTTCAGGGTGATCTGGGTCATGGCGTAGAGCTGGTTGTAGCAGACGTAAGTGGTCACGTCGGCGGTGGGATCGTAGCCCTCGTCGAGAGACTCAGCGTAGTTTGCGTGGAGAGCCACGATCTCGGCAATGATGGCCTGGACCTCAGCCACGGTAGAGGTAGCGGTGAGCTTGGCGTCCAGGATCGCCTGAGCCTCGGCGCGGAGCTCGTGAGTGACCTCGTTGCCCTCGGCATCGGTGGTCTCGTAGGAAGCCTTCTCCAGGGTGGGAGCCTTATCCTTGCCCAGGATCTTGGTGGCGAATGCCTTCAGGAAGGCAGCCTCCAGCTGGTCGCGGACGTCGCCGTAAGCGCCCTTGACGGAATCGTTGATACCGTCGATCAGAGCCTGCAGCTCGGTGTCGGCCTCCATAGCCTTGAGGATATCCTCGTACTTGGTGTCATCCTCGAACTCGTAAGCGTCTGCGCGGAGGCTGACCAGAAGGTCGATGCTGGCGTTGGTCTGGGTAGACACGGTGATGACCTGAAGGGTCACGTCGCCTGCGTCCTCGGGAGAGAGCTTGTTGATGACAGCGCGGTAGTAGGCACCCTCGATGTAGTTGCGGATGTCGGTCTTCATGGTATCGGGGGTAGCGTACTCGACAGCCTTGTCGGCGGCGATGGCGTTATCCTCGGTACGGGTGTTCTTGCGGATGATCTCAACGGCCTCATCGACCAGCTTGGTCATCTCGTCCTCGGTGAAGATACCGGACAGATCGTACTTGCCGTCCTCGACCTTCTGGATAGCACCCTTGGCGCCCAGCAGAGCGGTGTCGATGGCCTTGTCGATCTCCTTCATGACGGTGTTGATGTTGGCGGTGTTGGGAACGATACGGCCCTTATCGTTGACACGGGTGGGCACGAAGTTCAGAGCGGGAACGATGGAGCCTGCGGACAGGTTGGTGATCTGGCTGTAGAGCATGGAGACGAAGTAGTCGCGGATGTTGTCCTCGACGCCGCCGTCCATGTTCTCGATGATGGGATCGAAGCTGTAGGTCTCACCCAGCAGCTCCTTAACGAAGAGGATCAGACCGTCCACGGAGGACTTGTCAGCCTTCAGGCCGTACTTGGCGATGAGCTGATCGTCGGTCATATCCTTGTTAGCGGGCAGGTAGCGGAGCAGGTCGATCTCGGACATGAGCAGACCGTAATCCTCAGCGGCCAGCATCTTGTAGAGGTTCTCGGCCTTGCCGACAACACCCACGCCGGTCTGGCTGGAGCTGCCGTAGCAGGAGAAGATCAGGGTGGACATGTGGGTGTACAGGAAGGTATCGACCTCTGCCTTATCCACAGTCATGTTGAACTTAACGCCCAGAGTGGTCTCCATGAACTTGGCGGTGTTGGCCAGCTGGACCTCGATCTCATTGATGATGGACTGAGGGCAGCCCTCGGTGCTGTTGATCAGGAGCTTGCCTGCCTTAGCGTCCTCGAGGAGCTGGGTCAGAGCGGCGTACTCCTTCTCGATGGTCAGGATGGCACGGCCGACGTTACGGATGTAGGTTCTGAGCTGACCCAGAGCCTGCTTCTCGGTTGCCTCGGCGGTGGCCAGAGGAGCGGCCAGACTCTTCTTGCCCTCCTCGTCAGCGGCGTCGTACTCGGCCTTGACGGAATCATAGGCGGACTTGGCCTCCACGTAGGAAGCGAGACGGCGCTCGAAGGAACGGTCACCGGTGACGTACATGTAAGCCGCGCCGGAGATACCGCTGTAGTAGGTTACGCAGTCCTTAACAAACTTCTGTGCGGCGACCTCAACAGAAGCGATCTGGTCGCGGGCATCTGCCACGGCCTCGGCCTTCTGCTTGGCCTCGTACTCAGCCTTGTTGTTCTGGAAGTCCAGAACAGACTCGAACTCGTTGGTCAGGTCGCGGTCCAGCTCGTCCACGTCGGGAACGCGCATACCGGACAGGAACTGGTGGTCGATGATGACCTTGTTCTGAACGTCCTTCAGCTCGGTGTTCAGCTGGTTGTAGATCTCCACCACGTCATCGAACCAGATGTCGTAACGGACGGAGTAGTACTGGCTGAAGAAGTTGTTTTCCTTCAGCTTCTGGGTGTTCTGGTAGGACAGAGTGAAGTAGACCGAAGCACCGTTCTCAATGGCCTTCAGCTTGGCATAGTTCACGTCACCCTCCATGTTCAGGGGAGTGCCGGTGAAGTTGGTGTAGCCGTGGAGGACAACGCCCACGAAGGGAACGCTGTAGCTGGCCTTGATGTAACGGGAGGAATCCAGAGCCGCGCCCAGGATGTGGTCGGCATACTGCCAGGTGAATGCGTTACCGCCGTTCACCATGACCTGCAGGGCGGTCTCGTCGGAGCCGCTGATGTACTGCAGAGCCTTGGTGGTGAATTCCTTAGCATCCTCGCGGTTGTAAGGCTCATCCTCATCAAAGTCGGAGTTCAGAGCGGTACCCAGAGAGCCAACCGAAATACCGGACAGGTTGTTGTGCTCCAGGTAGTTCTCCATGAACTTGGTGTAGAACTTCTCGTAGTAAGCGGGGGACATGACCATCTGCATCATACCGCCGTATCTCTGCTGAGTGGGGATCCAGTCACGCTTGTAGGTCATACGGTCGTCGATGGTACGGATGGAGTGCTTTCTCATGGAGAAGCCATCGGTCATGGTATCATAGCTGATGTAGGCGAAATCGAAGTCGGGGAAAATACCCAGGTTGCCACCCTCAACGCTTGCGGCGTAATCCAGCAGCTCCTGCATGGACTTCTCCTTGGTAACAGCCTTCTCCCACTTCAGCTTCTTGGGTGCGGTGGCGTACATACCGCCGTTGGCAAAGCCCGTCAGCTTGAAGTTGATGTTGGTAGCGCCCTTACCGGACAGCTCCTCGTACATGGTGATGACGTCCTCGGTGGTGGTCAGGGGCTTCTTGACCTCAACGGGGATGGAAGCGATCTTCTCAATAACCTCCAGCGCACCGAATGCCTCGATGTACAGGGGGATGTCAGCGGAGGTCTCGGCCAGAGGAGCCAGGATGCCTCTGCTCTCCAGGTAGTCACGGTAAGCCATGGCCATACCGAGCCAGGAGGTCTTGTACCAAGAGCCGTTCTCAAGCTCGTTCTTCTCGGCCAGGCCCTCGTCAGCCAGCATGACGTAGTGGATCTTGTAGTTACCAACGTACTTACGGTTGGAAACGACGGTCCACTCGCTGTTGGTACCGACCGAGATGGCGTCCGCGATGTTGTAGGAGTCCTTGGGACGGGGGTTGAAGTTCATCTGGACGGTGTCGTAGGGAGACAGGACACCGGCGTGGTAGTTGACCAGCTCAGTCAGAGCGTCACCCTCCTCGATGATAGCCACGAAGCCGCGGCTCTCCTCGCGCTCGGTGATCTCGGCGGAGCTGATGAGGGTACCGTAGGCCTTGTAGACGGGAGAAGCGGTGTTGCCCTCCTCGATGGCCTTGGCCACAGCGTCATAAATGACACCGCCCACAACGGTGGTCTTGAGCTCACCGGTGGTCTCGTCGTCAGCGACGCAGTCGTAGTAGCGGGTGTTCTCAACGATACCGAAGACGGGGTAACGGACGGTCTGCTGGTAGGTACCGGTCAGCTTGTGGTAAGCGTAGTCGGTGCCGTAGATCTTGGAGGCGACGGAGTAGGTGTTCACGTCGACCAGATCCTCAAAGGCGAACAGAGCGCCGGAGCCGTCGGGGTAGAAGGTGTAGCCCTCGTAAGCGTTGTTACCTGCGCCCATGTAGGGGAGGATGCTCACGTTGGTCAGCTGGAACTTGGACTCGTTGAAGCGGATACCGTTTGCGGGCATACGCACGGTGAATCCGTCGGCATCGATGGTGTACTCCAGAGCCATCTTAAAGACGGGAGGGTTCTCCTCATCGCTGGTGTACTCGGTCAGCATGTGGTCGTAGTCCATCTCCTCGTAGGAGTAGTTGGGACAAGCGGTCTTGATGACTTCCTCGATCTTCTCGATCTCCACGATGTTGGCGGTGGGGTCGAGGACGTAGATATCGTACTTATGGACGATGGGGAAGGAATCCAGCAGGTCTTCCTTCAGACGGTCGGACGAGCACTCGTCCAGATCCTTGTACACGAAGTAGGACATCTGCTTGCAGAGGTAGAAGGATGCGGACTGCAGGGGGTGACCCGACTGGTCCTTGAACTTCTTGGCGTCCTCGTAGGCCACGCCGTAGTACTCCTCCATGGGAGCCTGGATCATGGTCTCAAAGCGCTCCTTCTCGATCATACGGGGGACCAGACGTCTGGCCTCCTCACGGCCGATGGTGTACTCCACGCGGATACCGTTCTTGATGTTCTTGACCTTGATCTGGTCGCGGAGGGCGGCGTACTCGTAGGAGGAGTACTCGCGCTCACGGCCGTTCTCGGTGAACTTAACGATGATCTGAGAGAGGATCTGATTCTTAACGCTGTCGGATGCGGTGGTCACGCCGACGTCGTAGGGGTTGGTGAAGAGGATCTGACCGGTGGACAGG
>JAFULU010000145.1 GCA_017483125.1 Clostridia bacterium
CACAGGAGATGGCAGAGTGGCCCGTGGATCAGAAGGGTGTCATCGCCTACCACACCGCCACCTTCAACGGCTTCGAGGGCTGGACTCCCTCCCCCCACGGCTACGATATCGACACCCATCTCCATTACGCCTCCATGTTCTACAAGGTGGACTCCCTCGCCGATCTGGTGCGGGGCTCCCAGCTGGCCCAGGCCCAGGCGGACTATCTCCCCGCCATGAACGCCCGCATCAACTACCCCTACAGCTCCATGAACGTGGTCTACAAGCTCAACGACAACTACCCCGGGGCCTCCTGGGCCATCGTGGACTGGTACGGCGCCCCCAAGATCGCCTACTACATGATGCAGGACGCCTACCGCACCCTCATGGCCGCCCCCAAGACGGATAACTACAACACCTTCAACGCCGCGGGAGAGTCCGAGGCGCTGACCCTGCCCGTGTACGTGCTGGACGATCTGGACGCCCTTGCGGGCAAGGAGTGGTCGGTGAAGGTCACGGCCTACGGCGAGGATCTTTCCGTGGTCAAGACCCAGACCTTCACGGGCAAGGGCTCGGTTGGTACCGCGGGCAAGGCGGGTGACTTCGCTTTGACCGCAGAGGAGACCGACAACACTCCCTTGACGGTGACCTTTGACCTCTACGTGGGCGGTCAGTACCGAAACCGCACCTTTGTGTACTTCAACTATGAGTACGAGCCCGGCAGTCTGTTCTATCTGCCCCGTACCTCCCTGTCCTACTCGGTGAGCGGCAACACCGTGACCGTCAAGAACACGGGAGACCTTCCCGCCCTGGGTGTGGAGCTGACTGCCAAGGATACGGCCAAGTTCGTCACCTCGGATAATTTCTTCTTCCTCGCGGCAGGGGAGACCGTGACGATCACCGTCAACGACGGCGGTCTGGTGGAGGGCGTCACCTGCTTCAACCTCAAGAACACCGCCGACAAGGTGGCTCCCACCGTCCCCGAGGGGATCAAGGTCAGCGACGTGGCCTTCGATCAGGCTACCGTCAGCTGGACTCCCTCCACCGACGAGGGCGGTCTGTTCGGGTATACCGTGACCCTGACCGAGGGGGACGGCAAGGCTGCCGAGTACTTCGCCCAAGACGGCGAAAGTTCCATCGTGCTGAAGGGACTTGCCGAGGTCTCCAAGTACACCGTGACGGTGGAGGCCGTGGACAATGGCGGCAACCGCTCGGGCGTATCTGCCTCCAAGAGCTTCACCACTCTTCCCGACCGCTCGAGGCCCGCTCTGCGTACCGCGACCTTCGGGGAGGGCGATACCGTGATCCTCACCTTCAGCACCCCCATGGATAAGACCCGCGCAGAGGATCCCGCTTACTATATGCTGAACAATGGGGCGACGGTGAAGTCCGCTTCCCTGTCTGCCGACGGGCTGACCGTGACCCTCACCTGCGAGGGTCTTGCCGCCGACAAGGCCTACACCGTGGGCGTCATCGGTCTGACCGACACCAAACACGCGAAGAACAGCATCGGCTTCGCATCCGCCGCCGTGGAGAGAGACCTCTACCTGTCTGTGGACTTCGAGGACGACGGCAACGGCCGCACCTACGCGGGCGGCGCGATCTCGGGTGTTCTGGAGAAGATCTCGGCCGAGCCGACCTTTACCGACAAGGGACACATGGGCCGCGCCCTGTCGGGCGGGGCGGGTATGCAGCTCCGCGAGGTGCCCTATACCTTCAATGAGGGCAAGACCATGACCATGTGGGTCAGCGGTAAGGCCTCCTCGGGCTACAACGTCCTCATCTCCAAGGGCCCCAAGACGGCGGGTCACTTTGAAATCTACCTCAAGGACGGGCAGATGTTCTTCTTCGCCCCCGATCTGGGCGACTACAGTATGAATTTCAACCTCAACACCCTGGAGGACGGCTGGCATCAGCTGGCCTTTGCCTGGAAGAGCGGGTACATTACGGTCTACGCCGACGGAAAGGCCGTGGGCGGCTGTACCGCAAAGGGAGTCGTCAAGGATACCGTGGAGGTCATGGCCTTCGGCGGGCAGACCGACGGCAGTATGGCCTTCGGCGGGCTTCTGGATACGGTCCGACTCTACGACCGCCTCCTCACCGACGAGGAGCTGACGGCAGGGGCCGATCACGAGAGCGCCTATGCCAAGGCCGAGGGCAACGACATCGGCAAGGCCTTCAAGACCGATTTCGGCTTCGGTGACGGCACCACGGTCAATATGTGGTTCAACGCCGAGGGCATGGCCGAGAGCTTCGGCATACTCCTTGCCAAGGGTACGAAGGCCACTGACCGCCACTTCGAGATCTACACCGAGCGGGGGATGCTCAGCTTCTACGCCCCCGCCGCCAACAATAACCATGCTTTGAGTCTGGAGATCGACATGAAGAGCTACGTGGGCGGCTGGCATATGCTGACCGTGATTCACAGCCAGGGCAAGCTGGAGGTCTACATCGACGGCGTGCATCTCAAGTCCATCGGCGCGGACTTCACTCTGCCCGTGGGCGGGGACGCTTACTACTACGGCAGACTTGTGGAGGGCGGCTTCGACTTCCCAGGCAAGATCACCGAGGGCGAGCTTCTGGATGAGGTACTGACCCCCGAGCAGATCAAGGCCCGCTTTGAATCCCATCTGGTGATCCCCGAGCCCGAGGGCGGGATCAAGGTCACCGCGCCTCTGATCACCCTGCTCCCCGGGGAGAGTACCGAGCTGGGCATCACCGCATACGGTGCGACTCATCTGAAGCTGACGACGGTTGGTGACGCCGCGACGGTCACGGACGGAAAGGTGACCGCCGAAAAGGTGGGCGAGACCCTGATCTACGCCGTGTCCGAGGACGGCCGATACCTCGGCGGCGCGGTGGTGCTGGTGGTGGAGTCGATTCCCGAGGATACCACCGAGCCGGATACCGACCCCGTGGTGGAGCCCGATACCGAGCCCACCGATACCGAGACTCATCCCGTGGATACGCCTCCCGTGACCGAGACTCCCGACGAGCCCGACGGGACTGCCACCGAGCCTGCCGAGCCCGGCCCGCCCAAGAAGGGGTGCAGGTCCTCTGTGGGCGTGTCCGCAACACTTCTTCTGACCCTCTGCGGATGCTGGCTGGCTCTGTCCAAGAAGCAGAAGCATTGACAAGACCGACGCGGGGGAGGCGATCCCTCCCCCGAGAAAGGATACATTATGGAATTTTATACCGCTTATAAAGATCCCCGTCCCGTTCGTCTTTGCGACGCCACGCGTCAGTTCGCCTACGATTCTCTGGAGAAACACCGCTACGGCCTGGAGGCCATGAAGACCGCCTCCCTGCCCATGGATCACATTGAGGGCTTTGCCGAGCTGACTCCTCTGGAGAAGGAGCGGCATATCCTGCGCGAGATCGCCGAGAAATGCCCCATCCGTCTCATTCAGGGGGAGCGGATCTGCGGCGCGGCTACCCTGGGGCTGGCCATCCATCACGTCATTCCCGCCACCTTCGGGGGCAACGTGGTCTTCCCCTCGGTGAGCCATCTGACCATTGATTTTTCCATGATCCTCAAGGAGGGTCTGAACGGCATCCGCCGTCGGGTGGAGGCCTCTCTGGAGGTTCACCGTGGTACCGACCGCGAGGCCTTTCTTCTGAACTGTCTGGCCGCGCTGGATGCCTACAAGCTCTGGCATGGGCGGTACGTGACCGCTCTGGAGACTCATGCCCACGCGGTGGCGGAGGATGGGGTGCTTCCCCCCTGTCCCGCCTTTGAAAAGACTCTGCAAAACCTGAGGCGAGTCCCCATGGAGCCGCCCACCAGCTTCCACGAGGCAGTGCAGTCGCTTTGGATGACCTTCGCCTTCGTGCGCCTCATGGGCAACTGGCCCGGCATCGGGCGTTTGGACGTGCTTCTGGGCAAGTACCTGGAGGAGGATCTCAACCACGACGTGCTCACTCTCAACGAGGCGCGGGAGATTCTGGCTCACTTCTTCATCAAGGGCTGTGAGTGGGTCCGCGGCGGCAACCAGGGGAGCGGTGACGCCCAGCACTACCAGAATATCGTGCTTGGAGGCATTGATGAAAACGGAAATGACGTGGCCAACGCCGTCACCTTCCTGACTCTGGATATTCTGGAGGAGCTGCCCATCGGTGACTTCCCCACTACCGTCCGTGTCAGCAAGAACACCGACGAGGCCCTGCTCCGCCGAGTCGCCCAGGTCATGCGCCATGGCGGCGGTGTGCTGGCCATCTACAACGAGGATCTGGTGCTGGAGGCTCTGACAAAGTACGGCTATCCTCTCACCGAGGCCAGACAGTTCGCCAACGACGGCTGCTGGGAGGTGCAGGTTCCCGGGCGCACCAACTTCATCTACTGCCCCTTCGACGGGCTGGGGATCCTTCACCACGCCACTCTCCGCGACTACGCCGAGGATCTGGATTTCCCCGACTTTGACAGTCTGCTTGATGCCTATCTGTCGGATCTCCGCAAGCAGGTTTTGGCCATTACCAACAGCCGTTTCGGGATTTTCAAGGTCATGGATACCGAAAACGGGGTGTTCGAGTGGCATCCCACCACGCCCTGCACCGTGATCTCTCTCTTTGAGGGCGGCTGTATTGAAAAGGGTCTGTCCTACGGTGAGGGAGGCCCCGTGTACCACGTGTTTTCTCCCCACATCGGCGGTCTGGCGGATACGGTCAACAGCCTGTACGCCATCCAAAAGCTGGTCTTTGAGGAGCATCGCATGAGCTTTGGGGAGTTCATGGCGGTTCTGCGGGACAACTGGGACGGGCATGAGCCTCTGCGGCAGTTCGTGCTGAACAAGTATACCTACTACGGCAACGACAACCCCGCGTGCGACGCCATCGCCGCGCGGATCCTTTCGGGCTTTGCCGACTTCTGCGCCGAGAACGACGGAAAATCCCCCTACTTCTTCCCCGCGGGGGTCTCCACCTTCGGCCGTCAGCTGGAGTGGGCACCCCACCGTCTGGCCTCGCCTCACGGCCACCGCAAGGGCGAGGTGCTGGCCGCCAACGCCTCCCCCACCCCAGGCTCGGACAAGGAGGGGGTCACCGCCATGATCCGCTCCTACTGCGCGGCGGATCTTACCAGAATGGTCACGGGCGCGGCTCTGGACTGCAAGCTCCTTCCCTCCTCGGTCTCAGGCGAGGACGGCATTGCGGCTCTCATCGCCATCATGCGGGGCTTTGTGGCCGAGGGCGGCTTTTTCCTCCAGCCCGACGTGGCCGACGGCAAGATCCTGCGGGACGCCCAGGAGAACCCCAAGGACTACCAGACCCTGTCGGTTCGCGTGTCGGGATGGAACGCCCGCTTCGTCACCCTCTGCAAGGAGTGGCAGGATATGGTCATCGCCCAGAACGACCCCAACGCCTGAGCGGGCTTCGTTCGATCAGTTTGTTCAGAAAAACACACAAAGAGCACTCCGCTTCGGGTGGCCCTTTGCTTTTTCTTCATAATTTGTTCGCAAAATTTCGTGAAATTTCGGAAAAGATATTGTCAAATCAACATATTTGTGCTAAAATGTAGGTAGTGAAAAAAGATCGTGAGGACTCGTCCATGGCAAAGCAAGAAAAGACCAAGGAGCCCTATTCCTCCAAGACCCGCGTGGAGCTGTACCCGCCGACACGGCTGAGGATTCCCTTCGCCGTCGCCAAGCTGATGATGTGGTGCAAGGGAGTGCGCGTGGTATACACCGATCGCACCGAGGGGAGACTTGAGACCCCCGCGGTGGTTTTGTGCAACCACGGCTCCTTCCCCGATTTCGTCTACGCGGGGAGCATCCTCCGCAAGTACGCCCCCAACTTCATCGTGGCGCGGCTGTACTTCTACGGCAAGCCCCTGGGAAAGCTCATCCGTAAATTCGGGTGCTTCCCCAAGAGTATGTTCACCGCCGACCCCGAAAGCGCGGTGAATTCCCTGCGCGTGCTCCGTGGCGGCGGGCTTCTGTCCATGATGCCCGAGGCGCGGCTTTCCACGGCGGGGCGGTTTGAGGACATTCAGCCCGGTACCTATCCTTTCCTGAAGAAGGCCAAGGCACCCATCTACACCGTCAAAATGGGCGGCGACTATCTGGCCGATCCCAAGTGGGGGCGGGGCTTCCGCAGAGGTTCTCTGGTGGAGGTGGAGCTGTCCCTGCTCATGAGTGCCGAGGAGGTCAAGGCGGCAACCGTTGAGGAGATCGCCCAAAAGATAGAGTCCAAGCTGTATTACGATGAGTTTGAATGGCTGAATAACCATCCCGAGGTGCGCTACAAGGACCGCCGCATGGCCGAGGGCTTGGAGAATATTCTGACTACCTGCCCCGTTTGCGGGAAGAAGTTCACCCTCCGTACCAAGAAGCGCAAGATCCTTTGCGAAGAGTGCGGTGAGGTGGCCGTGATGGACGACCGCTACGGATTCGTGGGGGAGAAGCCCTACGCCAACAACTCGGTTTGGTATGAGACCCAAAAGGAGACCTTGAAGCAACAGATTCTCGCCGACGAAAGCTATACGCTGACCTCCCCCGTGGAATTGAAGTTGCCTTCCAAAGACGGAAAATCCATGCTCCGCTCGGCGGGGCGGGGTGTCTGCGCCCTTGACCGCGAGGGCTTAGTCTATCGCGGCACTTTGGACGGAGCCGAGACCGAGTTGACCTTCCCCATCGGGGATATCTACCGTCTTCTCTTCGGGGCGGGGGAGGATTTCGAGGTCTACGTGGGGGAGACCATTCACTATTTTGTTCCCGACGAAAAACGCTCCTGTGTGGAATGGTACATGGCCTCGGCCATTCTCTACGATCTGTGTGCTACCGAGCAGGAAAAGGCGGCGGAAGCGGCCAAGGAGGCAAGCGTATGAGCGTGAAAACCACAACCAAGCCCACCAAGGAGAAGGCCTTTGCTACCATCAATATCAAATCCTTTCTGACCGTTGTGATCGTCCTCCTGCTTGTTCTGATGCTTTGCGGTGCCCTTTCCTACTTCATCCCAGCGGGCTCCTACCTGCGGGACGAGGCGGGACAGATCATCATGGGCACCTATACCGAGGGGGAGGTGGACGGCATCGCGCCCTGGCGGGTGCTGACCGCTCCCTTCCGGGTGTTCTTCAAGGACGGGGGCATCACGGTGGTCATGATCTGCCTGTTTTTGCTCATCATGAGCGGCATTTTCAATCTTCTGGAGAAAACGGGCGGTGTCAAGGTCTTTATGAGCCGCATCATCCGCCGTCTGGGGAGCCGCCACGCCCCCGTGATCTGCCTGACGGTGCTGATCTTCATGCTCTTCGGCAGCTTTTTCGGGATGTACGAGGAGCTGATCACCCTGCTTCCCATTATGATCATGTTCATGCTGTCTCTGGGGCTGGACACTCTGATGGGTCTGGGCATGTGTCTGCTGGCGGCCTGCTTCGGCTTTTCTGCGGCCATCACCAACCCCTTCTCGGTGGGGCTGGCCTCCGAGGTGGCGGGGATCGCCCCTATGGACGGGGCGTGGCTCCGCATTCTGTTCTTCGTGCTGACCTACGCCATGCTCTGCGGTTTTCTCTTGATCCATCTGCGCAGGATCCGCAGAAATCCCGCCTTGTCCCTGACCTATGAGGTTGATCTGGAAAAGCGCGCTTTGCAGACTGCAACCGATGGGGACACAGATGGAGGAGACAAGGTCTTCCGTGCCTTCGCGGTGTTCTTCGGAGTACAGGCGGGGGTGTTGATCCTCATTGCCTCGGTACGGGCCATTTCGGACTACGCCATCCCCATTCTGGCGGTGAGCTTTCTGGTCTCGGGCATTGTGACGGGGCTTGTGGTCTGTGAGCGCAAGAGCGACGTCTGGCGGCACATCGGGAGGGGTATGGCGGCCATGCTCCCTGCCGTGGCTATGATCGCGCTGGCCTCCGCGCCCAAGCTGGTCATGACCGAGAGCGGTATTATGGACACAGTGATGCACCACATGATCTCCCTTCTGGAGAGTCGTCACCCCGCCACCGCCATTCTTCTGGTCTACGCCCTGACCCTGTTTTTGCAGGTCTTCATCAGCTCTGCCTCGGCCAAGATCTTTCTGATCATGCCCATCATTCTCCCCGTGACTCAGGCTCTGGGGCTGTCCCCCAATCTGGTCATTCTGGCCTACTGCATGGCCGACGGCTTTACCGACGTGATTCTGCCTACCAATCCGATTCTCTTGGTTGGACTATCCATGATGGGGGTGTCCTACGGGAAGTGGCTGAAGTGGACGTGGGTGCTCCAGCTGGCACTGCTCTGCGTGTCGGTGGGGGTGCTGTTGTTTGGGGTTTGGATTGGGTATTAAAATTGCAGTTTTTCGGTGTGTTCACGCCCGAAGGGCATATCGCGCCCAACGGGCATATCGCGCCCAGCGGGCATATCTCGCGCAAAGCGCATATCGCTCGCCGTCAGGCGAAATCAGCCTTTTTGTGAGTTTGCGAGATGCCCTTCGGGCACGA
>JAFULU010000146.1 GCA_017483125.1 Clostridia bacterium
GGGAGTGACGTCCAGCAACAGCAGATCCTTGACGTCGCCGCCCAGCACGCCGCCCTGAATAGCGGCGCCGATGGCCACGCACTCGTCGGGGTTGATGCCCTTGAAGGGCTCCTTGCCCAGGTACTTCTTGACAGCCTCCTGGACAGCGGGGATACGGGAGGAGCCGCCCACCATGAGGATCTTGTCGATCTTGTCCACGGCGATGCCGGCGTCACGGATGACCTGCTTGGTGGGGCCCATGGTGGCCTCGACCAGGTCGGCGGTGATGCGGTCGAACTCGGCGCGGGTCAGGGTAACCTCAAAGTGGAGGGGACCTGCGGCGGTGGCGGTGATGAAGGGGAGGTTGATGTCGGACTGGGACATACCGGACAGCTCGATCTTGGCCTTCTCGGCGGCGTCCTTCAGTCTCTGCATGACCATCTTGTCGGTGCGGAGATCCACGCCGTTCTCGCGCTGGAACTTGTCAGCCATCCAGTTGATGATTCTCTGGTCGAAGTCGTCACCGCCCAGACGGTTGTTACCGGCGGTAGCCAGCACCTCGAAGACGCCGTCGGAGATCTCCAGGAGGGAGACGTCGAACGTACCGCCGCCCAGGTCGAAGACCAGAATGCGCTGGTTGTTCTCCTTGTCCATACCGTAGGCCAGAGCGGCGGCGGTAGGCTCGTTGATGATACGCTGAACGTTCAGACCGGCGATCTTACCCGCGTCCTTGGTAGCCTGACGCTGTGCGTCGGTGAAGTAAGCGGGAACCGTGATGACGGCGTCGGTGACGGTGGTGCCCAGGTAAGCCTCGGCGTCGGCCTTCATCTTCTGAAGGATCATAGCCGAGATCTCCTGAGGGGTGTAGTTCTTACCGTCAATGGTGGCCTTGAAATTGGTGCCCATGTGACGCTTGATGGAGCTGATGGTACGGTCGGGGTTGGTGATGGCCTGACGCTTGGCCACCTGACCGACCATGCGCTCGCCGGTCTTGGAGAAGGCCACCACAGAGGGCGTGGTGCGGGCGCCTTCGGGATTGGGGATGACGATGGGCTCGGAGCCCTCGTAAACTGCGACGCAAGAGTTGGTCGTACCAAGGTCGATACCGATGATCTTTGCCATAATGATTTTCTCCTTTATATCAGATAATTTTTTCAGGGGTTGTTTGTTTATGGGAATTACCTATTCAAAAATTTTTGGAATTCAAGAAACCTTTTTTCAAAAAGGTTTCTTGCGGATGCAGGGCAGAGCCCTGCCGGGGGTCAGGGGCAGAGCCCCTCGTTCTTCGCTCTTAGTTAGCCACCTGCACCATCGCGTAGCGGATGATGTGGTCGCCCTTTCGGTAGCCCTTCTGGAAGACCGCCACGATGGCGCCCTCCCCGAGGCTCTCGTCCTCGATGTGCATGACCGCGTTGTGGATATCGGGGTTGAATACGTCGGTGGGAACCTCCTCCACACCCAGCTTGGCCAGGGCGTCGGTGGCGGATTTCAGAGTCATGGTGATGCCCTTGCCCAGAGGGGACTCGGCGTCCTCGGGGGTCAGCCCCGCGGCGGCTCTCTCCAGGGTGTCCACCACAGGAAGCAGACCTTTGACGGTATCGGCGGTGGCGTCACCGTAGACGGTCTCCTTTTCCTTGGCGGTGCGGCGGCGGAAGTTGTCGTACTCGGCCAGCATGCGCAGGTACTTGTCTTTCTCCTCGGCCAGAGCCGCCTCGGCGGCCTCCAGCTTCTTTTGTGTTTCGGCCAGCTCGGCCTCCACCTTCTTGAGCTTTTTCTTGTCGGAGCCCTTGACCTTTCCCTCGGTAGCCGTTTCGGCGGCCTCCTCGGCGGGAGCCTCAACCGTAGGCTCAGGGGCCTCGGCGGTTTCGGCGGTCATGTCCTTCTCGTTCTCGTTCATGTCGGATGATCCTTTCTTTATTCGTCGTGAGACGAGGGCTTACGGCCGCCGTCCTGCAACTGCTTTTGATCGGGGGAGAGCAGGGACTCCACGTGCCCCGAAATACCCTCCAGGGTGGCCAGCACCTTGGCGTAGTCCATGCGGGCGGGGCCCAGCACGCCGATGGCACCCACGGTCTTGCCGTTCTGGACAATGGGCTTGTAGACCAGCGCGGACTTGTCCAGAACCTTCACCGCGCTCTCGGAGCCGATGACCACGCTGACGTCGCCCGTCCCCTCGGGGTCGGAGACCATGCGGAGAATGTCGTCCTTCTGCTCGATGGCACCCAACACCTCCTTCATGCGGTCGGGATCGTTGAACTCGGGGTACTCCAGCAGTCGGTCCATACCGCTGACCTTCAGCTCGCCCTGGTCCAGCTCGTTCATGGCCTCGTAGATGACCTTGACCGCCACCGAGACCAGCTCGGGACGGTTGCCCATGGCCCGCTCCATCTCCATCATAATGGGGAGGGTGATCTCGTTGGCACTCAGATTCTGTAAGTGCTCGTTGAGGGTCAGAGCCAAAAGATCCGTCACCGCCGTGGAGAGGGGAGGCATATCGGTCAGGCGCACCGTTTTGGTCTTGACCTGCCCGTTTGAGGCCACCAGCACCAGAATCAGGGTGCTGTCGTCCAGATACACCGCGTCGAAGCGACGCACCGTGACGCTGGACGCCCTCGGCTTGATGGCGAAGGCGGTGTAGTTGGTGAGGTTGGAGGCTACCTTGGAGGCGGTGAGGAGGATGTGGTCCAGTTCGGCCATCTTTTCCTTCAATAGCTCGTTGATCTGGTAAATCTCCCGCGCCGTCATGGCGTAATGCTCCACGAGGGTGTCCACGTAGAAGCGGTAGCCCCGCTCGCTTGGCACTCGCCCCGCCGAGGTGTGCGGCTGCTCCAGGTAACCCAGAGCCTCCAGCTCGGCCATTTCGTTGCGGATGGTAGCAGAGGAGCAGGGGATCTGCTTGGTTTCCATCAGATACTTGGATCCCACGGGCTCGCCGTCGGCGATGTGGGCGTCCACGATAGCCTTTAGTATGAGCTTTTTCCGCTCGCTCAATTCGGGATGCATCTCGTCCATGGGCTTTCCTCTGCCTTTCTGCGATTTTCTTGTGGATTTTAGCACTCAAACGCCTTAAGTGCTAACCACGCATATAATGTACCACTTTTCTCCCGATTTGTCAAGCCCTTTTTGCAATTTTTCAGCTGATTTCTTTGTTAAGAATCGGTGAACGTATTGTGAATGGGCGGATGGTTCGCAAATTGGGGGTGGGGATTGCTAATATAAGACAGCCCTTGCCTTCTTGTCCGATCCGTGTCGGCAACTCTTGAGGGTAATCAAAGTACGGCGGTCTCCAAGGCACTTCGGCCATTGTGAATAAAGTGTAAATTCATAAAAACAGTATTGACAATCAAATGACCGTATGATATAATATGGAAACGGACGATAAAACGAAACTGTCCTACCGTGATAAGGAGAAACAAACCATGAAAAGAATTCTTGCCGCCCTTGCGGGGGTACTGCTGTGCGCGGTCGCCCTTCTTGCCTGCACCTCATGCGGCACCCCCAAGCTGTCCTATGAGGAACAGAAAGCCGCCTACGACGGCATCATTGCCGAGTACACCAACCTCCTGACCGCCAGGCAAAATGGTGATGAGTTGACTCCTCCCAAAACCGATGGCATGAAGGAGGAGGAAGCCGCCATTGCGGAGGCTCTTTACGGCATTGTGGCCGATCAGAAGGCCGAGACTCTGGCAGACCTTGGCTATGGCTTCAAGGACATGGACGGCAACGGCACCCCCGAGCTGATCCTGCTGACCAGATACACGTCCATCCGAGCTGTTTTCACACTTGTAAACCGTAAGCCTGTCCTGTTGGAAGCCAATTACGGCGAAGGGGCCGTATTCCTGTTCGCCACCAAAAACCGCTTCTTTATGGAGCGTTCCACCGTCGATGGCAGTATCAGGGATGCTACCCTCTATACCTGTCACGTGGAAGGGGACAGAATGGTCTACGATGCCGTCTACGGCGAGGTCTACGATCAGGAAAAGAAGGAGACCTTGGAGCTCTATCAAATGGTGGACGGCAATCGGACTGTCATTGATAAGGAGGCCTTCAATGAGCTGTATCGTGAGCGCAGACAGACGCTCGACACGGAATATGGACGCACCGTCAAGCTGTTCTCTCCCTACATCCATTACCCCTTGGGAGAAAAGGTGCCCACCGAGAATCTCCCTGTGGCGGATTTCTCGAGCTACGAGGCCATCCGTGAGACCTACAAGGCTATCTCCACTTGCCTGGAAAAATTTGACCCCAACAAATGGCTTCAGGGAGAATATGACAACCTCTTTACGTATCCCGACGACCGTTCCTTTGAGTATTATTCCCAGCTTTTGTACACCGCCTATCGGGGTGGCTTCAACGAGGGTTACGATGAGATCGACCTCAACGGCGACGGTGTGGACGAGCTGGTGCTCATGAATGAGGATTACATTATCAAGGCCATCTTTACCATAAAGAACGGTAAGCCCGTTATGCTGGACGCGCTGACCCATGAGAAAGGCTGGCTGGACAGCGAGGGCTTCATTCACGTAGACCGTGAAGACGAATATATGCTGGAATACAGCCTCTATGAGCTTACGGCGGACGGAGATTACAATCTTATCTATTCGATTCTTCTAGCCCAGTACGGCAATTACTACCAGACATATTACTACCTGACAAAGGAAGGTAAGACCGAGAAAATCACGTCCGATCGGTTCAAGGAGATCTATAACGACGAGTATTGTGTCTATACCGCCCCCTTTGAGGCCAATGAGTACAACCGCGCCGTTTCTGGTCTGACCTATACCCCTCTGACACCGCCCGCAGAGGATCCCGTTCGGAACGCCGTGACAAAGCGCTGGTATAAAGGTGCTTGGCTGAACGAGATCCCGGTCGATGCAAACAGCGCATATGGCGCCATATACATGAGCTTTGAAAACGTCACCGAGACTCAAATGGATGTCCATGTGACATATAAATACGCTGTCTACTACCCCGATCCGGACAATCAATATCACTCTCTGGAGGATATCACCGAATCCGATCTGAATTTCACCGCAAGATTTGAAAATAGTGTTTTTGTCTTTGAAGCGGACGGCCTCAAGGGACACCTTGAATTCAGTCAAACCGATCTGTGGCTGGTCGTCGAGGAGAGCAGCGACAAGCGGTTCCCCGTGGGATACCACCATCTTTCGGACTACATCCCAGGGGAGTGATCCTCTTGCATACAGAAGAAAGGCACCCGGCCTTGCACGTGTGATCGCTTCACAAAAGGAATGAATAATTTTTCCATTTCTGTCATATTCCGCCCTCTCGCCGTGTTTATATAGGTAGAGGATATATTTTCAAAAAGAAAGGAATTCCATTATGAAACACCTTGCGAAATACGCCGCAGTGCTGCTCCTGTGCGTCCTTGCTCTTTTGGCGTTTACCGCCTGCGGTCCGAAGGACTACGAGAAGCAGAAGGCCGCCTACAATGACATCATCGAGCAGTACACCGCCCTCCTCACCGCCAAGCAGAACGGGGAGGAGCTACCCGAGCCCGATACCAAGGGTATGGACGAGCGGGAGGCGGCCATCGCCGAGGCGATCTATACAGTGGCGGAGCTTTGCAAGTCCCCCGACATTATGGGCTACGCCTACAAGGATACCGACGGCGACGGCTCTCCCGAGCTGTATCTCATGACTGCCGGTACCTACGTCCGCGCCCTTTTCTCCCTGGATGGCGGCAAGCCTATCCTTCTGTGGGTACAGGAGACTGCCACTCACAGTATGGCGTTCGGTCGGAAGGGTTACCTCTACTATGCAAGCTATACTACACAGGACGGTGTGGAGGAGCGAACCTACCATCACGCCCGTGTGGCGGGAGCGGAGCTGGTGGACGATCTGGTCATCGGCTATACCGTTGATCCCGACGACAACACCGCTGACGGGCATTTCAAGATCGAAAACGGCACCCGTACCGCCATCGGGCGGGATGAATTCCGTTTCCTGTACAATTACTACGGCGAGCTGGAGGCCGTCGGCGGGCAGGAGGTGGCCAAGTGGTACGCCCCCCGCGTCACCCCCGTCTTCCCTCCCGAGACCGACGAAAACACCCCTGTGGCGGATTTCTCGGACTACACCGCCGTCAAGTCCACCTTCGCCGCCATGCTGGATACGGTGGCCACGATGAGCGCGTTTGACTGGGATCTGGGGAAATGCGACCACGCCTTCATTTGTAAAAGCGACAAGGATTTCGATACCTACATCCATCTCCTCTATCATGCCTGCGAGCTCCGTCCCGATGACGGCGTGGGTGACCCCGCCGCTATCCGCGCCCATTACGGCTACTGCGAGACCGACCTCAATGGCGACGGCGCGGACGAGCTGATCCTGTTGACCAACTCCCATCAGCTGCTGGCCATCTTCACCACCGTGGACGGGGAGGTCGTGCCCGCCGAGGGCTTCATGGACTTCCTTTTCAACGGCGTTCTGATGGGGACAGACGGAGAAGGTCGATTCCTGGGCGAATTCACCGACGATTACTGGCTGGAGGGCCGCCTGGAGTACGGCGTGTTCACTGTCACCACCGAAGGGGACTTTGCTACGGCCTATACCCTCCGTCCCGATTGGGTGCAAGGACGCGGGGACGTGTTCTACAAGATCGAGGGCGGGGTGGAGACCGAGATCACACAGGACGAATACGACGCCCTCCGCGCCACCTTCGGAAAGCCCGCTGACAAGGGAATCACCTTCACCCCTCTGACTTGACCGACTCCGTACGAAAGGACGAAAAAATGATGAAACGAATTCTTTGCATCCTGCTCACCGCTATCTTGCTCCTGCCCGCCCTGTGCGCCTGCGGTGGTATGACACCCGAACAGCAGAAGGAGGCCTATACCCCCATCATCGAGCAGTACACCGCCCTCCTCACCGCCAAGCAGAACGGGGAGACCCTGACCGCTCCCGATACCACGGGCATGAGCGAGGGGGAGGCCGCCATTTCCGAGGCCGTCTATACCGCGGTGAATATCAACAATTTCCCCGAGGACATGGCCTACACCTACTGGGATATGGATGGCAACGGTACCTTGGAACTGCTGCTTATGACCTCTCCGCCTACCCTGAAGGCTATCTTTACTCTGGACGGGGAGACCCCCGTGCTTCTGGGCCACGCTGACGAGAACGTGACGTGGTACTATGGCACGAAGGGGGAGCTGATCCGTATCCATGAGGCTCTCGAGGAGGAGCAGGGAGATAACACCCTCACCTACGCCCGCGTGACCGGAACAGCCCTGACCGAGGACACGTCCTTCGGCGTGACCTATGAGATCAAGGATGGAAAAAGACCCATCACCGGCTACTATGAGATGGTAGACGGTGAGAAGCAGACCATCGACAAGGAGCGGTATGACAGCCTTTCGGAAGTCTACAACGCCCTGTGGGATGATGCCAATCTGTATGAGAATAAGCTGAATACCCCCTGTATGTTCTTCCCACTGGCTGAGGGAGACGAGACCCCTCCCCCCGCCGATTTCTCGTCCTACGAGGCTGTGAAGTCTACCTTTAAGGCCATGGTGGCCTACGTCCCCCGCGCCAACGCCCAGTGGCCCACGGGTAAGCTGGACGCCTGCTTCACCTATGACAGCGACGAGGAATTCCGCGTCTACAATCACCTCATGCTCATGGCCCGTCGGTCCGCCCCCAACAACGGTGTCCTCTTCTCCAACACCTACCCCGAGGGAGGGGAAAACGCCTACGGCTACTGTGAGGCGGATATCAACGGCGACGGTATCAACGAGCTGTTGCTCATGACCGACGATTACTCTGTTTTCAGCATCTTCACCACGGTGAAGGGCAAGGTCGTCTATGTAGAGGACTACACCGATTTCCTGCTGGATTGGGGATTCAAGGGCATGGATGCCGAGGGGCACTTCTACGGCTGGCGTTCCACGACCGAGGGGCTTGGCCGTGAGTGGTCGGTGTTCGAGATGGGGAAGGACGGCCGCCTCACCCAGACCCTGGGGCTGAAGGAGGTCTTTTACAGCGAAAACGACGGCTACTTCAAGACGGAGGGCGGCGAATACGTCTCCATCACCAAGGAGGAATACGAAGACCTTAAAGGAGATCGGTACGACAAGTTCGATTTCGCAACCGTAGGCACCGATGGGGAGGTCATCCGCAACACCATGAACCTGACCTTCACTCCCCTCTTTGCTCTCCCCACACCTGATCAGATGGATCTGTCCTCCGCTTGGGAGAATCACCGCTACGACCCCGCCCGTCCCCTGTATCTGGGGGATTTGCGGGAGGATTCCATTCAGTTCAAATGGATCGAGGTAGATCACAAGGGAGACAGGACGGACACCTTCATCTCCGCCACCGCCACCCTTACCGACGGAAAATACGTATTTGATGCCGACGGTGTCAAGGGCTATCTGGAGTTCGGTGTCTGTAAGATCTGGCTGGTGGTGGAGTCATCCGAAAAGGACAATGTCCCGCCAAGAGCGTATCTGATGGATACCAAGGTGGAGGATTGATCCCGGATCGGGCTGAACGAAACAAAATATAAAGATACATGACGTAAGGATACAAGATAGACTGTCGGGCAACGGTGGTTCTGTCTTGTATCTCTTTTTTGTTTTTTCGACAAGATCCCCCTCCTCCGCATATACTGGAAGTGAACCCCCGACTCCCCGTCGAACCCCGCGGTGAATTTTCCCACCTCCCAAGATGGGAAAACCTGTTTATTTCCCCCGCGGACGGGCAACACTAACCACACAAACCCATTACAGCCACAGAGCTGTCACCCATATTCGGAGGAACCGCCATGTCATCCACCATACAAAGCCGCGATCCCCAGACCGCCCAGACCGTGCGGCGGGGGGACATATTCTACGCCGACCTCAGCCCCGTGGTGGGCTCGGAGCAGGGGGGACTGCGCCCCGTGCTCATCATCCAGAACGACGTGGGCAACCGCTACAGCCCCACCGTCATCGCCGCTGCCATCACCTCCCGCATGGGCAAGACCAAGCTCCCCACCCACATCGACGTCTACGCCGACCGCGTTGGCCTCTCCAAGGACTCGGTGATCCTGCTGGAGCAGATCCGTACCCTGGACAAACGCCGCCTCCGAGAGAAGATGGGACATCTGGACGAGGAGGTCATGGCCGAGGTCAATACCGCCATCGCTGTCAGCTTCGGCCTCCACGAGGGCAACCGCCGTGACGAGGACACCCCCGCCACCCCCCCC
>JAFULU010000147.1 GCA_017483125.1 Clostridia bacterium
CCCCATATGTCGAACTACGACCGCGCCGCCCAGTTCTCCCCCTTCGCCGCCCTGACGGGCTACGACGCCGCCGTAGCCGAGACCGCCCGCCTCACCGACAGTCGTATCGAGCTGACAGAAGATAAAAAGCAACTTTTGGACGAAAAGCTACATCTTCTATTGGATATGGCCGACCATCCCCCCGCCGTCCGCATCACCCGCTTCATCCCCGACGAACGCAAAGCGGGAGGCTCCTATGAGACCGTCACCTGCAAGGTAGCCTCGGTGGATACCTACGAGGGATGTGTGGTGCTAACGGACAAGCGACGGATCCCCATAGCGGATATATCGGATATTGAAATATAAGGCCATCGCTTTGGGATTTCATAGAGCATCAAATTGGGGTTTAGCGGTGAGTTTTCGTAGCCGGAAGAGAGTGCCCACCCCAGTGTCCGCGTTCTCCTCCACCCGCTTCGCGGGAGCCCCCTCCCGGAGGGGGCCTCATATCTTGCCCCGCGGAAATCCGTTACCCGACAAGTGATTCTTGCCCGCGCTCCTAAGGCTCCCTCTGGGAGGGAGCTCCCGCCCGCAGGCGGGTGAAGGAGAACGCGTGTTTAGAAATACGCGATTCGTTACGGGTAGCAAACTCCCCGATAAACCCAAATTTGAACCATAAGCGATCACCCGAAAAGCCCTCAAAAAAGGAGACACAACCATGCACATCTACGACACCCTCATCATCGGCGGAGGCCCCGCCGGCTACACCGCCGCCCTCTACGCCGCCCGCGCGGGATTGGACACCGCCGTTCTGGAAAGAATGTCCGCGGGAGGTCAGATGGGCCTGACCGATATCATCGACAACTACCCCGGCTTTCCCGAGGGGGTGGACGGCTTCACCCTGGGCATGAATATGCAGGCACAGGCCGAGCGCTTCGGCGCCAAGTCCCTCTACGGTGACGTGACCGAGGTGGACTTCACCGACCCCATCTTCAAGGAGGTCATAACCGCCTATGAGACCCACTACGCCCGTACCGTCATCATTGCCACGGGCGCCAATCCCCGTGAGCTGGGACTTCCCAACGAGCAGGCTCTTGTGGGCAAGGGCGTCCACTACTGCGCCCATTGCGACGGCCGCTTCTATAAGGGCAAGACCGTAGCCGTGGTAGGCGGCGGCAACTCCGCCGTGTCGGATGCCCTCTACCTCTCCCGCGTCACCGAGAAGGTCTACCTCATCCACCGCCGCGATACCCTCCGCGCCACCAAGATCTACCACGAGCCCCTCATGAAGGCCGAGAACGTGGAGTTCATCTGGAACAGCGCGGTCACCGAGATCCTCTCCGACGGCCGTGTCACGGGGGTCAAGGTCCAAAACCTCAAGGATGGCACTGAGCGAGAGATAACATTCAGCGGCCTTTTCGTCAGCATCGGCCGCAAGCCCGCCACCGACTTCCTCCACGGAACCCTGGAGCTGGACAGCTACGGCTATATCGTAGCCGACGAGACCACCCGCACCTCGGTCCCCGGTGTCTTCGCCGTGGGCGACGTCCGTACCAAGGCTCTCCGTCAAGTGGTCACCGCCGTAGCCGACGGAGCCACCGCCATCCACTACGCCGAGGAATACCTCAACGAGCTCTGATATCAATGTAAGGAAGGGAACCAGACCATGAAGGCAGCCGTATTCTACTCCAAGACCGATCTCCGTATCGAAGACATCCAGAAGCCAACCCCCAAGGCAGGAGAGGTCCTGCTCCGCGTCAAGGCCTGCGGCATCTGCGGCACCGACGTCCACATCTACCACGGCGACGAGGGAGCCGCCGCCACCCCCGCGGGCACCGTTCTGGGCCATGAGTTTGCGGGCATCGTGGAGGCCGTGGGCGAGGGCGTGATCTCGGTCAAGGTGGGTGACCGCGTCTGTGTGGATCCCAACAAGCTCTGCAATGAGTGCGCCTACTGCAAGAGCGGTATCGGCCACTTCTGCGAGCACATGATCGGCATCGGCACCACCGTCCACGGTGGCTTTGCCGAGTACTGTGCTGTCCCCGAGTCCCAGGTCTATAAGATTGCCGACACCACTACCTTCGAGATGGCCGCCATGACCGAGCCCGTGGCCTGCTGTCTCCACGGCATCGACCTCTGTGAGATCCAAGCGGGTGACACCGTGGCCGTCATCGGCGGCGGCATGATCGGCCTGCTCATGCTCCAGCTGGCGGGCATTTCGGGCGCGGGTAAGCTGATCCTCATCGAGCCTGTGGCCGAAAAGCGGGCCCTCGGCGAAAAGCTGGGTGCCGATATCACCATTGACCCCCTGACCGAGGACGTACACGCCGCCCTGGCCGCCAACGGGATTGACCGCATCGCCTGCGTCATCGAGTGCGTGGGCAAGGTAGCCACCATGGAGCAGGCTATCGCCATCGCGGGAAAGAAGTCCACCGTCATGCTCTTCGGCCTCACCGCCCCCGCCGACCAAATGACGGTCAAGCCCTTTGAGATCTTCAAGAAGGAGATCACCCTCAAGGCCTCCTTCATCAACCCCTACACCCAGAAGCGGGCTCTGAATCTCATCGACGGCGGCAAGATCGACGTCTCCTCCATGGTCTACGCCTGCGAGCCTCTGGAGAAGCTTTCCGAGATCCTGGAGGACGGCCGTCTCCGCGCCAAGGGCAAGTTCATCATCACCCCTTGAGCGTGCTGTAGGCAGAGCTGACAAAGGAGATATTGACCGTGCCGCGAAGGACCGTCCACCGTCAGCCGATGGGCGGTCTGTGCCGCTTTTTGACAGAAAAACAGCGTAAATTTATATTTGGTTTACAAAGAAGGAGTAAAATACTCCCATCTAATATAGGGTTTGCCGTTATACCCGGAAAGGAGGTTCCATGGCTTACCTCATAAGTGTTCTCATCGGCTACGGACTGGGGTGCATCAGTCCATCCTACATCGTCGCCAGACTCAACGGCTTTGACATCCGTGAAAAGGGCTCCAGAAACGCGGGAGCCTCCAATATCGTGCTCACGCTTGGTAAGGCAAGGGGCTTCCTTTGCGCGGCCTTCGATATTGCCAAGGCGGCTCTGGCCGTACTGATCGCAGGCTGGATCTTCACCGAAACCGACACCTTCGCCGTTACCGCCGCCGCCGCCATCCTCGGCCATATATTCCCCTTCTACATGGGCTTCCGAGGCGGAAAGGGACTGGCCTGTCTGGGCGGTGTCATTCTGGCCTACGACCTCCGTGTCTTCGGCATCATGATCGCCGCCGAGCTGGTGATCCTCCTGGTATCCCGCTACATTTGCTTCGTGCCCATTACCGCGGCTATCGCCTTTCCCTTCGTCTATGGCTTTATGCGCCACGACCTCTGGGGCGCGCTTTTGCTGGGAGCCGTGGCCGTTGTGATCTTCTGGAGGCACCGCGTCAATCTCCGTCGCATTATACAAGGCAGTGAGCTCCGTATCACCTATCTCTGGAACCGTGAAAAGGAAGTCAAACGCCTGAAAAAATTCTACCCCAACGAAGAGGATACATGAATGAAACCGAGACGGACAACGCCTCGGTTTTTTCGTTGGCACGGAAATTTTCCCTATGTCGGGTATTTACAAACACCGAAAAGTGTGCTATAATATACACGATGCGGTCAAACCGCCATTCCCACAAAAAGGAAGGATTACTATGAAGATCACCACCGATATCCGCTACGTCGGCGTCAACGATCACGACATCGATCTGTTTGAGGGCCAGTACGTTGTTCCCAACGGCATGTCCTATAATTCCTACGTCATCCTGGACGACCTCATCGCCGTCATGGACACCGTAGACGCCCGCTTCACCCACGAGTGGCTGGACAACATCCAGAGCGTGCTGGGAGGCCGTACCCCCAATTTCCTCATTGTTCAGCACATGGAGCCCGACCACTCCGCCAATATCGTCAACTTCCTCAAGGCCTACCCCGATACCATTTTGGTGGCCTCCGCTAAGGCCTTTACCATGATGAAGAATTTCTTCGGCAAGGACTTCACCGAAAACGGCATGGTCATCAAGGAGGGGGATACCCTCGCGCTGGGTAAGCACACCCTCCATTTCGTGGCCGCCCCCATGGTCCACTGGCCCGAGGTCATGGTGACCTACGACTCCACCGACAAGGTCCTGTTCTCCGCCGACGGCTTCGGTAAGTTCGGCGCTCTGGACGTGGAGGAGGACTGGGCCTGTGAGGCCCGCCGCTACTACATCGGCATCGTGGGTAAGTACGGTGCCCAGGTACAGGCACTCCTCAAGAAGGCCGCCAATCTGGACATTCAGACCATCTGCCCCCTCCACGGCCCCGTCCTCACCGAGAATCTGGGCTACTACCTGAACCTCTACAATACCTGGTCCTCCTACCAGCCCGAGGAGGAGGGCATCGTCATCGCCTACACCTCGGTCTACGGCAACACCAAGAAGGCGGTCATGAAGCTGGCCGACCAGCTCCGCGCCAAGGGCTGTCCCAAGGTCGTGGTCAACGACCTCGCCCGCTCGGATATGGCCGAGTGCGTGGAGGATGCCTTCCGTTACAGCAAGCTGGTGCTGGCCACCACTACCTACAACGCCGACGTTTTCCCCTTCATGCGGGAGTTCATCCACCACCTCACCGAGCGTAACTTCTCCAACCGCACTGTGGCCTTCGTGGAGAACGGCTCCTGGGCTCCTCTGGCCGCCAAGGTCATGAAGGGTATGCTGGAGGGCTGTAAGAACCTCACCTATACCGAGA
>JAFULU010000148.1 GCA_017483125.1 Clostridia bacterium
ATGACGGCATGTCACCTCCCCCAAGGGGGAGGCTTGGTGAAGGAGGAAAAAGGACGGTATCAGCCCTCGTCGGGAGGCTCCTCGGCGGGAATGAGCTTACGGATGGCCCGCTCCAGCTTCACCCGATCCAGCACCATGTCCCGACCGCAGCCGATACAGACGATGCGGACCTCGCTCCCCACCCGCATGACGCGGAAACGCTTTTCCCCGCAGGGATGGGGCTTTTTCAGCTCCAGGGTGTCCCCGACCCGCATACGGATGATCTGCATGACCCGTCCTCCTTTGAAAACATTATATTCCTATTTATTATAACACAAACAGATGGAAAAGTAAACCGTATTTGCCGAAATTTCACCGAATGTTAACGAATGGGAACGGAAAACGGAGAGCCTGTGAGAGCTCTCCGCTGTGTCACGTTCCATGAACGGGTATTCCCGAAAAATGGGTGGTTCTTTTATGCGTAACCACGGTTAGCTGCTTACTTTTGAGGCCTTCTTGCAGGTCTCCTCGTACTCCGCCTCCACCCGTATATCCTGCAAATGATCCCCAAAGCCCCTTCCGAAAATGTTAAAGCCCCCCTTATATCTTGCGTCGGGCTTGTTGCCGATGCGGAACACAAAGGTGTCGGTACCGTCAAAATCCGCGATCACAGGGGAATGATCCCCTCCACAGGGGATCCCGCCCAGAAAACACCCCGCTTCAGTGACGGTGATCTCCTTCAATTCTCCGTATTGGGTCGCCGTATCCTGCCACCAGGAGGGGTTCAGCTTACCCCGCCGTCCGCCAAAATCCGAGGGAGAGGTAACCGTGCACAGTTCCCGACCGTTGAGCCAAAAGGTAATATCGCTCTTCCAGCCCAGTTGATAGTTCAGAGTCTCGGAGCAGATCTCAAGAGAGAGGGTAAGTCGGGTCAGCCGCTCACTCTTGCGGGTATTGGACACTGTGTATTCCACAAAGCCGCCGCTGGCCCAGAGCAACTGAGCCTCGGCACGGCGAGGGGTGAAGTAGTTGTCATCGTCAAACATGATCTGCTCATCTGCCGTACAGAACCCTGCTATGAACTCCATCCCCGCTCCCGTGTACAGTCCTACGGGGATCTCTTGGGTCACAATGGTATTGGCGGCGGTTCGCTCGTTGGGAAGCGCGGTGATATACAGCGAGGAGAAATACAGCTGACAGAGCTGTACGTGACCCCTCTTTCCGGGCATAAGAACAATGTCGATCAGTCCCGCGTCCCGCAGAATATGAAGATGGAAGGTAGCGGTAGAGACCGACATATACAGTGCCTTCGCCACTTCGGTGACCGTCATGGAATTGCTGTGAAGCATCCGAACGATCTTGACCCGCTCGGGCGAGGACAGGGCGCGGCATTTGGCTACAATGTCCGCGGTGTCCCCTTCGTTTAAGCAAGTGTGGGTGTACTGCATGAAAGGAAGATCCAATCCCCTTTGTTTCATAGAAGTCCTCCGATAGATACAGAAATACTGTAGTAATATATAGGAATTTTGTAACGAATTTCACTATATTATACCATTGACAAATGGAAAAATCAATAGTATAATACAAATAAACCAAACGAAACGGCAGTTTTTCTGTAAGAAAACGCTTTGCAAGGAGGTTTTGCATGAAAACCAAACAATTCCGCATACTCACTTTGGCTCTTACGGTCCTCATGCTGACGGGTCTTGCCGCCCTCCCTCTGTCCGCCGCCGAGGACACCGTCTACCTCGGTGACCGCGAGGATCTCTTCCTGGGCCGCGACAGCCTGGACGGCTTCGGCTGGAACACCGCCCATTCGGGTGAGCCCATTACCATCGGCTCCCGGAGCTTTGACAAGGGCCTGGGCTTCCATTGCCTCCCCGATAAGGACGCCTACTGCGAGTTCGATATCTCCTCCCTGGGCATGAAGTACTTCGCCGCCTCGGTGGGTGTCCTCAAGGAGGCGGGCTACTTCATCGAGTGGGGAAGCATCTCCTTCCACGTCTTTGGGGACGGCAAGCTCCTGGCCTCCACCCCCATGCGGATCTGGGGAGACGAGCCCTTCTTCCTCACCTGCTCGGTGGAGGGCGTCAAGACCCTGAAGCTGGTTCAGAAGAACGAGAACGGCCACGCCTGCGACGCGGGTGTGTGGGGCAACGCCCGACTGACCAATACGGAACCCAAGGCAGATGACAAAGTGGAGGTGGAGCCTGTGTTCGATCCCAATAAGACCACCAAGCCCCAGCCCGCCGAGCTGGTCAGCGGTGACTACGCCTACGTCAGCGACCTCTACTGGCTGGACGCCAAGACCTATACGGGCAACGTGGTGGGCCGCGACTGCAATACCGCCAACGAGATCATTTTCTCCAACGACGGGAAATTCTTCCCCAAGGGCGTGGGCTTCCACGCCGTGTCGGGGAACTACGACGCCTACGTGGACGTCAACATCGAGGGCCTGGGCTTTACCAAGCTGGCCGCCTACTACGGTGTCTGCGAGACCCTGACCCCCCACGATATCTCCATGGCCCAGGTCAAGTTCGCCGTCTTTGGCGACGGTGCCAAGCTCTGGGAGAGCGGTACCATGCAGTTCGGTGAGGATATGCTCCCCATGGACTGCGACGTCACAGGAGTCAAGACCCTCCGTCTGGCCGTGGCGGGTGCCCCCGGCATCAGCGGCGCGTGGGGTACCTACGGCGGCGCGGTCCTCTCCAAGAGCGGAGAGATCACCGACGACCTCCTCTTCTCGGAGTTCAGCTTTGACGAGCCCGTTACCGACGCGCCCGTCACCGACCCCGAGACTCCCACCGAGACCGACCCCGCCACGAATCCCGTGACCGAGCCTGACACCACCCCCGAGCCCGATACCCCCGCTCCCACCGAGCCTACGACCACCGCCCCCGATACCCCCGCCGAGTCGGATACCCGGCCCCAAAAGAAGGGCTGTGGCGCGGCTTTGGGCATGGCCTCCGTAGCGATTCCCCTTGCCGCCTGCGCCGCCATTGTGCTGAAGAAGAGAAAGGAGGACTGAACCGTGCGTAGATTTCTGCTTCTTACCGTAACCGCGGGGCTTCTGCTCCTCGCCCTCACCATAGGTCTGGCCTCCTGCGACAAGACCCCCGATCCTACCCCCGACACCCCCGATACCCCCGCCGTCACGAATCAACCCACCGAGGAGGATACCCAAGTGACCGACACCGATACCACCGAGGAGGAGACCGCCCCCACCGAGGTCTTCAAGCCCGACCCCCAGCGCGCCGTCCCCAAGTACGACGCCCTCATGTCCGATCTCGATACCTTCCCCCTGACCTTTACCTACGGAGAGACCGAGTACAAGGGCTTTGCGGGCTTCGCTCTGGAGTCCGAGACCTATGAGGATCTGGACCGCGGCGTGAAGTCTACCCTGATCCTCCGCCACCCCGAGATCCCCGCCGCCTTCCGTCTGGAGGCCACGGTCTACCCCCAGGAGTCCGCCTACGAGTACGTGGTCTACATCACCAACGACGGGCAGGAGAACACCGCGATTTTTTCGGATCTGGCCTTTGAAATTGAGTTCGTGGGAGACAAGCCCCTCATCAGCGGCATCAAGGGCGACGCGGGCGGGGTCAACTACACCCCCTATGAGCACGACCTGGAAAAGCGGGCCCGCTACTCCGACCGCTCCACCTCGGGCCGTCCCTCCCACGGCACCTTCCCCTACTATAACCTCTCCTACGGGAACGGCGGTACCTTCATCGCCATCGGCTGGCCCGGCACGTGGTACGCCACCTATACCTACAAGAAGTCCGCCCAGACCACTACCCTCTCGGCAGGGCAGGAGAAGGTCGCCACCTACATCGCCCCCGGCGAGACCCTCCGCACCCCCCTCATGGGCTTTGTGGAGTATGAGAACCTTACCCCCGACGAGCAGACCAACGCCTGGCGCCACTACTACATCCACGACGTCATGCGCAAGATCGACGGCGAGCTGACCCCCACCTACCGCGGCATCGGCAATATGTCGGCGGGCATGACCACCAAGAAGGAGCTGCTCATGCTCAAGGCCTACCGCGCCAATGGCGTCACCCCCGACGTCATCTGGATGGACGCGGGCTGGTACACGGGTGCCAACGGCGAATCCGTCCCCTGGACCTCCACGGGCTCTCTGGAGATCGACTACAACCGATTCCCCGACGGCCTTTCTGACATCGGCAGCTACGCCAAGAATACCGACGCCATGTACCTGCTCTGGTTCGAGCCCGAAAATATGCGCCTGGATAAGAATGCCTTCCTTGCGGGTCAGCCCGACTTCAAGGAGGAGTGGCTGCTGGGTAAGCCCGGCGGATTTTTGGACGGACTTCTCATGGATCTGGGCAACCCCGAGTGCCGTGAGTGGATCTTTAACAGGATCTGTAAGGTCATCGACCAGTCGGGTGCCACGGGCTACCGTCAGGACTTCAACAACGACCCCGCCCCCGCGTGGGCCGAGAACGATGCCAAGACCGAGGGACGGACGGGCATGACCGAGAATCAGTACGTCCAGGGCTACCTGGCTCTCTGGGATGCCCTCATTGACAAGTACGGCCTCTTCATCGACTCCTGCGCCTCGGGCGGCGGCCGTAACGATCTGGAATCCATGAAGCGCGGCGTGCCCCTCCACTATACCGACTGGTTTGACGGCAACAACGAGGACTACGACATGAAGGGCAAGATGACCCAAGCCCTCTTCGCCTGGTTCCCCTACTTCAAGAACGAGTCCTACCAGATCTCCCTCTACAAGCTCCGCATGAACTACGCCCCCTTCTGCCTCCTGAAGCTCCCCAGTGCCCTGAATAAGGACAACGACTGGGCCCTCATGCGACAGGCCTACGCCGAGTACGATACCATCCGTGACTACTTCTACGGCGACTTCTACGCTCTCACCGAGTGGACCTCCAACTCCAACCGCTGGGACGCCCGTATGTTCTTTGTCCCCGAGGAGGGTGAGGGCTACGCCTTCATTGCCTGCCAGCAGAACGCCTCCTCCAAGACCAATACCGTCAAGCTCAAGGGACTGGACCCCGATAAGCAGTACACCCTGAAGGACTTTGACGGTCTGGTGGATCTCACCGCCGACGGCAAGACCCTCATGGAGCAGGGAATCACCGTCACCGTCCCCGAGCAGCCCTACGCGGTGATCGTGCTCATTCAGGAAGTAAAATAATGTTGGATGAGTGTCCGCTTCGCCCCTGAAGGGGGCATATCGATCCGTTTCGGGTTCAACCCGAACGGAATATCGAGTGCGGTGCGAAGCAAAGCACATATCGAACGCCGTAAGGCGTATATCGACCGTTCTCCTGTCAACGAGGTATCGTCGATATACACCGCGGATGATCCGCGTGTGCTCGATATACCACTCGGCAATCGCCTCGTGGTTCGATATGCCGCAAGGCGGCTCGATATGCGCCCTTATGGGCGCAAGAATTTCCCAACACCCCGCATATTTCCCCCGAAAGGAGACCCACCATGAAATCTCCCCGCCTTTTTCTGACCGCCTTTCTCTCCTTCCTCCTCCTTTGCCTCTTCGGCTTCTGTTTCACCGCCTGCGTGGGGGATGAGCCCGCCCCCGATACCGACCCCGATACCACGGCGGATACCCCCACCGAGGCTCCCACCGAGGCTCCCACCGAAGCCCCCACCGAGGAGGAGACCACCGAGGCCGAGACCGAGCCCTTCAAGCCTGACCCCACCCTCTCGGTGCCAAGCTACGATGCCGCCCTGTCGGATCTGGATAATTTCCCCTTGATCTTTGAGTACGAGGGGACCGAATATACGGGTTTCGCGGGCTTTACCCTGGAGGCCGAGGAATACGTGGAGGTCAAGAACGGTATTCAGACCACCCTCTCCCTCCGCCACCCCGACATCCCCGCCCTCTTCAAGCTGGTCTCCACCGTCTACCCCGCCGAGACCGCCTATGAGTATACCGTCTACGTCACCAACGACAGCGGGGCACGGACGGGCACCTTCAGCGACCTCGCCTTTGAGCTGACATTTACGGGAGAGGATCCCGTCATCAGCGGCATCAAGGGCGACGCCGTGGGGCAGAACTACTGCGCCTACGAGCACGATCTGGGTCAGCGGAGCCGCTACAGCGACGTCTGCTCCTCGGGCAGACCCTCCCACGGCGTGTTCCCCTACTACAATCTCTCCTACGGTGACGGCGGTACCTTCATCGCCATCGGCTGGCCCGGCAACTGGGCGGCCCGCTTCGACTACTCCAAGTCCAAGAAGGTCACCACCGTGAAGGCCTCCCAGAACATCCTCCGCACCTATCTGGAGCCGAACGAGACCATCCGCACCCCCCTATTGGGTCTGGTGGACTACAAGGGCCTGACCCCGGACCAGCAAACCAACGCGTGGAGACACTACTTCATCAAGGACGTCCTCCGCGAGCTGGATGGGGAGACCTACCCCGTCTATACGGGTGTCAGCCAGGGCTGTACGGGCAATAACACCTCCCGTCTCCTCCAGATCCTCAACTGCTACAAGGACGCAGGGGTTTCCCCCGAGCTTCTGTGGCTGGATGCGGGCTGGTACTTCGGGGCGAACGGCGAGTCGGTCAGCTGGCCCCAGACAGGCTCCATGGACATGGACACCAACCGCTTCCCCGACCGCATGGCCGACATCGGCAAGTTCTGTAAGGACAACGATATGCGGATGATGATCTGGTTTGAGCCCGAGAGCATCCGCTTGGACAAGAACGCCTTCCTCGCGGGACAGGAGGGCTTCAAGGAGGAGTGGTTCCTCCCCAAGGCCATGGAGGGCTCCTGGCTGGAGGGCTACATCATGAACCTCACCGACCCCGAGTGCGTGGAGTGGGTCTTCCAAAAGATCTGCAAGGTCATCGACGACGCGGGGGCCACGGGCTTCCGCTCCGACTTCAACTGCGACCCCGGCGGATCCTGGGCCTCCAACGACCTGAGGAACCCCGGCCGCAAGGGCATGACCGAGAACCTCTACGTCCAGGGCTACCTGTCCCTGTGGGATAAGATCATCGAGCGTTACCCGGGCATCTATATGGATTCCTGCGCCTCGGGCGGCGGCCGCAACGATCTGGAGACCATGAAGCGGGCGGTGCCCCTCCACTACACCGACTGGTTCGACGGCAACCACGAGGACTACAACATGAAGGGCCGCATGACCCAGGCTCTCTTCGCCTGGTTCCCCTACTTCAAGAACGAGATCTACGATACCGACAATATGTACAAGGTTCGTATGAACTACGCCCCCCTGTCCCTCATGAACTTCGGTCCTGTGCTGGATAAGAATGCCGACTGGACCCTGAACAAGCAGGGCTACGCCGAGTTCGAGCAGATCCGCGGCTACTTCTACGCCGACTACTACCAGCTGGTGGAGTGGACCGCCGAGCCCAACCGCTGGAACGCCTGGGAGTTCTACGATCCCGCCACCGCCTCGGGCTACGCTTCGGTCTTCTGCCACGAGGCCACCAAGGAGCTGTCCACCACGGTGATGCTCAAGGGGCTGGATCCCGAGAAAACCTACCGTGTCACCGACTTTGACGGTCTGGTGGACGTCACCGCCGACGGTGCCTCCCTCATGGAGAGCGGTATCCCCGTGACGGTGCCCGAAAAGCCCTACGCCATCATCATGCTCATCAAGCCCGCTGAGTAAGCGCATACGAAAAGATCCCCCTGCCGCTTTGGGTAGGGGGATCGCTGTGTCATGTCTAAAGGGCATCTCGCTCAATCAACGAGGAAGGGAAGCACACCTGCACCGCGCGGTATGCCTGAGTGCGCGCTTTCTATGAGAACACCGTCTCCACTCTTCTCTTCGCCCCCGCGGGGGAATACACCCACCTGTCCATGTGCTCCACCTCATCCCCGCGGATGAAGTAGGTGAGCCGCGGCAGGGGCACAGGCTCTCCGCGGTAGGCGTCGATGAGCACCAGCTTGATCTTCATGCGCTCGGGAATGATGCTCTTGATGAACACCGCCGCCGTCCGCCCCACGAGGGAGTGGACCGCCTCGCGGTCGCAGTCCCGCACCTCGGCCAGCCCCGCCAGATTGGGAGCCAGCTCCACGAAGACCCCGTACTCCTCCACGCTCCGCACGATCCCCGCCACCGTCTGCCCCGGGGTGAACCGCGCCGCGTTCTGCTCCCACGTGCCCAAGAGCTCGCGGGTGGAGACGAAGATCCGCCCCGTTTCGCGGTCAATGCTCCGCACCACGCACCAGATGAGCTGACCGTTGTACAGCCGATCTCTGGGGTGGGAGATGCGGGATACCGAAATGGAGTCCACCGAGAGCAGGGAAACAACTCCGCACCCCACGTCCACGAAGGCCCCGAAGCTCTCCAGATGGGTCACCTTGGCGCGGATAACGTCCCCCGCCGTAAGTCCCTCCAGATAGTTGGCGGCACACTCCGCCTGGGCCAGACGGCGGGAGAGATACACCGTGGTGACCCCGTCCTCTCCCGTCTCCATCCCCGTCACCTTGCAGGCCACTGCCTTGCCCACGCGGGTCAGTATGGCGATGTCCTTGGGCGGCTCTCCGTCCCGACTCCACACCGCCTCACAGCGGGGGATGATCCCCCTGACCCCCGTCAGAGCGGGGAAGTCCACGTGTAAATTGAAATCCGAGTCGCAGAGGACCGCCGTCCCCTCAATGATGGCCCCCGTCTCCATAGCCCGCTCCAGCCCCGCGAGGGTGGCGGTGAAGTCCCGATTGCGGACGGTGGTGAGGGTCTGGCCCTCGGGTAAATATGTAAGCTCCATGCGCTGTCCATCCTTTCTTTTGGGGTCTGTGCCCCGTCTGTCCCAGTTTATGCCGCGGCGGGGGAGGATAGTACGAAGTTGGAAAATTAGGGTTTATAGGTCTGTCGAAAAGCCTATGGTAGGGGCCGGCGCCCACGACGGCCCGTCACAAATCGACAGAAATATGTTGTCGGATCCATGTTTTTTCGGGGCGTCGAAGGCGCCGCCCCCTACCGACCGTTTTTTCAAACCCACCGACAAACCCAAATTTGAAAAGGCCCACAATTGTTGCCGAGCATCCCGCTTGTTGAATCTGCAC
The DNA here is from genome assembly GCA_017483125.1 of Clostridia bacterium. GTDB lineage: Bacteria > Bacillota > Clostridia > Oscillospirales > CAG-272 > CAMEON01. Next base: position 9,027 of record JAFULU010000148.1, read on the forward strand.
AAAAACGGAGAAAATCCACCCCTTCCAACTGTGCCAAAAATGTGACGGCGCAAAAGTCCGAACGAGCAAAACGGGCGAAAACGCGAGAAAACAAGAGATTGACCAATGCTAAATTAAAAAAATCAAAAATTTTTCAAAAAGTACTTGACAAGCGCATCAAAGTATGTTATAATAGGCGCCGTGAGTAAAAAACGACCCATGCCCATTTGCCGAAGTACGGTTGATCCGGCGTGGAAGATTCTAAAAGGAGAAAGAAACAATGTCTACTTACATGCAGAAGAACGAGACCGTGGTTCGTAAGTGGTACGTCGTCGACGCCGCTGACAAGCCCCTGGGTAGAACCGCTGTCGCCGTCGCCGACCTGCTGCGCGGCAAGAACGACCCCACCTTCACCCCCCACGCCGATTGCGGTAACTTCGTCATCGTCATCAACGCCGAGAAGGCTGTCCTGACCGGCCGCAAGATGGAGCAGAAGTACTACTACCGTCACACTGGCTACATCGGCGGTCTGAAGGCTGTCCAGGCCAAGACCATGATGGCCACCAAGCCCGAGCGCGCCATGGAGCTCGCTGTCAAGGGTATGCTCCCCCACAACCACCTGGGTGCCAAGGCCTTCACCCGTCTGAAGGTCTACGCAGGCGCCGCTCATAAGCACGAGGCTCAGAAGCCCGAGACTTACGAGGCATAATCAAAGAAAGGAAGGTCAATGAATATGTACACCAGTGCAAAGCCCTACTTCTACGGCACCGGCCGCAGAAAGAAGTCCGTCGCCCGCGTTCGTCTGTACCCCGGTAGCGGCGAGATCACCATCAACGGCCGTTCCATCGATGAGTACTTCGGTCTCGAGACCCTGAAGCTCATCGTCAACCAGCCCTTCGGCGTTACCGGCACCACCGGTAAGTTTGACATCGTCGCCAACGTGACCGGCGGCGGTATCTCCGGTCAGGCCGGCGCGATCCGTCACGGTGTCGCCCGCGCTCTGCTGACCGCCGACGCTGAGTACCGTCCCGCCCTGAAGGCCGCCGGCTTCCTGACCCGCGACCCTCGTATGAAGGAGAGAAAGAAGTACGGTCTCAAGGCCGCTCGTCGCGCTCCTCAGTTCTCCAAGAGATAAGTTATTATTTCTTATATACAAAAAGCTCTCGATTTTTTCGAGAGTTTTTTGTTTTTCGTAGGGCGGTTCAATTTATAAAGAACCCCGCCGTACTATTTACTTTTGGCCGATTTTATGGTATAATCTAACTAATTGATAAACTTGAATTTGACGAGGTGAGTAAATGCTTGAATTGTATGAACCTCAGGTTGAGGACTTGTGGTTTAAGAAAAAAATGATGGGCGATGAGCAAACCATGTCTTACAATCATGCCTACGGAGGTATAATCCCTTTTCCCAAAGAATACTGGACAGATTGGCATGACAGATGGATAACAAACCACAATGGCAAGCGTTTTTACAGATATATCAAGGATAGGGACACTTTTGTCGGCGAGGTAGCATATCATTTCGACGGAGAAAGACAGATTTACATTGCTGATGTGATTATTTATGCTCCGTATCGTGGAAAGGGATATGGTCGCAATGGATTGTTGCTTTTATGTGAAACCGCAAAGGCAAATGGCATTAGGGAACTCTATGACGATATTGCCATCGACAATTCTTCTGTTGCACTATTCCTTAAATGTGGGTTTGTTGAAGTTCTGCGAACCACCGAGTATGTTTTAGTAAAAAAGGAATTGTGAGTTAACTAAATTCCAATAGGTCGAACAGTTAGGAAAATAAGAATTTGTAGGTGTGAATGATGAAAACTTTATATATGATTGGCGGCACGATGGGAGTGGGCAAAACAACCGTGTGCCAACAGTTAAAACGAGATTTACAGAATAGCGTATTTCTTGACGGAGATTGGTGTTGGGATGCAAGTCCGTTCCTAGTAAACGATGAAACAAAAGCAATGGTGACGAATAATATTTGTTACTTACTCAATTTTTTTCTGAAATGTTCTGCATACGAGAATATTATTTTTTGTTGGGTGTTGCATGAGCAGAGTATTATCGTTTCCATACTTGAGAAGCTGGATACCCCGAACTGTGAGGTGAAATGCGTCTCTCTGATAGCCGATGAAAATACTCTGCGTGAAAGA
>JAFULU010000149.1 GCA_017483125.1 Clostridia bacterium
CTACCTCTACTGCCCCCAGATGCTCAAGGTGGGTGAGCTGATGGTGATGACCGTCCTTGTGAAGATCCTCGCCATGACCGCCCTGGGTATGCTGATCCTTACGCTCTCCGCCCTCCTGCGGAGCCACGCCTTTACCTACATGAGCGGCCTTGTGCTGGTGGCGGTGAATTTCATCCTGTACCTGACCGAGTATCTGGATCCCAATCACCCCTTGCGCCTCATGAACGCCTTTGCGGTCATGGACACAGATCTCCTGTTCGGGCAATATTACGCTATCAATTTCTTTGGCTTTGCCATCCCCGCGCTCCCTTGTATCATCGGAGCTCTGCTCGCCCTCATAGCCGTCTGCGGCGGCATTACCGTGTATCTTTTTAACCGCGCCGACGGGAAAGCCACCCTTCGTCTGCCCGAAAAGCTGACCCGTATGTTCAGCCGCAAGCAGTTCCGTCTCCCCACCATCCCCTGCCTCATCCGCACCCGTGCGGGATATGAGTGCCACAAGCTTTTGGTGGCCGGAAAATACATCATTCTCATTCGTGTCGTACTGATTCTCAAGGTTGAGATCACCGACCGTACCGTATCTCCCATCCTCGCGCCCTCGGATGCCCGCTACCGCAGCTACATGACCCTTTTGGAGGGAGAAGCCACCGACGAAAAGCTGACCTACATCCAAGAGGAGCGGGACATGGTGGACGAGATCATCTACAGCGAAAAGTCCATGCAGAACAAGTACTTCAAGGCGGAGATCAGCTACGAGGAATACGTGGAGTATCAGGACGCGCTGGAGGACGCCAAGGTGCGGGATAAGGCGCTGTTACAGGTGGAGGCCCGCCGCGACCATATCCTTGCCCTCCGCGCCGAGGGACAGGAGGCCTACTTCCTGTACGACACGGGCTGGAATCACCTGCTGACCCTGGGCTTTGATTACCTGCTCTACGCTGCTGTCCTGCTTCTGTTTGCGGGGCTGTTCGCCTCGGAGTACCGTGCAGGCATGACTGCCATCCTCCGCGCCACCAAGGGCGGACGGGGACACACCTTTGCGGTAAAGTTTGCCTTGGCCATCATCCTTGCTCTGGGGCTGGGTATCACCTTTGCCGCTATTGACTACAACGCGGTTATCCCCCTTTACCGTTTTCCTGCCTCGGATGCCCCTGCCGCCAGCCTGATTCTTTTCGGCGGCGTACGCGGGAGTTTGACCATCGAGCAGCTTTTCTGGGTCTACGAAACCTTGCGCACGCTGGGTTTTGTCCTTTTGGCAGTCGCCACCGTATCCCTGTCGGCGCTGTTTGAGAAGACCGTATCCTGTATGTCCACCGTAGCGGCGGTCACGCTGATCCCCTACGCCATCACCGCCTTTGGCCTGGATGCGGCCAAGTACGCCGATTACACCGCCCTGCTCAGCGGTCATGAGTATATCACCCTGCTGACGGCATCCCCCCTCTACGGCATCCTGTTCACGGTGACCGTACTCACGCTTACGGTGGGTTTGTTCGCCCTCTGCCATCGCAAATGGGTCAGAAGTACGTCGTGACCGGCCAAGAAAGGAATTCCATATGAAACGTATCTCTATTCTCCTGCTGTCTCTCCTTGCCCTCTCCATGACCGCCTGCTCCTTTGGCGGCGACAGAAACGACGATACCACGCAAGGCACCTTCGTCAATCCCCACTACGAGACCGAAGCTGAGGTCTGCCGTGTTCACGACCTTGTGGACGGTATCTGTCAAATCTGCGGCGCGGATATGCCCGAGAGCCAAGGCCTCCAATATGAGCTGACCGAGGACGGAGCGGGCTACGCGGTCACGGGGCTTGGCACCTGTACCGATACCCAAATTCTCATTCCCGCCAAGCACGACGGTCTCCCCGTGGTGAGCGTCACCACCATGGACGAGAGCGTGGACGTAACCAATGTGGTCATCGGAGAGAATGTCACCTCGATTCAGAGCTATGCTTTGAGCGGCTTGACCTCCCTCAAGGGGCTGACCGTCCCACCCTCCTTGACCACCTTGCCCGTCAACGCCTTTGCGGGGCTTTCCATTCAGTCTGTCATCCTCCCCGAGGGTCTGACCGAGATCTCTTACGGGATGTTCCAGAATTGCGGCTCCCTGCGGAGTATTCATATCCCCTCTACCGTCACCGTGATCGGAGATATGGCCTTCAGCGATTGCCGTCTCTTGCGGGAGGTCAATTTTCCCGATGGACTTGTCAGCATTGGAAGCTCCGCCTTCAAGGGCATTGTAAACCTCCCCGAGATCACTCTGCCCGCCACTCTGCAAGCTGTGGGTAACGGTGCTTTTGACAAATGTGAGAACCTTAAAACCGTCCGCTACAGCGGCGATATCGCCACGTGGTGTACCATTCAATTTGAGATGAACGGAAATCCTCTGGTGAACGGTGCTGATTTCTATATCGGCGGTGAAAAGGTGGTAGACCTCATCATCCCCGAGGGGGTCAACAAGCCCGGGGAGTTCACCTTCCAGGGCTGCGGGAGCATTGAACGGGTAGTTTGTCCCGCCTCCATGACCGAGCTGACCGTGGGTATGTTCATGTCCTGTAAGAATATCAAGGAAGCTGTGTTCCTTGGGGAGATCACCGTCTCCGGCGTCCTGCATTTCGCGGGATGTGAAGCCCTTACCGATATTTACGTCAGCAATCCTGAGGGTGACGGTGTGCTGATGCTGGCTGCCCAGTTCAGCACGAATGCCACGGCTCACTATCAGGGGTCGTGGGAGCTGGATGAGAACGGGAATATCATTCAAAAATGAGTAAAAAGGAGAATTTACCATGTCCAAAAAACGCATCATTGCCATCATTTCGGTCGCCCTTATCCTCGTTGCGGCCATTGCTATATCCATCCCCCTCATCACCCGCCGCGCAAGCATCGTAGGCGACGAGACCTATACCGAGGCTCCTACGGAGACCCTGTCCCCCGACGAGTGCTACCCCATCTCCGAGGCGGACTGGGAGGCTATTTTCGAGCAGTACGGAGCTCCGGCCAGCACGACCAATTATAACTTGGTTAACACCCCTTATTATACCTTCCTGTCCCATACCTACGGCAGTAGTAAGGCCTACAGCAAGGTCTCCCAGACCTATGTTGAGCTTTGCCCCGATCCCTTCTGCACTCATGAGGAGAGGAGTGATTGCCAGTTTTCGACCGGTCGTTCCTTCGAGGGTGCCGTCTACCTGAACGGACGGATCTACGTGCAAACCTCCGACTTCGATCAAAGAGATGTCCGTCTGCTGTCCTTCGACGAGCATTTGTCCGACATGCGGGTGGAGCTGGATCCCATGCCCACCGTCTCCTATAAAGGCACGGTCGGCGGGGCAATCATCTCGGGTGGTGATCGCATCGAGATAAATAAAGAGACCCTGATGTCCAGCTCCTGGTCGGATATGCAGGCTGACGGCGACCGTCTGTATTTTTCCACCGAAATCTATGATCTCGACGGCAAGAAGCTCCGCAGTACGGTGATCTGGTACGACCCCGCAACGGGAGAGTACGAGCACGTCAACGAGTCTGTGGCCATGTCGGGCTTTATCGTGCGAAACGGCGTCGTATACGCCACTCAGGATCGCTACCGACTCATTGCCTGCGACGTGGCTACGGGCGAGGTCAAGACCCTTCTGGAGGTGGAAAAGCATCTGTCTGTAAGCCTTTCCTCAGTAAGCGATGTGTGTGTAGAATACCATACCACGGATTGGGCGACCCCAAACCTGGATACGGTGGAATACATGTACGACCTGACGACCGGGCAGAGTAAGCTGCGCAGCGAGCTGAATCCAATGGACAAGAACGTGGTAGCCAGCTACTTCTATGGGGACACTACCTTCTGCATAGTGGATCACAGTGGAGAGGCCTACAAGGACGACCCGGGCTACGACTTTTATACGGCCGAGGATACCGCCAAAAGCTCAAGCGGCCGCGCCGCCTGGGCAGGGCGTATCTACCGTCTGGAGACCGACGGGAGTCTTACCGAGGTGGCACAGCTCACCACCAAGGGTATCCCCGACATGATCTGGTGGCTTATGGGCTTTGACGGACGGATGCTGTACGTGAGCTATCAGACCTATCTGGACTACCCCAACAGCCTGTGTGACCAGCCCTCGTACAGCGCCACGGTGTTCCGTAACGCCGCCATTGACACTCTGACGGGTAAGGTCTACAAGCTTCCCTCCTTCCCGGAGCTGGATCTGGAGAAAGAGGACTGATACAGAAAGTTTTTTTCAAAAAACAGGGCTTTTAGAAAAATCGTGCCACTCGGATATTTCGCGAAATCGGATTGTATGGTACAATAGGGCTGTACGATCCGATCTCATTCCGTACAGAAAGGAAAACGATTATGAAAAAGCCATTATTGCTCGTATTGACAGCCATGCTGCTGCTGTCCTCGTTTGCTTCGTGCTCCCGCCGCGGGCAGTACGAGGACATTCTGGAAAGCCAAAAGGAAGCCGAATCCCTTGATGCCATCCCCGAAACAAATGGGAACATCACGGGTGAAAGTGCTCCCGATTATGAAACTCCCGTCATGCTAAAAACAGGAGACGCTCCCTATTGGGAAGGAAAAACCATGGAGGAGCTGCAGGCCATCTACAGAAGCACGGCTACCAAGAGGAATTCCGGTCAAACCGTAATGCCTACGGGAAAGCTATACTCCATGAACAACGGAGAAATGTTCTTCTACAACAAGCTCACGGGCAATATCAGCAACTGGTGTAGCGATCCGCTGTGTAATCCCGCAGAAAACGATCAGTGCATCTGGTGGGACTTCAAGGAGATCGTGTACATCAGCGATTCATATATTTACTTCGAGGCAGTAGATTTTTACAACGACCATAGAATTTACCGTTGCGACCTCCAGAGAAACCATGTAGAGGAGGTCTTTGACATATTGGAATATATAGAACACGAGGGATCCCCGGACGGCTCAGAGGGTACGACCCACATATCCGTGGACGATGCGGACGTGATTTATGAGAAGGATGGCGTGTTGTACTATCTACAAGCCCATCTCATTGGCACAAAAAGCATCAGCACGGTGTATGCTATGGACCTCAGATCCAAGGAGGTCACCGCTCTATCGGGGGATCAGGATATCTATTTCATAAAAATTGCCGCTGACAAGGTGTTCTATACCCTTTCCTCCGCTCCGTATACCTGGTATCAGACCGATCTGACTTTTACTGCATCCAATAAGATATTTGACAACGTTGTCATTTCCCACTTTAACGATCAGTATCTGATCCTTGGCAGAATGGTGGAGGGACAGGTGTCGGACGCTCTGTTTTCCTATGATCTGAAAACAGGAGAGACCTATGAGCTGAACGACCGGCGCGGGAATACCTATCTGTCGGGCGCGTACCTGTATTACACCAGAAATCTGACCGAGGAGGAAATGGAAAACGACCCACTCAAGGACTATTACACCTATAAGCCCTCTGGTAAGAAGCCGTCAACGACTCTGGAGGCAGGAAAAATCTATCGTATCTACATTGGTGAGCACCATTCTCCCGAGGAATGCATATTCCAGCTGACCTACAAGGGGATCCCCGTTCGCTTCAATGATTTTGAGATGGATGGTGAGACTATTTACATTTCCTTCAACCATCACGAAGGCTTCAAGAGCTTTTACAATCAGGACTTCCGTGGGAATGAAAAAGATACCCGTGTGTACGGTATTGTGGATTTGCAATGCGGAACTGTGAGCTTTCTTGAGCTCCCCAAGGAGGAGTAAGCCATGTTTAAATACGAATGCAAAAAACTCATCAGCAACAAATTCATCCTCGGCCTCTTCATCCTCTTGTTCCTCCTGAATGCTCTCCTCTCCTACTCCGAGGCCAAGCACGACCCCGCCACCGACCTGTCCGAGGACGTGCTGGCTGCTCTGGAGGCTTACAACGACGACCCCGAGGCGTGGAAGGCCGAGTATGACCGCCTGACTACCTACTATAACGAGGTGTTTTACCCCAAAGTACAGCAGGAAATGCAGGAATTCTTTGAGAAGAATCCCAACGCGAACGGCTATACTTGGGAACTGGACGAGGATGCTCAAAAATATCAGAATTATTTTTGGGCAGAGCGATTCATGGCCGAGATCGACTCCTACCCCAAGGACTTGAAGCGCGTGGTCAAGGCCGCCATCATCGCCAAAGAGGACTACCTCGCCTCGGGTGTGACCGAAAACGACTACGAATACAAGTACCAGTCCGACATTGAGTACATCTATGAGGTCAACTCCCTCATCCCCATCGACTACGAATACGCCGTAGGCTGGGACGAATACCACGCCTACACCAGCGGCAATGTCCTCTTGGTCATGCTCATGCTGGTGCTTGCCCCCGGCCTGTGCATCGAGGAATTCTCCTCGGGCATGTACCCCATCCTCCACGCCACCAAGAAGGGCAGGCTGCACACCTTCTTAAACAAGTTGGGCGCGCTGGCTCTGTTCACCACCCTCGCCGTGGTGCTGTTCACCGCCACCACGCTGGCCTTTTACGGTGCAAGCTACGGATTCTCTTCCCTCGGCAACTTCGTGCAGGTCTTTGAGGACTTCAAGTTCTGCCCCGAGATCATCACCGTGGGCGAGCTGCTGGCCGTTTCGGTGCTGACCAAGATTTTGGTGCTGTTCGCGCTGGGCACCCTTATCATGCTGCTCTCGGTGTTCATCAAGAAGTACGCCCTGACCTTTGTGGCCTCCCTTGGCGCGGTGGCGGTCAATTTCGTGCTGTACTTCTTCATCTCCCTGGAGCAGACGGGCTCCTACGATATGCTCAACCTGTTCACAGTCATGGACACCAAAACGGCATATACCCGCTACTACTCCCTCAACTTCTTTGAGGAATCCGTGCCCTATATTCCGCTGTCCATCGGTCTGTTCGCCGTCCTTGCTCTGGCCTTCGCCGCCCTGTCTGCTTTCGCCTTCTGTCGCACCCAAGGCGCGGTCAAGATCAAGACCAAGAAGCCCATCAAGCTCCCCGCAAGAGCCATCCCCATGCCCTGCCGCACCCTGTTCGGCGCGGAGATGGGTAAGCTCCTTCTGGCCAATAAGTTCATCATCATTGTGGCTGTTGTCCTGCTTGCCAAGGGCTTTATCGCCACCGAGACCTTTACCTATACCGAGTCCTTTACGGATAGCGTGTACAAGGAGTACATGACCACCCTTTCGGGCGAGATGACCGAGGATAAGCTTGCCTACATGGAAGCCGAGCGTGACCGCATCGACACCGCCAAGAACGGCTTCAATCAAGCCGTAGCCGATTACCACCAGGGCAAGATCACCCAGCAGGAATACCTCGCCTTCGTGGACGAATACGACTATGCCAAGGATCGTGACAGCCATTTCGCCCGCATCGAAAACCGCCGCGATTACATCCTGTCGGTGCAAGCCGCCGGAAAGGATGCCCATTTCGTCTATGACACGGGTTGGAATACCGTGTTCTCCCAGGGCTTTGATTACCTGCTCTACGGCCTCGTCCTGCTCCTGTTCGCGGGCGTGTTTGCCAACGAGATAAGAGGCGGCATCCACAACATCCTCAAAGCCACGGGCAAAGGGCGTTGGCGTCTGTTCCTCGCTAAATACGCGGCGGTGCTGACCCTCGCAACCATTCTGTTCGCGGCCTTTACCGCCATTGACCTGAACGCCGCCATGAAGTCCTTCGAGTTTCCTGCATGGGATGCACCTGTGCAAAGTCTCACCATGTTCGGAAGTCAGCCGAGCATGACCGTGGCACAGTTCGTCGCCCTCTGGATCGCCGTCAAGTGGCTGGCTGTCGTTCTGCTCGTCACAGCTCTCACGGGGATCTCCCTCCTGTCGGGCAAGGTGCTCAACACCATGGCTATCGTCGCCACCGTCACCCTCATGCCTTTCCTGCTCCGCCGTTTCGGTCTGGTAGTGGCGCAGTATTTCGACTTTACCTACCTGCTGGAGGGTACGAGCTTCCTGACCACAGCGGCAAACTCCGCTCTCTATCTCGCGCTCACGGTTGCTGTTCTCGCCGCCGCTATCACGATCCTCACATGGCTTGCCAAACAGATGTGGGTGGGCCGTAAACACCATTAAGAAAGAAGGAAAATACCATGCTCACCATCAACAATCTTTCCAAATCCTACGGCTCCAACCTCGCCCTCAATCAGTTCACCTACAGCTTCGACCACGGCATTTACGCCCTCCTGGGTCCCAACGGCTCGGGTAAGTCCACCCTCATGAACATCGTCACCCAAAACCTCAAATCCGACAACGGTGATATTCTGTTGGACGATACCCCCATCGGCAAGCTGGGTGCATCCTACCGCGAAAAGCTGGGCTTCATGCCTCAGTATCCCGGTATGTATCCCTCCTTCTCGGCTCTGGATTTCCTCCGCTACATGGCCGTACTCAAGGGGCTGAACAAAAAGAAAGCCGACGAGCAGATCGACGAGCTTTTACACGCCGTGGAGCTTCACGACGTCCGCACCCACCGTATCGGCTCATTTTCGGGCGGTATGAAGCAGCGTCTTGCCCTGGCCCAGTCGCTCCTGGGTGATCCCGAGATCGTCATTCTTGACGAGCCTACCGCGGGTCTTGACCCCAAGCAGAGAATCGCTATCCGTAATTACATAGCCAGTGTCGCGCTGAATAAGACGGTCATTATTGCTACCCACGTGGTTTCTGACGTGGAGTTCATAGCCCGCGAGGCCATCATGCTCAAAAAGGGCGTGATCTCGGACAGCGGCAGCCCCTACGAGCTGACCCAAAAGATCGAGGGTCAGGTCTGGCAGACCGTGGTAGCCGCCGAGGAAGTCCAGGCTATGCAGGAAAAATTCCGAGTGGTCAATATCCAGAATGGCGAGCAGGGTGTGATTCTGCGCATTCTGTCCGACGTGAAGCCCACCGAGGATTCCGTGAAGGTGGTGCCGTCCTTGGAGGATTACTATCTCTACGTGTTCGGGGATATCCTCTGATTCTATAAACAAAAAGGAGTGTTGCGGTTTTGCCCGCAGCACTCCTTTGGTTAGGAATGGTTATCCAAGTTTTTCAGCACCATCAGGGTGGTAAAGACCCGATCCTCGCAGGAAAATACTAGCTCTCCCTTGTACTTACGCACTAAAGCACGCATGGTGGGGATTCCCAATCCGTGCCGTTCGGGGGAGCCCTTGGCGGTCTCCAGACGTTGAATATCCACGTCCCGCAACACCGCGTTTTTCACTAGGATCACCAACGTCTCATGCTTGACCGTCACCGTCACCGATACCCACCGCGCTCCCTCGTTCGGGATCCTTGCCGCCGCCTCAATGGCGTTGTCCAGGGCGTTTCCCAGCAGGATGGCCAGATCCACGTAGGGCACCGTCACCGAGGGGAGCTTGTGGGCGTGATACTCCCACCCGATACCCTTGTCCCGTGCTAACGCCGCTTTGGTGTTGATGAGGGTGGTGATCAGATCGTTTTCCCCCGTCACTAGACGGATCTCCCCCAGCCGTTCCAGCTCGGCCTCCACCGAGGTGATCGCCTCGGCTGTGTTTCCCTGCGAGAGGGTCGCCAGCAACCCCATAAGGAAATGCCGCTGATCGTGCTGCATTTTCAGAAGATCCCGATGGTTGTCCATGATGAGGCGGTACTGCTCGGCCTGGGTGGCCGCCGTCTCCCGCGCTTTTTTATCTCGCGCATCCCTGAGCCGTTCCCGCTCCTTCCGTAAACGGAGGGTGGACACCAGCACCCATGAAAGAAGCAGCAGGAGCAACAGCGACAGTCCCGCCGCCAAGATCCAGAACATGGGCTTTTCCATCATGAATACCTCTCCACGTAGCCTGCATAGGCCAGAAGCACCTCGGATTTCTTCCGTACGCTCATCATGACCCTCTCGCCGTTCTGTAGGATCACATCGTACCCATCGAACTCGGATACCTTGTCCAGATTGACAATATACCCTTGATGCACCTGATAAAAGCCGTAATCCCGCAAGGCTTCCATGGCATCGGATAGCCGCCCCAGGGTATCATAGACCCGATCGGCGGTGTGGTACAGGATGTGCTTGCGGTTGCACTCCACGTAGAAGATGTCGCTGACGGGCAGACGGATGGACTGTCCCCCCGTGCGGATCACGTGGTAACGGTGGAGCATACGGTACTTTTCGGAGGCTCGCTCCAGGATGCGGTGCACCTTCTCCAGAGTACAGGGCTTCAGTATGTAGTGAAAGGCCTCGCAGTCGTAGGCCTCAATGGCATATTGGGGAAATCCCGTGGCGAAAATGAGGATGGCGGCCGCATCCAACTCACGGATGCGCTGTCCCACCTCCAGTCCCGTGAGCCCGGGCATTTCCACGTCCAAAAACAGAATATCGAAGCGCTCGCCCCGATCGTAGGCGTCCAATAGGGATCGACCCGAGGTGAACACGGCGACCTCGGGGGACAGCTCGGGGTCGAAACGTCGGCACAGCCCCGCCAGCATCTCCCCGTCGGTGGAAGCGTCGTCACATACAGCAATTCTCATGGTCATACTCTCCCATTTTAAGATAACACCATTATACCACATTCCGTGGCTTTTGTAAATACGTCAAGACTTCCCAAGGGACGACGAATGGGGCGGAAAAACCGACGAATGCGAAACCCGCCTTGACCGCTTCCTTCCCTTATCTTATAATGAGAGCGTATGAAACTATATTTCAAATGGCTGAAAGGAGTTTTTTATGGAAGCCAAACGAATTTTTACCGCAATTTTTTCTGCTGTTCTGGCCGCCTTTATGCTGGCCTCCGCCCTCGCGTCCTGTAGCCGCCGCGGGCAATATGAGGATCAACTGGAAAGCCAGAAGGTCGCTGAATCTCTGGACGCCATCCCCGAGACCAACGGTAACATCACGGGTGATAATGCCCCTGATTATGAGACACCCGTGGTATTGAAAACGGGGACGGTCGCCTACTATGAAGGAAAAACCGCGGAGGAGCTGCGGACGATCTACAATCAGACCAGCAAGGACACCTACGAAAAATATGTCACACCTACGGGACGGCTCTACCAGACCGCTGATGGCAGAATGCTTTTCTACAACAAGATCACGGGTAATTTCAGCCCGTGGTGCAGCGATCCTCTATGCCTTGGTGGGGAGGACTGTATGTGGACGTTTCTGAGCGGGATCAACTATATCGGTGAAGAATACATCTACTTTACGACCGGCCGTGACGGAGACTTTAAGCTCTATCGTTGCGATCATCAAAGAAATCATATCGAGCTGCTGATCGACATATATGAAACCTTCGAGCAGGATTTTGATTCGTTTGGCAATCCTGACGGGGGCCATATACATATGGATGAAGTAACCGTTCTGTACGACAAGGGCAACATGCTGTATTATATGCAAAGCTCCTACAACGATGGGAATCGAGTCAGTTCCGTATGTGCCATGGATATGGACAGCCAGGAAATCACGGTGCTGTCGGGGAATCTGGACCTGGAGCTGGTCACCATCGTCCAGGATACGGTGTTCTATACGTTGGATAGTGCCCCCTATGACTACTATAAAACCGATCTGACCTTCTCCTCCCCCAAACTCATCTGGCAGGATGTGTCCTTGGTGAGCTATAACCATGAATATGCCATTCTGAACGACCGTTCACAGGGTGAGTCAGATATTTACTTTGCCTATAATCTGAAAACCGGCGAGAAGATTTCCATTGACCATAACGGTTACCTATATGGAAACTACGTTTACTATATCAGAAGACTGACAGAGGAGGAAATTGCATCCGATCCCCTGAAGGATTACTACGAGTATCGTGATCCCCTGGCAACCAGAGATACGATCCAGCAGTTTCAAAGCAAGCGGGCGGGGAAGATCTACCGTCAGCGCATCGACGTGGAGGGAGCTGAGGAAGAATGTGTATTCCAACTCACTTACAAGGGTATTCCCGTGCGGCTGAGAGACATCGAGCTGGACGGACAGGTGATTTACTTTTCTTACTGGACCTACGAGGAATACGTCAACTACTACAATCAGGACTTCTCGGAGGATGAATACGATTTGATACGGTACGGCATGGTCGACCTGCAAAGCGGTAGTGTGATGATGCTTGAAATACCGAGTGAGGACTGAACTTTGTGAAAGCAACATGAACCCAAGAAAGGAACCAATGCCATGAAAAAAGTGTTAATCATTACCTTAGCGACCCTCCTGTCGATCTCCACCCTCGCCTCCTGTAGCCGCCGCGACCAATTCCGTCCTCCCGAGACCGGCGTGCCCACGGCAGAGCAGACCACGGTTGCGGGGCAGCCCGATGTAAGTAATCCCGGCGAAAGCGACCCTGTCGAAACCGATCATGGCGAAAACAACACAAGCGGCGGAAATGACTCCTCGCCTACCACTCCGCCCGAAACAACCCCTACTGATCCCAACACCCCCACCCCCAAGCCTCCCGTGGGCGATGGCTCCGAGACGCCCAAGATCACGGGCAACCCCTACAAGGGCTGGACGGCAGAGGCGCTGTATGCTTCCTTCTATCAGCATGATCCCGAACCGAACCATAACACGTGGTATGGAAACACACCGTATTACGTGCTTTTAGATATGCAAGACGGTGGAAAGATGTTCAGTAAACTGACGGGACAGGTCGTTTCGATATGCAAGGATCCGCTTTGCGATCATGAATCCTGCATTTTCAGTAGCTTGACGGGTCCGTTGGAAACCTGTCAGGTTGTGGATGACCGTATTTATCTGGTCATGGATCGGGCTCTCGAGGGATATACGATGTATTCCTTTGATCTGCTCATGGACGATCCCAAGGTGATCGGTAAATGGAGCGATCCACCTGAATTGATGTATATTTGCGGGGAAAAAGCTTACTATATGACCAACATGAAATTGAGCGGCGGGCGTGTTGGACACACCATTATGGTGTACGATCTTGAAAAAAAGACGACGGCACCTCTTATGGATGATGCCGAGCCTTGCAGATGGGTATTTTATCAGGATGCGTATATATGGTACACAAACACCGAGGACGGCTCCATCCGCCGATACGATCTGGAAAATGATACGGAGGAGATTATCCTGTCGGGGGACCTATTGAATCGCGAGAACGGAGAACTGTGGTTTAAGGTGGAAACCGTCTCGAAAAACCTTGTATATTACGAAATCGTCATGCCGAACGGCGTCACATCCAATATGATGTGTCTGAACATGGAGACAGGCGAGAGGCGTGACATGGGCGCAATACGTTATTCCGAGTATAACGGCACCTTCTACACCCTTCTTCTGCACAATAGCGAAGCATATAAGGATGACCCGCACTACGAATACTATCAAAACACGTCCCACGGAACCCGCTTTGGAGGAAAGCTGTTCCGCATAGATCCGGAAACAGGAGAGACCGAAACGGCGGTCTACCTTTACACCGACGGGATCCCCGATGCATTGACCACGCTGATATACCTGGACGGTACCTTTGTGATGATCGAGTACCAGACCTATAAGGATTTCAGAAATACCTACAGTCCGAATCTTCCCGAATGGGTAAAGAGCAGACGTTACGTTGTCGTCAATCTCGAAACGGGTCAGATTTTTGATCTGGGCGTGGACCTCTCCAAGCAGACCGCCGAGAATCCCTTTGGACGATAAGAAAAGGAGCCCCCATGCTCACCGTAAAAAAGATCACCAAATCCTACCGCCGCTTCCGCCGTATCACTCCGGCTCTGGAGCCCTTCTCCTATACCTTTGACCACGGCCTGTACGGGATCCTGGGCCCCAACGGGGCGGGAAAATCTACCCTCCTGTCGATTCTCGCCCGCAATCTGCGTCCAGACGGTGGGCAGGTGCTTCTGGATGGGGAGGACGTGCGATCACGCAAGACCGGCTACCCCGCCCGATTGGGCTATCTGCCCCAGAACGGCGGAGGCTACCCCGACGTCTCGGCGGAGGATTTTCTGCGCTACGTCGCCGTCTCCAAGGGCGCGAGCCGCACCGAGGCAGAAGCCCAGAGCCACGCCATCCTGCGGGATATTGACCTGTATGACTGCCGTCATGACCGCGTCGCCTCCTTTTCGGGGGGCACCGTGAGTCGCCTTTTGCTGGCGCAGGCCTTTATGGGCAACCCCGAGGTGGTCATTTTAGACGAGCCCACCGCCTCCATGGACCCCGCCTGGCGTGCCTGCGCCCGCAAGCTCATGGCCAGAGAAGCCCAAAACCGCACCGTCCTGCTGGCGACCCACATCGTATCCGACGTGGAATCCGCCGCCCGTGAGGTACTGCTGCTCCGCCGCGGACGGCTGGTGGATTCGGGGACACCCTTCGAGCTGACCGAAAAGGTACGGGGACGGGTCTGGGGGATCACGGTCTACCCCGAGGAGGTGCCAACCTTCACGGCACGCTTCCGTATCGCCGCCATGACCAACACGAAAGAGGGGGTTACCCTCCGCATCCTCTCCAACCGTCGTCCCGCCCCCGAGGCCGTGGCGGTTGACCCCAATCTGGAGGACTACTACCTGTGCTTCACAGGGGAACTCTTGTAAAAGGAGATACACATCATGCTCACCATCCGCGATCTTTCCAAATCCTACGGCTCCAATCTCGCCCTGAACCAATTCACCTACAGCTTCGACCACGGCATCTACGCCCTCCTGGGCCCCAACGGCTCGGGCAAGTCTACCCTTATGAACATCGTCACCCAAAACCTCAAATCCGACA
>JAFULU010000150.1 GCA_017483125.1 Clostridia bacterium
AGCGGGGGTCGTCGGGGTCGTAGCCCTTGGAGCGCAGGACGGCGGAGGCTACGATGCGCAGAATCAGCCGCAGGACCACGAAGAAGGCGACGAAGAGGAAGGGGGTCACCAGCGCGTCGGCCACGGCGGTGAGGATGGCTTCCACGTGGGGGAAGGTCTCCTGCAGGGTCTCCAGGGCGGGGATAGAGCGGGCGATGAGCTCGGTAGCCTTTTCGGCGGGCTTATCCGAGAGCCACAGGGCCAGGGGGATAGCCCCCAGCGCGCTGACCAGTACGGTGATCAGCCCTATGGCGGCGCGGACAAAGCCCCTTCGCAGGCCTCGGCGCACCTCGATGAAGACCCCCAGCAGGACGGCCCCCAGGAAGACGAGGGAGAGGAGGGTGAATGACATGGTATGTACCTCGGTATAGGGTTTTTCGGGGAAAATATGTTCGGTGGGGTAAGAATTCGTTTCTTCCTCTAATTATATACTATAAGACGCCGTTTGTCAAGAAAAGGTTACTCAAACCGTTTAGTCATAATGACGATTTTTTCGGGGCGATCTTTCCCCAAAAAGCCGAAAAAGTGGTGTTTTTGCCCCGAAAATGGCGAAAAAGAGGGGGTTACGCCCATGTAACCCCCTCACAAGGGAATTTATTCCTCTATGGTGATGCGGATGGAGCCGCTGGTGGTTTGGATCTCGCAGAGACCGCCCTCGGTGGACTTGGGGACGTCCACCGAGCCCGAGGTGGTGTCGGTGTAGAAGATCTTGGGGGTGAGCAGAGAGCCTCTGACCGAGCCGCTGGTGGTTTTCAGGTTCAGGGTGGCGGCGTCGGCGCGGGCAAAGCGGATGGAGCCGCTGGTGGTCTCGGCTTGGATATGACCCGCAACGGTGGTGTCGGTGAGGTCGATACCGCCGCTTCCCGTCTCGGCTGTGAGGGTACCGCAGGTCGTGTAGAGGAGGGTGATCTCGCCGCTGGTGGTCTCCAGATCGGTAACCTCGGTGACTGTCA
The DNA here is from genome assembly GCA_017483125.1 of Clostridia bacterium. Taxonomy (GTDB): domain Bacteria; phylum Bacillota; class Clostridia; order Oscillospirales; family CAG-272; genus CAMEON01. The sequence goes on from JAFULU010000150.1 coordinate 993, forward strand.
CCGACTCCATGCGGATGCCGCCGCTCCCCGTTTGGGCGGTGAGGCTATTCAGCGTGACGGTTCGCACCCGGATCTCGCCGCTGGTGGTCTCCAGATCGGCGGTGGCGGCGGTGCAGGCCCCGAGCTCGGTCTTGCCGCCGAGGGTGACCTTGCCGCTGGTGCTGCGGGCGGTCACGGTGTTCAGAAAGCCCATGGCGCAGAGGTCTCCGCTGGTGGAGCGCAGATCCAGATGCCCGCCAATGGCGGCGGCGGTGCCAATGGTGCCGCTGGTGGAGGTCAGGGTCACGTCCTCCGAGAAGGTGTAGCGGACGTTGATGCTCACGTGTCCGCTGACCGTCTCCACGGTCAAAGACTTGTAGGCCTCGCGGGGGAGGGCGACTTTGACGGATCGGCCGCTCACCGAAGGGGTGAAGAGCCGCTCGTACCACTTTCTTGTATCGGTGGCGCGGACCATCAAGGTATCCTCCAGCACGTAGGCGGTGTATTCCACGTAGTCGCTATCCTTGGTGGTCACGCGGCACTTGTCGTCCTCGGAGGGGACCAGCTCCACGCTCGCGGCGATGACGTCGATATGGATGCGGTCGAAATCCTTGCTGATGTGGTGGACCCCGCCCACGGTATGGCCGTCATAGGGGGAGTCCTCTACAAGGGTGTTGTATCCGCCCAGAGCAAGACCCGTGGCGATACAGGCCAGACCCGCCAGGATACAGGCGGCGGCGACAATCATACTGATCCAGATAGATTTTTTCATAATGGCTTACTCTCCTTTCTTGCGGACGAAGCAGGCCTTGATGCCCCGCAGGGTGAGCTTACCCAACTGCCACACCCCTTTGGCGGTGAGGTTGCAGAGGAGGAGCCACAGGATAGTGAGTCCCGCCAGCACCAGTCCCGCGCCCAGGAAGAGGAGGGCGGCGGCGGGCTTACCGCTTACGAACAGGGCGATGGCGGCTATAATGCCCGCGGGGGCGGAGATAGCGAAGGCGAGGTCGGCGGCGTAGAGGCTGAGCACCACCGCCCAGAGGGTGATATACAGGGACAGGGCCACGGCGAAAAGGGCGATCAGGATGGGGAACCAAACAGGGGAGCCGACGGCAATCAGGACGATCTCCCACGCCCGCATACGACGCTTGGGCTTCATCTTGGCCTTGATGAGCTTGGGAAGGGGGGTATCCATGAGGATCTCCTGGGCGATGGCGTCCACCGAACCGAGAGAGGCCACCGCCTCCTGCTCGGTCATGCCGCCCTCCATGAGGTCGTCCAGCATTTCGGCGTAGAAGTCCAGGGAGGATCGACGGTCGGCCTCGGGCAGGCCCGCCAGACGCGCTTCCAGAGCCGACAAAAACTCTTTCTTATCCATGTGCTTCGGGATCTCCTTTCGTGACGAATTGGTAGATGCTCATGATCTCCCGCCACTCCTCCTTAAAGGCGTGGATGCGGGAAAGACCCGCGTCCGTGATGCGGTAGTATTTGCGGAGACGGCCATTGTGCTCGGCGGAGCGCACCGTAAGCAGCTCGGCGGTCTCCAAGCGGCGGAGAATGGGGTAGAGGGTGGATTCGGATATGTCCACGTAGGGCTTCATGTCCTTGACGATCTGATACCCATAGGATTCCTCGTCCTTGATGGCCGCCAGCACGCAGATATCCAGCAGGCCGCGTTTCAGTTGTACGTCCATGGGGGCTCCTTTCGGGTGTGATGGTGGGTTACGTATAATACTATACCACACATAGTATATTTTGTCAAGGGGGGTTGGGGAAAAAGTTTTGGGGAATCTTCAAATTGGGGTTTTTCAGTGGGTTTGCATAGCCGGAAGAGAGTGCCCGCCCAAATGTCCGCGTTCTCCCCCACCCGCTTCGCGGGAGCCCCCTCCCGGAGGGAGCCTTTCGTCTAGCCCCGCGGAAATCCGTTGCCCGACAAGTGATTCTTGCCCGCGCTCCTAAGGCTCCCTCCGGGAGGGAGCTCCCGCCCGCAGGCGGGTGAAGGAGAACGCGTACATAGAAACACGCGATTCGCTA
>JAFULU010000011.1 GCA_017483125.1 Clostridia bacterium
GTTTGAGCTGGTGGAACAGCTGATTCGCGTCGGGCTTGGGTGTACGGCGCAAGGATCTCAACGAATTCACCGAGTCGATCGAATCCGCCTGAGGATACCGCGAGGAACTTACAATGGAGGCGGGAACTACGGAAGGGAAACGGGCTTCTTCCCTGTGGACGGGAGATGTGACCTGGAGCGGCAGCATAGGATTGGAAGCTGTCGTATCCTGCCAAGTCAAGGTGGCGTGATGCCGGAAGAAGGCGCGGGCCTCGTCCTCATCTGACTCGAAGGACATCGGCTCCAGAGGCTCGTCGTAAAAGACCATGGCGGGGGCTAGCCCATCCTCGTCCAGGGGGATGGCGACTTGATCCAGGTCAATCATGGTCGATAAACACAGGCCCCGACTGTGCAAAAACGTCAGCACAGACCGTTGGGGCTCCAGCATGGCGACTTCGTTGGCGATGGAGGTCAGTTCCTCCGGCGGGACCTCGAAGTACCGTTGGTCGTTGTCCCGCAGGACGGCGAACTTGCCGGCGTATCGAGCCGTATTGGCGGGGGAGGGGGTGCGATAGAGATGAAATTCTTGGGGGTTAAGCATTTGAATTTTTCCTTTCTGATTCGAAATTTTTGAACCAGTGCCTGCTTGATCAGAGCGGGATAGTTTCAGGTTGCTACTCGAGTGGCCTTCTTGCTGGATCCGCTTGCAGTATATCATGGGGCCCGAAAATTTTCAAGCGCCCTTTGGCGAAAGTCTCTTCGTTTCCACGAAAATTTTGGAGGATGGCAGTATGGAAAAGAAAAAATCGGAAAATAGAGCCAATGTACTAAACAGGCTTAGAGCAATATATCCGACGAATGCCGGGTTGGTTCGCGATTCTGTGGAGCTGATTTCCCAAGAAATCTTAAAAGATACTCAAACAGTTGACGCATTTGCCGAGCGTTTACGAGAGCAGATGGAAGTTAGTGTGCTATCTGCTAATGATGTAGGCTGGTGCTTTAACGTGTCCGACAAACAAATTGATAAACTGATGCAATCAGATCAGCGACGAAATAGAGGAAAGGAGCAAAAGGTTCAAAAGGCGCAAGAAAAGTTTGTGTGTAAAAAAGTTGATCCTTTTTACTTGGAATGCGCAGCCCTATTGTTTGACGTATCTCCTTTTTATCTGATAAAATGGGTAGAAGATCCATCGTATTATTTCTCAAAAACTGATACTGAGGAAAAACCTGTAAGCTCAGAGATGATTCTTGAGTTTAGGTTGGATCGATGTGTAAAAAACAATTTGATAACTGTGGAGGAAAAGGAGCGGTGCCTTGTCACTTTCTCAGAACTGTCAGAATGTGAAGAGAAAGGCTCCAGTATAGTGTGTGTTGACAATGCCAGAATAAAGATTTGCCTGTATCGAAAAGAATCCGATCAAATAGAAATGCTCATTGAGCGAAAGCCCTCAGAATTCGTGACAGGTGCAAGCGGCAAGGCAAAATATCATCCTTGGACGATAAAACCCTATTTTTGGCAATCTATTGTAAGCTTTGAAAGCGACTCTGCCATAAATTGTTGTCAGGATTTGATCCTTAATCTATATCCGGATAACCAGGAGCTACTGTATGCGATACTGGCTATTCCGACTAAAACCAAAACTCATATCCAACGCTTTTTCCGTCAGTTACTGGAAGATCCGATTATCCAAAACTATTTGAATCATCAAGATTGGTCGTGGCCATCCTCGGGGGACCCAGACGATGATATTCTGTCAGTTCCTAAGGAAGAATGGCGTGCCTTCTGCGGAACACATTTTGACAAACATTCTAAGCAAGTTTTGCTGCAAAACATGTACCAGGTTCTTGTTCCAATGTTTATTTGGTATCCTGGAGAAGGACAAGTTTTTGACGATTATTTGAAGATTCTCGCATATATCGCGAGAGATAAAGCAATTGCGAGAAGGGCATTGGAAATTATATACGAAAGTGGTATATTAGAAACTCGGGGGAACATTCGAAGTTTATTTGAGGTGATTTGGGACCAACGAAAGCAGACATTTCGCATCAAATATGATAAAACTAAGGATATGTCCCGATCCCATAATCAAGATAAGTTTTTCCAAAACAGATTTGGTTTAGGCATTATTAGTTCGGCGCAGAACCATGAGCGTCTTGAGGAAATTTATCGCCCAAGGACGGAAGAAGATGATGAGGCAGATAACATAAGTGAAGTAAAATGGGTTCTCAGCAAAAACAAAGAGGTGGAATTGAATTGGCTGAAAACAAATGCATTTATGAAAATGCTGGAAACAATATCGCAGAATCGGATGATCTTTTCAACCATAACGGATGACGAAATCAGCCGTGGAAAACAATGGATAGAAAGTGTTAACGTAAGACAAGACAGCATCATGAATGTGAATCCTTCGATAAAAGAGTTACTGAGAAAGTTTTTGAGTGCCCCTGTTGATAATCTTTCATTTGTAGGTCCTCCATTATCTGTTACTGATCTCCTTTCCTTGCAAGAAGTGGGTTCGGAATTCAATAGTATTCTGAATTCGAAAATAATAGATTCCGAGCCCTACAACGTGTATGATCCGGATTATTGGCTTTGTTTAGATAACTTAAGAGATACAGTGAATGATGACAACGCTTGGAGGATCGTAAAAACACTATTCAATGATATAGCGTATGAGCATGTCCAGGAAGTGGTGAAACGCTTCAAAGGAGTATGGAAATTCGACCGAAAACCAATCAAACTATTTGCAGCGGCATACCTGGATACTGTTGATATTAGCGTGACGAAAATTGAGAAAACCAAATTGCTTCAGTTCAAAATGCCTCAAAAAGACTATGATCTTGTATATGTGTATCGACTGCGACTCTTTGCGGATAAGAAAGTGCTGGGACAGTTAAGACTGCTGGCCCTTCAGGATATGCTTGACTCGGACAAGAGCCCCAAGAGATTAACGATTGAGACCAAGAAGGGTATAGGTGAACAGAATCACATAGAATTGCGTCTACAAAACGCGCAAGAGGTGTAAACGTCACGCCACTGTCAGCGAATCCGATTTCAGGAAAACATCTCAATGCTATGACGCTATAGTAAGAGTCAGATTCCTGTTCTTCATTTGCGTATTATGTGCCATGGCCACAGGCCCAAAGCCTGTGGCCATTTTTCGCCGGCGGAGCCAAACCCGACTCCGCCGACACGGTCATGCATAACCGTTGTTAATCATCCTCGCTCCTGATGGGAACCCCATCCCCCCTCCCCGTCAACGCCATATAAACAGCGATCCCAAGGAAAACTCCCTCAGCGAGCAGGGAGAGCGGCGACGCGGCGATCTTAGACAAAACGGACATATGAACCTCCTTTCCGTGCGTGCCGCCTTACGCGGCGTGAGATCTCTTGAACTTGCGACCGAACAGATCCATGGTAATCATGGCACCCAGCGTCAGAACGAAACCAACCAAAGCCCAGAGCATAGAATCACCTCCTCTCAATTTTACGAATCAAAAACCGAGAAAGTATGGACACTTTCCCGTGATTTTGCAGATAATCAAAGCTTTTATGGATGAGATTTGGAATTTCACCGTGAAATCGCGCTAAACCGAGAATTCCACGGTGAAATCGGATTATTTGGTGTAGGGAAGTATTGGAGAACAGAATCAGCGAGGGGACTGTTACAGCAACCCCGTAAATACCTCCAACCGCTTGAACCTCTCCCTCCCAAACTCCACCTGCTCCTCGGTCAAACCTTCAAAGTCCTCCGAATCAGCAGGTGCCCGACACAGGAAGAAAGGCCCGACCACCACGTCGTACACTCGTCCGTCCCCGTCCACCAACGCCCGATTGAAGGGAAGCCCCAACAGCTTCCCCTCCTCGTTACAGATCAGAGCCAGCTCGTCATCCTCAAAAGGGTAAATGGCCTGGATGTACCCGCCGACCACCGCCTGCATGGACTCCAAGCCCCCCTCGATCTCCTTCTCATACGGAGCCGCCAAAGGCTCCACAACCAGTATCTTCATAACCGTTTCACTCTCCTGTAAAATGTACTCGGCTTCATGTCAAGCCGTCTCATGGCCTCTGTAGCCGTGATCTTCCCACCCCGCCACAAGGCCACTACCGCGGGCAGATCGGGCCTCACAATGGGCTTACGGCCCTTGTAGACCCCGTTGGCCTTGGCGATGGCGATCCCTTCCTTCTGCCTCTGCAGAATGTACTCCCGCTCCAGCTCAGCCACCGCCCCGAACACCGTCAGCATGAACTTGCCCGTCGGTGTGGTCGTGTCGATGGCTTCTTTTTTGGAGACAAATTCCACTCCCTTGGCGGTGAGCTTCTCCACCAGCTCCAAAAGGTCACGAGTATTACGGGCAAAGCGGCTGATGGACTCCACCATCACCACGTCCTCCTCCCGCACGAAATTCATCATGCGCTTCAGCTCGGGGCGGTCGGTGGACTTCCCGCTCATGCGGTCGATAAAGACCTGACCAACCCCCAGCTCCTCCATCAGCACCTCCTGCCTGGCTGTATTCTGGTCTGTGGTGCTGATACGAATGTAACCGATCTTCACGGCAATTCTCCTTTCTTTTGTGCCAGTAGGGTACACCCCAATGGCATAGCGAAAACGTGACCCAATAGCCTCGTTTTCCGCCTTTTGGCATATGCCACCCGAGACGGGAACCCTATTGGGAATCGCGGTTGGATAGGGATTTCACCGACAAAAGTTTTCGCCCCGACACCGACACAGCGGCACAGATCAGTAATACCCATCGTAGAACATCTCCTCGATCTCCTCCAGGGTAAACCCGTCCGCCAGCATCATCTTTACATCATCCCCCGAGAACCCGAACCAGTGCGCCACCGATTTCAGAGCGGACACATACGGGTCGTGGGTCTCTGATCCCGCGCCGCCAAAAGAGAAGCGCGCGTAGGGCGGCCAGTTGTGGTAGGTGTGGGAAGGGACCGAAAGGTTTTTTGTGTCAAAGGTTGACTTGGAGTATCTCCCTATTGGGTCTATCTTCAAAATCTCTCCATCAACCAATTTCACGGTTTCGGGCTGACCGAAGGGAACCGTAAAGATGCGGAAGGTCTCCAACAGGATCTGCTCGGTGGAGGCATACACGAACAGTCCCGCTTTCTTCCAATGGTACACGCA
>JAFULU010000151.1 GCA_017483125.1 Clostridia bacterium
AAGCGGACGAACTGGAACCGCTCACCGCCCTCAGCACTCTCCAGAGAAGGCTCCACCATGGCGCCCTCGATCTTGTGGAGGGAGTCGGGGTTAAGGAAATCCAGATAGGTCTTGCCCTCGGGCACATCGGCGGTGTTCTCGATGTTGAACAGGCGGTCGTAGAGCATGAGGGTGGTGGGCTTGGCGTACTTGGCGGAGAGCCAATGGATGGTGCCCTTGACCTTGCGGCCGTCCACGGGGTTGCCGTTGCCCGTCTCCAGGTCGGCGGTGGCGTGGATGCACTTGATACTGCCATCCTCGTTCTTCTCGATCTCGCCGCACTTGATGATATAGCCACCCATGAGGCGGACCTCACCCTCGGGCTTGAGGCGGAAGAACTTGGGCGGAGGCACCTCGGCGAAGTCATCGGCATCGATGTAGACCTCGCGGGTCATGGGGACCTCACGGCTACCCAGCTCGGGCTTCTGGGGATGGTTGGGGAGGGTAATCATCTCCTCCTTGTCGGCGGGGTAGTTGTCGATGACCACCTTGATGGGGTGGGCGATGGCCACGCGGCGCAGGGCGTTCTCATTGAGATCGTCACGGACGCAGGCCTCCAGCTGACGGATATCCACGGTGTGGTCGGTGTTGGTGACACCCGCCTCGCGGACGAAATTGAACAGAGCATGGGGAGTATAGCCGCGGCGGCGCAGACCCTTCAGGGTGGGCAGACGGGGATCGTCCCAGCCGTCCACGTGGCCCTCCTCCACCAGCTGACGGAGGTAGCGCTTGGACATGACGGTGTAGGTGATGTTCATGCGGCCGAACTCCCACTGATGGGGCTTCTGCTCAAAGCCGATCTTCTCCACCACCCAGTCGTAGAGGGGTCTGTGGTTGCGGAACTCGCTGGAGCAGAGGGAGTGGGTGATGCCCTCCAGAGCGTCCTGAATGGGGTGGGCGAAGTCGTACATGGGGTACACGCACCACTCATCCCCCTGGCGGTGATGGTGGATGTGCTTGATGCGGTAGATGACGGGATCGCGGAGGTAGGGGTTGTCCGAGGAGGGGTCGATCTTGGCACGCAGGGTGCGGGCACCGTCCTCAAACTCGCCGTTCTTCATGCGCTCGAAGAGCTCCAGGTTCTCCTCTACGCTACGGTTGCGGTAGGGAGACTCCTTGGAGGCCTGGGCGCGGTCGGTGCCCTTGTAGTCGGCCAGATCGTCCTTGGACAGGTCGCAGACGTAGGCGTCGCCCTGCTTGATGAGCTGGACGGCGAACTCGTAGCACTTGCCGAAGTAGTCGGAGCCGTAGAACACGCCGCCCGTGGGGATGGCGCCCAGCCACTCCAGATCCTCGCGGATGGAGCGGACGAACTCGTCGGACTCCTTGGCGGGGTTGGTGTCATCGTAGCGGAGGTTGAACAGACCGCTGTACTTGTTAGCCACGTCGGTGTTGACGCAGATGGCCTTCACGGATCCGATGTGGAGGTAGCCGTTGGGCTCGGGGGGAAAGCGGGTGTGGATCTTCAGCGCGGGGTTGGCCAGCAGATCCTCGTCGATGATGTCGTGAATGAAATTGGAATGCTTGACTTCGTTTTCCATGGCGTTATGCGGGGAGAATCAGACTCTCCCATCAAAAACCTTTCGTAATAATGAGTGATTTGATTTATTGAAAGCTTTTGGGGTCAAGCCCTTTTCTCGAAAAGGGCTTGCGGGGGACAGGGGCAGAGCCCCTCGTTCTCCCATTTACTCCACAAACTTGTCCAGGCGGGCGAAGACTCTGTCCTTGCCCAGCAGCTGCATGACGGTGTAGAGATCGGGGGCGTTGAGCTTACCCGTCACAGCCAGACGGAGGAAGCCCGACACGTCGGCCACGCTGCCCTTGAAGGCGGTGGGATCGGCCTTGTAGGCCTTCATGTCGGCGGCGTAGCCCAGATCACTTGCGATGGCCTTGACCTTGTCAAACCACACGGGCATCTCGTCGCTGTAGTCGTAGGAGGCCTTGAAGGCGGTGATGGCGGCCTTCACGTCGTTCAGATCGGTGCCCTCGGGGAAGGCGTCCTTGATCTCAAACAGCTCGTCGTAGAAGAAGTCCAGGTAGGGGCGGACGTCGGTCCAGACGGTGTAGTCCTTGCGGGGCTTCTTGCCGCCGCGGCCGATGGCAAAGATGGCCTTGGCGTAGTCGGGATCGGCGGTCAGCAGGGTATTCATCTCGGGGTCGTACTCGGCAGCCCAAGCGGTGTACTTGGCGTAGACCTCCTCGGCACTCATGCGGGAGAGGACGTTCTTGGATACGTCGTTGAGCTTCTGGAAGTCGATGAGACAGCCCGAGGCCGACATCTTCTTGATGTTGAAGGGGAAATCGGTGTAGGGCAGAGCGGCGTTGGCGGCTCTCCACTCCTCGTAGTTGGAGTTGAACAGGGTCAGCACGTACTCGGCCACCGCCTCGGGGGCGTAGCCCATCTTGGCGTAGTCGTCCAGATTCGCGCCCATGTCCCGCTTGGAGAGCTTCTTCTTGTTGCCGTTCTCGTCCAGACGCATGATCTGGGAGATGTGCATATACTTGGGAGCCTTGAAGCCCAGGTAGTAGAA
>JAFULU010000152.1 GCA_017483125.1 Clostridia bacterium
CCCACGTCATCGACTACGACAAGCTGGAGGCCCAGGCCAAGGAAGTCAAGCCCAAGCTCATCGTGGCGGGCGCGTCGGCTTACCCCCGCGTCATCGACTTCAAGCGTCTGGCTGACATCGCTCACGGCGTGGGCGCGTACCTCATGGTGGACATGGCCCACATCGCGGGTCTGGTGGCCGCCGGTGAGCATCCCTCCCCCGTGCCCTTTGCCGACGTGGTGACCACCACCACCCACAAGACCCTCCGTGGCCCCCGCGGCGGTCTGATCCTCTGCAACGACGAGGAGATCGCCAAGAAGATCAACAAGGCCATTTTCCCCGGCGTCCAGGGCGGTCCTCTGGAGCACGTCATCGCGGGTAAGGCCGTCTGCTTCGGCGAGGCTCTGAAGCCCGAGTTCAAGGCATACCAGCACCAGGTGGTGCTCAACTGCAAGGCTCTGGCCGACGCGCTGGTCGCCGAGGGCTTTGATCTGGTTTCGGGCGGCACCGATAACCACCTGATTTTGGTGGATCTCCGCCCCATGGGCATCACGGGCAAGGAGATGGAAAAGCGTCTGGACGAGGTGCACATCACCGTCAACAAGAACGCCATTCCCAACGATCCCGAGAAGCCCTTCGTGACCTCGGGCGTCCGCGTGGGCACCGCCGCCGTCACCACCCGCGGGCTGGTTGAGGAGGACATGAAGGTCATCGCCCGCCTGTTCAAGCTGGTGGCGACTGACTTTGAGGGTACGGCCGATGAGTGCAGAGCTATCGTGAAGGGGCTTTGCGAGAAGTATCCCCTGTATTGATAAAAAATTCGGCAAAGGCCTTGACAAACTAAGGCTTTTGCCGTATAATAAAAACAGAGGAGCTACCGACAACGGTTGCTTCTCTACGAAATCAAAGAAATAATCGCCTTGATCTTGGCAGAGAGCGGGCGGTTATTTCTTTTTATGTTGAAAGATCGCAATAATCAGTGCAATGATCTGAACGATCAGAGCGCAAAACATGAAAAGTTCTTCCCATGCGACCATGCGTATCACCTCCCTCCTGCGAGGAAGGCTCATCATATAAGAAATGGCTTCCTCGGCATTGAGAAAGCAACCGCTACCGTCTGGTTCATCTCCTTTCGGAGAGAGTCGATAACTCCTGAGGGCTTACGCCAACAGTAGTATAGCACATTTTGGCTGAAAAAGCAAGTCCAAAAAAAATAATTGGTAAAAAACGTGAGATTTTCCCTCACGCAACGACTATAGAGGTGAAGGGAGCAGATCCCTTCGGAAAGGAGGCTGTCTATGGATAACGGTGCAAGTAGCTACCGCCGTTTTCTGGATGGCGATGACAGCGGCCTTGTGGAGATCATACGGGACTACAAGGACGGGCTGATCCTCTACCTGAACAGTATCATTTCCAACGGCATCGTAGCCGAGGAGCTGTGCGAGGACACCTTCGTGCGGCTGGCGGTGAAGAAGCCCCGCTTTGGTGGGCGGTCTACCTTCAAGACCTTCCTGTACGCCATCGGTCGGCGGGTGGCGGCGGATCATCTGCGCAAGAATCGGGGCAAGGAGACGGTCTCTCTGGAGGCTCTGGCCGAGGGGGGCTTTGACCTGCCCGCCGAGGAGAACGTGGTCGCCGCCTACCTGCGGGACGAGACCCACCGCGCCGTTCACCGCGCTCTGGGGCGCTTGAAGGACTCCCACCGCGAGGTGTTGTGGCTGGTGTATTTTGAGGAGCTGTCCGTCAAGGAGGCGGCGGGGGTGCTGGGCAAGTCCCCTCACGCCGCCGAGTCCCTGATCCATCGGGCGCGGCTGTCCATGAAGGCCGAGCTGGAAAAGGAGGGCATTTCACATGAAGACATATGAGCAAATGGCGGCCGAGGTCCTGCGCCGACGGGACGAGGCTGTGGCCTTACAGGCAAAAAAGAACAAAACCACCCGCATGGTGGCCACGGTAGCGGCGGTGTGCCTTGTGACCGCGGGGGTAACGGCGGGCATCTGGGGCGGAATGGTGCTGAACAGGCCGAACGGCGAAACCACCAAGCCCACCCCCGAGATCCCAACCGTGGCTCCGCCCACGGGCTCCTTCTGGGACGACACCCGCGAGCGAAAGAATCTGAATATCGTCCCGCAGGAATCGGCCATCGAGTGGAGATGGGAGGACATGACCGACGAAGAGCGATACACGAATCTGGAATTTGACGGCAAATCCTACGGTACCAGAGGAACCGTCACAGGGTATCTGGGCGAGTGGCTGGCCAGCGGGGAGGCCTTTGGCACCGAGTGGGGAGAGAACATTCAGCGGCATTACATCTCCTGCGAGATCTATTCCCTGACCTTCTCCCCCGACCACAGTTCGGTGGCGGTGCAGTTTGAGGGAAGCCAAGAGTTCTACCGCTTTGAATGTAACAGGGAGTACGATCCCCCCAAGACTCTGGGAGAGTTTATGGAGACCCGCAAGCTTTCCGAAGTGCTTCCCTTGACCTATCTGTACCATACGGATTACGGTATACCCGAGCATTCCGAGGTCCCGTACGCCCTGTCCTCCGAGCACAGCGACGGCGTTTGGAAAATGCTTGCCAAGTATGCGGGTGCCCCCGTGGAAAAGGATGTTCAGCAAAAATACACCGAAAAAATCGGCTTCTCGGCCACCTCCGAGATACTGGGCACGTACAATTCGTCTTTTCGGATCTCGGATGACGGGTATATTTTCACCAACATTGAGCACTACGGCTACCACTACCACATCGGTGTGGACGCCGCCCGTGAGGTCATCGACTACGTCAAGGCTCACATGACCGAGCCTCTGCCCGAGGAAGAGCCCACCGTGTATCAGATCATTGGCACGGTCGTCGAGGAGGGGGACGGTTATATCAAGGTGGACGATTCCATCGCCATGAAGAACCCCGAGGATGGGATGGTCTTCACGGTTATCACCACGGACAAGAAGCTCAGCCGTGTACTGAAATACCTGGTAGGCGAGGGGAGCACGGTGCTCATCACCTACGACGGACGGGTCAGCAGCACAAGTGCGGAGGATCCTCTGTTGATCGAGAACGCCACGAGCCTGCAGAGCGTATGGATCGACGGAAACGGGGACGTGCTGATTCCCGAATGATACAAAATGTAACGGAGAGGAACCGAAATGGCTCCTCTCCGTTTCTTATGGAATACGGAATACCGGAATCAATCCTCTCTCTTCCTGCGAAGCAAGGCAAGGGCACCGCCCAGCGCGGCCAGTACGGGGATCATACCCGCCACAGCCGACTTACAGCCGCCCTCGGTCTTATCCTCGGCGGTGGTGATCTCCTCGGGAGGCAGGGTCTCCACGGGGAGGGTGTCGGTGGGGGTCTCCACGGGATCGGTGTCCACAGGCTCGGTGACCGTGGTGTCGGGCTCGGCGGTGTCGCTATCCGCGGGCTCTGTGGTCTTCTCTCCCTCGGCTACCGTGACCGTGAGAGGCTGGGTATACAGCGTGTACTTGGACCGACCGATCTTATACGCGGCGGAGGCGATGAAGGTCAGCTCTCCTGCCTTGGCGGGGGTGATGCGGATGCCGTCAACGTCGGCCTCACCCGTAAGAACCGTCACCTCGAAGTCTTGGCTTTCAAAGGAGGTCCGACCATAGTTGGTTTCGATCAATCTCAGGCTTGTGGCCCGGGATGCCGTAAAGGTCAACCCATCGGGCAGGGCGACCTTGCGGACAATCTTCCTCAAGGAGTCGGCGTTATCGCCCGTAAGCCCCGCGTAGCCCCACATGAAGTGGCTCTCGTAGGCGGTGGCACTTCCCACAAAGGACCAGGGATGGACCTGGACACCGCGGATCATGGCGGCGCGGAGGTCGTCGGCCTCATACTCATAGTAGGCGGTGGAGCCGTTGGCGGTATGGCGGGGGTTGAGGGTGGCGTTGGTCTTACCGATGAACTGCATGGCGGCGCGGAACTCGCTCTCGGGGTTGTCACCGTTCATGTAGGCCATGCAGAGCGCACCCACGCTCATCTCGGGATAGATATTGCGGAAGTTGGCCAGGACACCGGTACCGAAGCAGATGACCGAGCATTGACCGTACATATCGTACTTCTCGACCAGCTCCTTGACAATACGCACCAGCTCGATACCGCTGCTCTTGATCTCGATGTAGAAGCGGACGTCGGTATCCTTGAAGGCGGCCAGGAAGTCGTCCAGAGAGGGGACCTTGGCGTCCTTGAAGCGTGCGTTGCTCTCAAAGCCCTTGTTGCAGGACAGGGCGGTGAGCTCGGCCAGGGTGCTTCCCTCCACCGAGAGATCCTTGTTACAGGTGCGCCCCGTGGTGCCATCGTGCATGAGGACAGCCTGCTTATCCTTGGTGAGGTAGACGTCGATCTCAATGACGTCGGCACCCAGCTCGTAGGCGTACATGGCACCCTCAATGCAGTTCTCGGGAGCCTTGGAGGGAATACCGCGGTGGCCGATGTTGATGGGCAGGCGGGTCATGGTATTGGCGGCCAGCTTATTGCAGGCAACGTCCAGATACCGCAGGGTAGCATCCGAGACGATACCCGAAGCACCCGACAGCAGGGCGAAATACTGCTCGTTTACGTCGGGCGTATCCGAGCCCCATGCCCAGACGTTGACCTGACGGTCGTACAGGTACTGCACGTCCTCATTGCGGCAGAGCCCCACGGGAAGGACGGCCACGTAGGCATTGTAGGTCTTGACGGCGCGGCGGATGTCCAGAAGCTGCTCCTCCGAGAGGTCGGCCACGTTTTGGTAATCGGCGCGGAGATCCAGAATGCCGTAGCTGGTGGCCATCTTCTCGCGGGCGTACTTCAGAACCTCCTTATCGGCACTCATGATCTGGAAGTCGGTAAAGCGGATGGAGGCCATGTACTCGGCCAGGGCGTCGGCGGTGGCCTTGTCCTGGATATAGAAGCAGGAGAGCACCTTGAATTCGGTCTTTTTCAGCACGTCGCCCACGGTGGTAAAGGCCTTACCCTCGCTGTCCAGCACGTCCAGACTCTTGTTGATCTCATAGAGAGCCGAGGCGGGGAGAGACTGACTGCTCATGAGGATATCCAGCTCGGACATAGAGCCTACGGGACGGACCATGGCCACGTCACCGATGATTTTGGTCACGGGCTGGGCTACCGTGACGTAGCAGGGATTGTCGGCGTTTTCATCGGTAGGCGCGGTCACTCCGTCGGCGGTGGCGTTGGCGTAGACCTCCTCGTCGGTGAGAACGCGGTTGTAGAAGCGGATGGACTTGTAGGTGGAGTCAAAGGTCTTGACGTCCATGCGCTGACCGATGAACAGGTCGTTGGCCCCCATGGTCTTGGGGCAGTCGGTTTCGGTCATGAGGGTACCGTCCACGTAGAGACGGCACTTCTCCCCCACCTTGTAGGTGATGGTGATGACGCCGTTATCCAAGAGATTCAGTCCGTCGTCGATGAAGGGACGCTCGGCGGCGGGGTTGGCGGCGTACTTGAAGGAAATGCGGTTGTCATGGACACCGCGGAACAGGGCGAAACTATCGTTGGAGCTGTTCAGAACCGTGCTGTAGGCAGTACCCACCTCCTTGAAGTCACCGAAGTGCAGCTCCACAGAAAATTCCTGGCTGTTGACCAGATCCACGATGGGCTGGGGGAACTTATGGATGGTGGTATCGGGGCCCACCACGCGGAAGCCCTCGGGGGTGAAGAAATTGGCCTTGTTGCGGTTGAGGGTCAGATGATTGTCCCCCGCCAGATCCGTCCAGACGGTGGCGTCGGGATCATAGCCGTCGGCGGTATTGGACACGCCGCTGTACAGGGATACCAGACCCTCCTGCACGTAGATATCCTTGATATCCGCGTAACCGTCCACGGCGGCGTTATGCTTGACCTCGGCGGCAGACAGGGAGCGGGTGTAGAAGCGGATGTTTTTGTAGACAGCCTCAAAATCCTTGAGGGCGTCGCTGTGACCGATGAACAGGTCGTTCGCCCCCATGTAGAGGCCGCAGTCCACCCGAACCTGCTCCACGCCGTCGATGTACAGAATCACCTTCTCGCCGTACTCGTAGGTAACGGTCAGCAGGTGGTTGTTCAGGTTATTCAGGCCGTCCTTGATCTTGGGACGGACGGAACCGCCGCCGAACTTCCACTCAATGACGTTCTCGCTGTTGCGGCGGAACAGAGCGAAGTTGTCGTTGGAGCTGTTCATGAAGGTATTGAAGTCCTTACCGATGGAGGTAAACTCACCGAACTCGATCTCCACGGTGAAGGCGTCGCCGTTGACCACCGACACGATATCCTCCGAGAAATGGTGCTTGGCGGACTTGACGTGCAGGCCCTCGGCGGTGAAGTAGTTATTGGCGTTCTTGGTAATGCTCAGGTCGTGGCCGCCGATGATATCGTGCCAGACCGAGGAATCGGTATTCGATCCCTCACGGGTATTTTGCTCACCGCTGAACCAGGCGTAGAGGCCGTTGCGGATGTAGCTGTGAACCGCCTCGGGGATTTCGTCAGTACCTTCCTCCGCGGCGGCGGGAAGAACCGTGATCCCCGACAGGGCGGAGAGGGTCATGAGGAGGGCTAAGAGGAGGCAGGAAATTCGCTTGAGCTTCATGGGGGTATTTCCTTTCTTTGTGTGGTATTAACCGTGATAGGATAGTGGGTCATACCAAAGGTGTCCGAGGGAGGGATCACTTCTTCTGCTGCTTACACCAGATCTCCATAACGATGCCGTGGGGGAGGTGCTTGGTAGCCAGCACCTGCATCCGCACGGGGAAGCCGCAGATGGAGACGTCCTTCCCTTTCCTCATGTCCTTCAGGGCACGCTTGATGACAGCCTCGGCGGTGTAGAAGCGGTTGTAGTAGATAATGGTATCGTTGTCCACCACGGCGCGGTCGAAGAAGTCGGTGGAGACCCAGCCGGGGCAGACCGCCATGACCTTGATGCCCCGCTTCTGCTTCTGAAGCTCCTTGTTCAGGGCGCGGGAGAAGCTCAAAACAAATGCCTTGGAGGCGCCGTAGACGTTGATGTAGGGCACGGGCTGGAAGGAGGAGAGACTGCCCAGCTGGTAGACGCAGGCACCCTCGGTCATGTAGGGCAGGGTGAGGTAGGTGATGGAAACAAGGGCCTTATCGTTGAGGTCGATCATGGCCAGCTGCTCCTCCAGAGAGAGGTCGGTGAAGGCCTTGAACTTACCGAATCCCGCGGCGTTGACCAGCACGCGGACATCGGGCTTCTCGGCGGCCAACAGCTCCTTGTACTTGTCGATCTCGGTCTGCTCACCCAGATCCAGAGGGATGGCGCGGACGGGGGCGCGGGTCTCGGCGGCCAGAGCCTCCAGACGGTCGCGGCGGCGGGCGATGAGCCACAGCTCGTCGAACTCCTGCTCCTTATCCAGAGCCAGCACGAACTCACGGCCCATGCCCGAGGAGGCACCCGTGATGACGGCGATCTTCTTTCTTACGGTTACGGCGGTTTCACACATAGTATACTCCTTTTCACCGCGCGGCGGCGGTTCACAGCATTGGAAAAACACCCTGAAACGGGGCCGCTTCAGGGTGTACGGTGGGTCTTACTTCTTGGCCTTCTTGAACTTGACCTTCTTGGCGGTTTTGATCTTGTCGGCCTTCTGGAGCTTATAGAAGCCGGTCTTGGGGTCGTAGCCCGCCTTCTTGGCGGCCTTCAGCTTCTTGGCCTGCTTCTTTTGGCTCTTCTTGCGGGCGGCGGCGAGCTTACCCACCAGCTCGGTGTAGATCTCCAGCCCCGTCTTCTTCTCGGGGATGGCGGGCTCACCCGTCTTGGTGCCCAGAGTTGCCTCCACGGCGGCCTTGACGGCGGCCTCCTTGACTATCTTGGGGATCTTCTGTCCCGTTTCCTTGTTGGACTTCTTGATGGACTTCTTGAAGCCCTTGTCATTGGTCACTTCCTTGGTGATGCGCTTAACAACCTTCTTTTGCTTGCGCTTGGGGAGCCCCGCGATGGAGACCACGATGGGGGCCTTTTGGTTTTGTTCCATATTCTTCTCCTTTGTGGGGAATTTCAGATTTGAGTTTATCGGGACCTGAAATGCAAAATGCAAAATGCAAAATCGGGAAACGGGAGTCTGCGAGTCGAGTCGGTCATGAAGATAAATCTCTCCCTGGGGGACGATACATATTGGGGTGTTTGATCACAAAATGCTTACCATAAAATGGGCTTTTGCGATAGCAAAAGGCTTCAGCAATTTTGAATTTTGCATTTTGCATTTTGCATTCTCAAACTCCCCGATATATGACAATTTACCCGGAACTACGCTTACAGCTCCTTAACGTTCTTCTCCTCAAACAGTCCCGAGGCCTTGACCGCGTCGGTGCCGCCGAGGATGGTCTTGACACCCTTGCCCGTGGCTTGGAGAGCGCGGACGGTGTCGGCGTAAGCCTTGAAGTCAGCGGGGGTGGTGGTGAGGATGGTCTGAATCTCGGCCTGGCGGTCGGCGGCGGTCTGACCGACGAGATAGCGGGCCAGAGCGGCGTTACCCAGGTCGATCTCGGAGCGGGGTGCGAAGTAGGCCGAGCCCACGGTGGAGACGATCATGGAGCCGATCTCCTCCTCGGCGGGCATATTCGCCTCGATCCAGGCGGGGACGCTTCCGTAGACACTAAAGGTATCGGTGACGCGGGGGTCACGGTAGGAGACGTAGCCCACGATACCCTGACGGAAGCCGATGGCAGAGGCACCGTAGGCACCGCCCTTGGCGCGGATCTCGTCCCAGAAGCACTTGCTGTACAGGTGGGTGTGGATGACCGCCAGCTTGGGGGAGTAGGCCACGCCCGCGTCGGCCAGATCGTAGACCTCGGCGCAGTAGTTGACCTCCCCGGGGATGGTGAGAGCGTAGTTCTCGCGGGGCAAAAGGGTCAGGGGGCAGGGGGCCTTGGGGGCGACGGCGGTGGCCACGGACAGACCCGCGATGGCGGTCTTCCATGCCTCGTAGGCGTCAGCCTCACCCGTGAAGTAGGCCAGGGGCTGAACCGTCCCCATCAGCTTGTCCCAGACCTTGGCCATGCCTGCCATGAGGGCGTCGGCGTTGTCATCGAAGCGGTTGGCCAGATCCGACAGGTTGCGGTAGGCCGACTCACCCGACAGGTACTCGTCGTACACACCCGACAGAGTCAGGGTACGGGTGGCCAGGCGCAGGGCGGTCATGTTGCCGCGGCGGATCATCATATTGCGGACCCCCGAGGCGTTGGAGAAGATGCGGGAGAGGATGGTGCGGTCGAAGACGGGGGCGGCGATATACTCGTTCAGCAGCGCCACCGCGTCGGTGAGCTTCTCGGCGGGGGTGTCCAGATTGATGGCGAGGTAGGCATCCCCCGTGGTCTCCACCCGGAGTCCCAGACCCGCGTTGGTGTGGAGGCTCACCCACTTTTGAGTCAGCTCGGGAACCGAGTAGCTTCCAGCGGGCAGGCTCATGAGGGCGTCGTGGAGGCAACGGACGTAGAACAGCTCGGTCTCGTCCAGCCCGCAGAGGTCAAAGAGGAGCCCCGCCATGACCATGCCGTTGGTATTGGTAATGTAGGAGAGAGACTTGGCCTCACAGCCGCCCACCTTGGCGGTCTCCTCGGCCATGTCGCGGACGTCCGAGGTGGTGTTGATGTCGGCGGGGGAGAGGTGGGGGACGGATGCCTCGGCCTCGGGGGAATCGGGGGCGGTGAGGTACTCGTTGAAGGCGGCCATCTTGGCCTCCAGGGCGGCGTAGCCTCCCTCGGTGGCGTTGACGCGCTCGGCCTCGGCCTCAAAGCGGGCGGTCATCTTGGCGCGCTTCTCCTCGGTGAGGGTGCGGGAGGGGATGCACTTGGTGAGACCCCAGTGGTTGCTGTTCAGAATATACTTCTCAATGAGGTGCTCGAAGTAGCGGTCGTCGGCGGCCATGGCCTCACGGAGGGTGTCCAGATCGTTGACGGGGTTGGCGTCATCCGACTGCACCTGAGCGCGGATGAAGGACTCCATGATGCGGAAGCCCGTGCGCACACTCAAAGATGCGCGGCGGCAGTCGGTCTCGTGGCTGTCCACCAGATCGCGGATGCGGTCGGCGTCCAGGCCCTTCTCGCAGATGTCCTTCAGGGTATCCAGCACGGCGGCGCGGAAGCCCTCGGCGCACTCGGGGTCGGATTTACCCAGGGTGAAGTAGAGCATGGGCTGGCGGTAGTCGCCCTCACAGCCCATACCGAAGTCCTGACCCACACCCGCGTCCAGAACCGCCTTGGTCAGGGGAGACTCGGTGTTCTCGGCCAGATAACGGGACAGGAGCGCAAAGGCCAGCACCTCGGCGGACTTGTCCTCGCCCAGAACGTAGGTCAGCATGAGGTGGGTATTGCCCGCGGTGTCCTCGTTGTCGGCGAGCTGGTAGTAGACGGTGCCGTCGGGGCTGACCACGAGGGCCTGCAGGGGGGCGGGAGCGGGCTTTGCGTAGGCGGAGACACCCTTTTCGGTCAGGACGCTGTCAATGTGGGCGAGCTCGGCCTCCAGACCCATATTGCCCGAGAGGTAGAAGATGGCGTTCTGGGAGGAGTAGAAGCGGTGGTAGGTCTCCTTGAACTGCTCGTAGGTCAGCTCGGGGATGAACGCGGGGTCACCGCCCGAATTGAAGCGGAAGAAGAGGTCGGGGAAGATCTGCTTCTCGTTCTGCATCCACATGATGTAGTCGGGCTGGTTATCGTTGCCCTGCATCTCGTTGAAGACCACGCCCGAGATGGCCACCTTACCGTCTCCCGCGGGCTCAATGTGCCAGGCCTCCTTCTCAAAAATGCGGCGGTCAGTCAGGAGCAGGGGGTTGAAGACGGCGTCCATGTACACCGACATGAGGTTGAGGTAATCCTGCTCGTTGGTGGAGATGAAGTAGTAGATGGTCTTGTCTTCAAAGGTCATGGCGTTGAGATCCACCGCCATGGAGGTCTTGAGGAGGTTGACAAAGGGCTCCTTGAGTTGGTAATTCTTGGAGCCGTCCAGGCAGGAGTGCTCCAGGATGTGGAAGACGCCCGTATCGTCCTCGGGGAGGGTACGGAAGCCCACCGAGAAGACCATCTGGCCGTCGTCGCGGTCGGAGTAGTAGAGAGTGGCGCCGGTGGCCTCGTGCTGGAGCTTCCAGTAGTGGGCGTTCAGCAGGGGGACGTCCCCGTCGCGAACCACGCGGAAGCCGTTTATGAGAGAGCCAACTTGCAGATTCATGATTTTTTCTCCTTTATCTATGGGTTTTGCGGGGTCTTTCCCCGCCCTCGGATATACTTGATTTGATTATACCACATTTTCGGGTATAATGCAAGGGGAATTGGGGGATTCTAATGAAAAATTCGTAATTAGGGTTTCAAATTTGGGTTTGTCGGGCGGAGCCCGTCACGCCCGAAGGGCATATCGCGCCCGAAGGGCATATCACGCCTGCAAGGCATATCGTGCCCGAAGGGCATCTCGCAAACTCACAAAAAGGCTGATTTCGCCTGACGGCGAGCGATATGCGCTTTGCGCGAGATATGCCCGCTGGGCGCGATATGCCCGTTGGGCGCGATATGCCCTTCG
>JAFULU010000153.1 GCA_017483125.1 Clostridia bacterium
CATGGCTGCCTACAACAAGACCCTGGGCAAGTTCCAGCTGACCGGCATCGCTCCCGCTCCCCGTGGTGTTCCCCAGATCGAAGTCACCTTTGACATCGACGCCAACGGCATCGTCAACGTCACCGCCTGCGACAAGGGCACCGGCAAGGAGCAGCACATCACCATCACCTCCTCCTCCAACATGAGCCAGGACGATATCGACAAGGCCATTAAGGATGCCGAGAAGTTTGCCGAGGAGGACAAGAAGGCCAAGGACGCCGTGGAGACCAAGAACCGCGCCGACTCCATGATCTTCCAGTCCGAGAAGACCCTGAACGAGCTGGGCGACAAGGTTTCCGAGGCTGACAAGGCCCCCGTCAAGGACGCCATTGAGAAGCTGAAGACCACCGTAGCCGGCGGCAACACCGAGGACATCAAGGCTGACACCGAGGCTCTGGAGAAGGCCTTCTACAAGCTCTCCGAGAAGCTCTACGCCCAGGCCAATCCTCAGGGCGACCCCAACATGGGCGGCGGTTATGATCCCAACATGGGCGGTAACGACGGAGGCAGCGGCACCTACTACGACGCCTCCTACGAGGACAACACCAACAAGTAATTCCCTGCCCCGATGAGGGGCAAGGGTAACCGAATAGGGCGGGAAAGGACGAAAAATGTCCTTTCCCGCAAAGGTGTTTTTGAATGCAAAATTCAAAATGCAAAATGCAAAATTGCAGTTTAGCGGGGAGTTTGCTACCCGTAACGAATTGCATATTTCTATGTACGCGTTCTCCTTCACCCGCCTGCGGGCGGGAGCTCCCTCCCGGAGGGAGCCTTAGGAGCGCGGGCAAGAATCACTTGTCGGGTAACAGATTTCCGCGCGTCATGACGAAAGGCTCCCTCCGGGAGGGGGCTCCCGCGAAGCGGGTGGGGGAGAACGCGGACATTGTGCCAAGCACTCTCTTCCGGCTACGCAAACCCACCGACAAACCCAAATTTGAACTTTCCTTTTGCACTTTCCATTTTGAATTTTCATTACGAATTACGCATTACGAATTTTTCTGAACTCCCCACCATTGAAAGGAACATAGATCATGGCACAAAGAGACTACTACGAGGTACTGGGCCTCGATAAATCCGCCGACGCCGATGCCATCAAGCGGGCCTACCGTCAGCTGGCCAAGAAATACCACCCCGACCTGAATCCCGGGGACGCCGAGGCCGAGAAGAGCTTCAAGGAGGTCAACGAGGCCTATTCCGTCCTGTCGGACGCCGACAAGAAGGCCAAGTACGACCAGTTCGGCCACGCGGCCTTTGACCCCACCGCGGGCGGCGGCTACGGCGGCGGAGGATTCAGCGGCGGCTTCGGTGACTTCGGCG
Organism: Clostridia bacterium; assembly: GCA_017483125.1. Taxonomy (GTDB): domain Bacteria; phylum Bacillota; class Clostridia; order Oscillospirales; family CAG-272; genus CAMEON01. The sequence goes on from JAFULU010000153.1 coordinate 1,357, forward strand.
ATCTGGGCGATATTTTCGGCAGTATCTTCGGAGGTGCCTTTGGCGGCGGCTCCACCCAGCGCAGAAACGGCCCCCAGCGGGGTGACGACGTGCTGGCCCGTGTGACCCTGACCTTTGAGGAGGCCGCGTTTGGCTGCAAGAAGGACGTAAGCTACAGCCGTCTCCATAAGTGCCCCTCCTGCAACGGCTCGGGTGCCGAGGCGGGTACGAGCGCCGAGACCTGTCCCGATTGTCGGGGCGCGGGTCAGCGGGTAGTCAACCAGCGCATGGGCGGCATGACCTTCCAGACCAAGACTACCTGCGAGAAGTGCCGCGGAACCGGTAAGTTCATCAAGTCCCCCTGCCAGAAGTGCCGCGGGACGGGCCTGGAGCGGGAGACCCGCAAGCTGACCGTGAATATCCCCGCGGGTATTGACAACGGGGAGCGCATCGCCCTGCGCGGTCAGGGCTGTGACGGTAAGAACGGCGGCCCCGCGGGAGATCTGGTCATTGAGGTGACCGTCCGCGCCCACAGCATCTTTGAGCGTGACAACTTCAACATCTACTGCGAGGTGCCCATTACCGTCACCGAGGCCACTCTGGGTGCCGAGATCGACGTGCCCACCCTGGAGGGTACCGTCAAGCACAAAATCGAGGAGGGTACCCAGCCCGGTACTGTCTTCACTCTGCGGGGCAAGGGCATTCCCTACGTCAACGATCGGGGAGGCCGCCGCGGTGATCTGATCTTTACGGTGAACGTGGAGATCCCCAGAGGGCTGTCCGAGAAGCAGAAGGACGCTCTGCGGGAGTTCGCCGAGGCCTGCGGGGAGAAGAACTACGCCAAGAAGGGTAAGTTTGCCAAGGGATTCAAGAAGAAGGAGAAGTAAGTCATGACCGATAATAAGGAACTGGAAAAGCTGATCGACGAGGACTACGTCTGCGAGGACTACGGTGAGGTTCAGATCTGGACCCAGGTCAAGGTGACTGTCCCTCTCCGTGAGCTGGACGCCCTGGTGGCCGTCATGAGCATGATCAACAACAACCTCATGATCGAGGACTACAGCGACATTGACACCAACCTCAAGACCTGCTACGGCGATCTCATCGACGAGAAGATCCTCAACGCCAACAAGGATATCGCCTCGGTGTCGGTCTTCATCCCCTCCGACCGCTCCTACATGGACGATCTGGCCTACATCCGCCAGCGTTGCGGTGAGCTGGAGCTTCACGCCGAGGTAGAGCTGGTGGGTGTCAACGAGGAGGACTGGGCCAACTCCTGGAAGCAGTACTACAAGCCCATCAAGATCGGGGAGAAGATCGTCATCTGCCCCGCCTGGGAGCGGTACACCCCCGCCGCGGGTGAGATCGTCATCCGCATGGATCCCGGTATGGCCTTCGGTACGGGTACTCACGAGACCACCCGCCTGGTGATCCGTCTGTTGGAGAAGTACACCAAGGAGGGTCAGCGGATGCTGGACGTGGGCACGGGCACGGGTATTCTGGCCATCTGCGCTTCCCGTCTGGGTGCCGAGATCTGCCGCGCCTACGACATTGATCCCACCGCCGTCCGTGTGGCGCGGGAGAACATCAAGGACAGCGGGCTCACGAACGTCACCTGCGACCAGTCCGACCTTCTCAAGCAGGTCTCCCTGGAGGGTGGGCAGTACGATCTGGTCTGCGCCAACATCGTGGCCGACATCATCATCCGCATGACCCCCGACGTGGGTAAATATATGAAGGACGATGCCGTCCTGCTGGCCTCGGGCATCATCGCCGAGCGGTGCGACGACGTGGTGGAGTGCTTTGAGCGGAACGGCTTCAAGATCGTGGAGTGCCTCACCGACAACGATTGGTGCGGGCTGGCGGTTATGAAGGCCTGATATTACCGTAAGAAACAGAAAACGCCGTGTGCATCGCGGCGTTTTTCTTTGTTCTCCCTTGACAGTAC
>JAFULU010000154.1 GCA_017483125.1 Clostridia bacterium
CACCTCGGGCTCAAACCACAGAATGGTCTTGGTTCCCTTGCTGTGGGCATAATCCGAAATAGCCTTGAACTTGGTCGGGAAACGGGATTCATCTACGTACCATGTGCCCGTAGGCAGCCAGACGTCCAGAGATTGGGTTCCCGTCTTGTAATACCAGCCGGCATCCATCCAGAAGTAGTCCAAAGCAATGCCGTTGTCATGATAGGTCTTGATGGCATCGATCTGATTCGCCTCATTCGCGCCCACCATTTCGCCGTACATCCAGGAGGTGACCGCCGCCACGGCCGGTTCAAAGGTCTCTCCACCGGGTTTCCGCATATTACAGTCTATATAGAATTTTCTCCAAAGATTGGTGGCGCGGTCGGTATCGTTTCCTTTGTAGAACAGAAAGCTGGAGAGGGGCGTCCGTATGGTCTGACCCGGACGCAGGTAGGTATCCAGTTTCATCTGGCCGTCATATATACGCGGGCTTCCGTTCCAGGAATCAAAACCTGCGCGCCATTGACCGGGCCAGCCCACCGCGAAGAACATTCCGCCGCTGTTATGGCTCACCATAAGCAACCCAAATTGAACGATGAGAAAGTTCATAAGCATCCGGGGCTCCTTCATGAGGGCGGCCTCATAGTAGCGCGGATTTCCTTTTCACTCACCTTGGCTTGGGGTGTATACCGAACCGTCGGTATGTCCCCTTTTTTTGGTTCCTCACCGTTTTGGACTCCGTCGGACTTCCCTGTTGGATCGGCTCAACCTTCTTTCGGTCGGTTTCCCAAAAGCACTTGAAAAAGCCATAGAAATATGGTATAATACCCTGTGACGGTCAAGCGGTGCCCCGATTCCCCGTGCCCGCCCCGACTCTACGCCAAGAAAGGAACCAACGTATGAGATATCAGGTGTTTTCCGAGAACGAATGGGTCTATCCCGACAGTCCGATCACGGTTCAGAACAAAGCCGAGCTGTTCGCTCCCCGCGGAGCCGACGTTTGCTTTCAGGTGCTGACCGACTGCGCGCTGAAGGGCGGCGAGGCCATCACCGCCGATTTTTCCATGGAGGGCTGTGAGGCGGTGGTCTACCAGCTCCTGACCGCCACGGTACCCCTGAACAGCGACGCCAAGATGCTCTGCACCACCGATTACGATTCGGTGAAGCACTTCGTCACCCGCAAGGCCCCCTTCAACGTCTACGAGATCACCCGCCCCATTGACGAGGGGGAGACCGAGGCGGGAAGAGCCGCCTTCTATATCCGTATCAACGTGGCCGCCGACGCCCCCGTAGGCGTGTTTGAGAGCGAGCTGACCGTCACCGTGGGAGGTGAGACCCTGACCGTACCCGTGTCGGTCAAGATCTACAACGTCCAAGTCCCCGCCCTGGCAGACTCTGTATTCCACATGGTCAACTGGATCTACTACGACCGTCTGGCCAAGGACCACAAGGTGGAGGCCTACTCCGAGAAGTATATGGAGATCCTGGACCGCTACCTGGACAACGAGACCGATATGCGCAACGACTACCTCATGATCCCCTCGGGCAAGCCCGTGCGGGACAGCGAGGGCAAGGTGGTGGATTTTGACTTCACCGCCGCCGAGCTGGTGGGCAACCGCGCCCTGGCCCACGGCTTCAAGTACATCATGGGCGGCTTCGTGGCCCGCTTCAAGAGGTGGGACGATCCCGACCACTTCCTCCTGTGGGACAGAGAGGTCACCGCCTCCTCCATCGAGGGCTACCGCCAGCTGAAGATCTACTTCACCCGCGCCTATGAGTGCATCAAGCGCAACGGCTGGGAGCAGAACTATATGCAATGCCTGGTGGACGAGCCTCAGTTCCCCAACAGCCTGACCTACCGCGCCCTGTCGGGCATCTGCCGCAAGTGCATCCCCGGGGTCATCATCAACGATCCCGTGGAGTCCTCCGAGCTGGCGGGGGCCTGCGATATCTGGGTGGTCAAGCAAGCCATCTATGAGAAGTATATCGAGGACTACAAGCGCCTCCAGGCCTGCGGCGAGACCATGTGGATCTACACCTGCGGCTTCCCCGGGGGTTACTGCATGAACCGCATCATCGACCTGCCCCTGCCCGCCAGCCGTCTGCCCATGTGGATGTGCTACAAGTACGACGCTCCCGGCTTCCTTCATTGGGGTTACCACTTCCACAACCCCGAGGGCCGCTACGACACCAACTACCACACCGACGGGGTCAGTTACCCCGCGGGCAACGGCCACGTGGTCTATCCCATGGGGGATACCGTCTGGTACGGTGTCCGCGGCCACCTACAGAGAGCGGGTGCCGTTGACTACGAGCTCTTCAACATTCTCGGCAAGCGGGACAAGGCCAAGGCTCTCGCGCTGATTCATAAGGTCTGCCGTACCTTCGATGATTACGAGTTCTCCCACGAGGCTCTGGACGGTGTACGCCGTGAGCTTCTGGAGATCCTCGGCTGACAAAAGGCGGGCCGCTTCCCGACCGAGGCGGCTTATACCCACGCAAACGAGAGGGGCGGTACTCGCCACCCCTCCCATTTCCATTGAGGTCATTCTTTCATGAATATCAAAAAACTCATAGGCAACAAGGCCTTTTACAAAACCGTCCTGGCCATCACCGTCCCCATCATCATCCAGAACGGCATCACCAATTTCGTCAACCTCCTGGACAACGTCATGGTGGGACGGCTGGGCACCGAGCCGCTCTCGGGAGTAGGCATCGCCAACCAGCTCATCTTCGTCTTCACCCTCTGCGTGTTCGGAGGGCTGTCGGGAGCGGGTATCTTCACCGCCCAGTTCTTCGGCAAGGGGGACAACGAGGGACTGCGCTACTCCATTCGCTTCAAGCTCTACGCCATCCTCTTGATCCTGGCGGTGGGCGGGGCTATCCTCATCCCCTTCGGTGAGGATCTCATCACCCTGTTCCTCACCGAGAACGACACCACCGCGGACGCGGCCATGACCCTGCTCTACGGCCGCGAGTACCTGAAGGTGGCCCTCATCGCGCTGGTTCCCATGGCTCTGACCCAGGTCTACTCCGCCACCCTCCGCGAGACGGGGCAGACCGTGACCCCCATGGTGGCCTCGGTGGTGGCGGTCTGCACCAACGCCCTCTTTAACTGGCTCCTCATCTTCGGCATCGGCCCCTTCCCCGCTCTGGGGGTGGTGGGCGCGGCCTGGGGCACCGTCATCGCCCGCGTGGTGGAGCTGTCCATCGTGGTGATCTGGAGCCACACCCACACCAAAAAGGTGCCCTACTTCAAGGGCCTGTACCGCTCCCCCCGCATCCCCGCGGCTCTGGTGGGTCAGATATTCGTCAAGTCCCTGCCCCTCATGCTCAACGAGCTTCTGTGGTCCTCGGGCATGACGGTGCTGAACCAGTGCTACTCCACCCGAGGGCTTGTAGCGGTGGCGGCGGTGAACATCGCCGTGACCATCTCCAACGTCTTCAATATCGTCTATATGTCCATGGGTTCTGCCGTAGCCATCATCGTGGGCAACCAGCTGGGCGCGGGGCAGATCGAGGAGGCCAGGGACACCGACCGCAAGATCATCGCCTTCTCCTGCGTCCTCTGTGCGGGGATCGGTGCGGTCATGGCGGCCATGTCCCCCCTGTTCACCGTGGTCTACAACGTCACCGAGGACGTAAAGGCTCTGGCGGCGGTCATGATCGTGGTCTACGCCGCCCTCATGCCCTTCAGCTCCTTCGCCCACAACTGCTACTTCACTCTCCGCTCGGGGGGGCAGACCTTCATCACCTTTCTCTTTGACTCCGCCTTCGTCTGGGCGGTCAGCGTCCCCACGGGCCTGATCCTGTCGCGTTTGACCGATCTGCCCATCATCCCCCTGTTCGTGATCTGCATGAGCCTTGAGCTGTTCAAGTGTATCATCGGGTTCTTTATGCTGAAGTCGGGGAAGTGGGCGAAGAAGCTGGTTTGAGGTAGTTGCAAATTGCAGTTTATCGGTGGGTTTCCTCGTGAGCCTTCCCCAGCGGGGAAGGGGGACCGCGGAGCGGTGGATGAGGAGAGCAAGTTTCCGCTCGGCATCGGGTATGAATTTTCTTGTCGTATCAAGGGTTCCCGCATACACCCGAATAAAAAACCAAACCCACTCTCCTCATCCACCACCTACGGTGGTCCCCCTTCCCCGCTGGGGAAGGCATAGAACGAGGAAACCCAACTCACCGACAAACCCAAATTTGAACACTCTCCCGCCATCTTGACGGGAGATTTTTTGAAAAAACTTTTCCATACCACCAAACCGACCGCCCTTCCCTGTTACTTATTGGGTGTACGGTACCGAACGCCGAGGCCGCAGACGGCCTCACAAGGACTCCCCGTCCAAAGGAGATCTATGAACACACAGGAAGCACAGCTGTTTGACGGCGAGCTGATGGAGGCCGCCTATCTGTGGTGCTATCGCCACGTGAGCAACACCCACGATGCCGAGGATCTGTCCCAGGAGATCCTGCTGGAGGCCATCATATCCTACCGCAAGGCCTGCGGTAGAGGTGAGCCCCCCGCCGCCTTTTACCCCTGGTTCTGGGGACTCGCCCAAAACCGCCTCCGTCTTTTCTACCGCGCCCGCAAGAAGCAGGCTGTTCTCTTGGGGGCATCGGTGGGGGAGCTGTCCGACGGCGAGCCTTCCTACTTCGACCTTTTCGACATCGACGAGGCCCTGGTAGCCGAGGAGGAGCGGGCGAGGCTGACCCTTGAGCTGTCCCTGCTCTCCCGCATCCAGCGGGAATGTGTAGTTCTGTACTATCTCCAAAACAGGAGCGTCAAGGAGATCGCGGCCTGCCTCGGTATCCCCGAGGGGACGGTGAAATCCCGCCTCTTTGACGCCCGAAAGAACCTGAAGAAAGGTATGGAAGAACCCATGGAAAACAACGAGACCAAGAATAAGCGCCTGTCCTACGCCCCCGCCGACCTGAATATGTGCGGGTGCAACGACATTCCCAGCCATTGGCATTTTTTGCAGGATACCATGGTCAAGCAGATTTTGGTAGCCTGCGCCTATGAGGGCAAGACGGTCCGGGAGATCGCCGAGGCCATCGGGGTGGCTCCCGTGTATTTTGAGGACAAGATCGACTATCTTCTGAAGCACAGATTCATCAAGGAGACCGCTCCCTCCACCTTCATCGACGACTTTCCCGTCGTTCCCCAGCAGGCCGACGTGGATATGCAGGTGGCCGCCAACGCCATCCATCTGGCCACCATGCCCCGCGTGACCGCCATCATCCGCGATCTGCTCCCCGAGGCGCGGAAGCTCATCCTCAACGAGGGTGATCTCTCGGACGGGTATCTGTTGTGGTTCCTGTACGTCCGCGCCGCGTGGGGGATGAACGACCGTATGATGGAGCTCTATAAGGAGGTATGCCCCCACAAAGTGGCTGACGATAACGGCAAGCCCTGGCGTCTCTACGGGCGCGTGACCTATCCCGATGAACAGATCGTTCAGCACGGCGAATACAAGGGTATGTGTTGGAGCAATATGCACTACCATTTCCGCACTGCCAAGCACTCCATTACCGTGGCCAACCTCTACGAGGCTGAGCCATTCTCCATGAGCCGCGACACCCTCATCACCGAGGGCAACGCGAATCTGGTCATGCGTCTCTGGGAGGATCCCCGTGCCGAGCTGACCTCCAACGAGCAGGAGACTGCCGCTCAATTGGTGAAAAATGGCTTCCTTGCAACCTCTGAAGGAGGCCTCCGTCTCAATGTTCCTGTCTTGAAATGGGCAGAAGTTCCCGAACTGGACAAAATGTACGCGGAGTCTTTGAACGGAATTGCCGCCGAGGTAGTGGCCGCCCTCATCGAGGCGACGGACTCCCACATTCTTCCCCACATCCGTCCTGACCTCTTGGAGGAATACGTCCACTATGTCATGTTACTGTCCTTTGACTGTACGAGTGAGATCTTCTGGTACGGCGTCAACGAGGGCCACGATCTGGAGATCCCCGCCGACTATGAGACCTCCGCCGCGGGTATGGCTATTTACATTCGCTGAAAAAACCAATAAACAACGCCCCCGACGGTTCATCCATCGGGGGCGGTCTTGTATGTCAAATTTGGGTTTGTCGGGATGTTTCGGTCGGCACAAACACCTGTAGGGAGCGACGCCCTCGTCGCTCCGCCACATAGAACATGCCGATATGCTTCGGATGTAAGGGCAAAAAACACAAATATAACAATAGATAAAGGCAATCTTTAGGTTGCGGAGCGACGAGGGCGTCGCTCCCTACAATGGGTTATCAGAAACCGAGCCATCGTGTTGATCGTCCCGCTAAACCTCAATCCTACTTCAAGATCCCCTTTTCAACCAGCATCTCCCCCAGCACCTCGGCGGCCAGGGCCACCAGCTCGGGGCAGGGGCGCTTCTCATAGTATTCGGTCGTGCGTGCCTCGGCTTCACCGCCTTTTTCTCCCGAAAGCCCCGCGTTTTTGAGGATCTCACGGCAGACGATGGAGCCGCCGCGGCTTCTTTCGGTGAAGCGGCGAGCCAGCTCGCGGATGTCGGCGTAGTGACGGCTCTTGCCTTCCTTGTCGGCGGGGTCGTCGTAGCCGCAGAGAAGGCCCAGGACGGCGAAGGCACCCGTGACCCCGCCGCAGACCTCGCGGAGTCTTCCCATGCCGCCGCCGAAGGAGGAGCCGAGCTTGGCGAGGGTGGTCTCGTCCAGGCCCGTGAGGTCGGCGTAGGCCAGGAGGACGGATTGGGCGCAGCCATAGCCCCCCAGGAAGTTGGCGCGGGCGAGGGCGGCGCGGGCGGAGATCAGGAGCTGTGTGGGAATATCACCGGATTGCAGCAGCTCCAGCACAAAGGTTTCACGAGGGACCCAATGGTAATCGGTGTCCGCCAAAGCCCGATTCATGGCCAGAGCCTCCTCCAAGGTAACCGATACGGGGGCTACGCCCTCGTTTTTCTCATTCTCAGTAGGAGTGGGGTCGGCTACCCTTGTACCGCGGCAAAGGTAGAAATAGTTGATCAGGTGCATCTCGTTCGCGCTGAAAAAGCTGTTGTGGAGGAATTGATCCACGCGGCCGAAGGGTTGAACCGAGGCGGGATCAACGGCATAGCCTGTTTCCTCCATCACCTCACGGATCAAAGCGTCAATGTGATCCTCACCCTCCTCAATACCACCGCCGGGGAAACAGCAGTCTCGGTATTGGGTTGAGGTAACCATATGTAGCGTACCATCGGGATCCATGAGGATGCCGCGGACACTTTCACGGCGGATGGTTTTCATGGTAGGGTCGGATGTGCCGAATATCTTCAGTAGTTTCAAAATATCTCTCCTGTTCGTTACGCTGTAATAAACACACTTACGGATTCGCCGCTGTACTGCTCCGCATAGGTTCTCCCGAAGGCACTGGGCGCGGTATAGCTCATATCCGCCCCGCTCAGCTTCAACAAAGCAAAAATACGGCTGAGATCATTCCTTAGTTCATCCGTCAACACTCGATCATCGCTGTTGGGACGCGGGAGGATCTGCCGTGCTTGCAGGCAAGCTCGATCTATGCCCGCATTGCCATAGGAATCTTGCGCATTGACGTCTGCGCCCAACTCGATGAGCTTTTTCAGAATGGCAAAGGCTTCGTCTGCCTGGGCTTGCGTGTTGAATACTTCAAGACCGTCAGGACGCCGCACGTTCCAGCGAGTCGCCATGATCGCGCGATCAATAGCATCGTGAAGCACAGGCGCGCGCCAGTCGTTGGCGCAAGACTCAGTCTCCATGAAATTCACATCGGGACAAAAGGTGAGCAACAGCTCCACCATTTGAGTATCGGCGGTTTTCAGTGCCACTTGCAGGGGCGATTGTCCATCGAACTTCTTTGGATTGCCCTGATGGACACACCGGATCAGCGCGGGAGATTTATCCAGCAGAGCCGCGACCGTCGCGTGAGCGTTTTTTTGAATGGCAGTAAACAGTTTTTTCATTGGTCGATTCCTTTTTTGAAAGTTCTTGAAAAGAGGGGACACGGGGGAGAAAAACTTCTTCCAAAAAGTTCTTCTCCCCCGAAATACTATCAATTATCTTCTCTTCTCCGCGATCTCCATCATGATCTCGCTGATGAACTGATCCACGGGCATGACACCACGCTCGCCATCCTTGCGGGAGCGGACGGCCACGGCGTTCTGCTCGATCTCCTTACCGCCGACGACCAGCATGTAAGGCACCTTCTCCTGCTGGGCGGCGCGGATCTTGTAGCCCACGGTGTTGTTGGACTTGTCGATCTCCACGCGCATACCCATAGCGGTCATGCGGTCGGCGATCTTCTGGCAGTACTCGATCTCATCATCGCCCATGGGCAGGAACTTGGCCTGTACGGGAGCCATCCAGGTGGGCAGAGCACCGGCGTAGCGCTCAATGAGGTAAGCCAGGGTGCGCTCGTAGCAGCCCAGGGAGGTACGGTGGATGATGTAGGGCTTCTTCAGCTGACCGTCGGAATCCACGTACTCCATGCCGAACTTCTCGGCCAGGAGCATATCGATCTGGATGGTGACGATGGTGTCCTCCTTGCCGAAGACGTTCTTGTACTGGATGTCCAGCTTGGGGCCGTAGAAGGCGGCCTCGTCGATGCCGATGGTGTACTCCACACCCAGGTTATCCAGGATCTGACCCATGACGGTCTGGGCGTGCTCCCACTGCTCGGGAGTACCCTCGTACTTGATGCCGGCGCGGGCGGGATCCCACTGGGAGAAGCGGAAGGTGCAGTTCTCCAACATACCCACGGTGTCCAGGACGTACTTGGCCAACTCCAGGCAGCCCTTGAACTCCTCCTCCAGTTGCTCGGGGCGCAGGATGAGGTGACCCTCGGAGATGGTGAACTGGCGGACGCGGATCAGACCGTGCATCTCACCGCTGTCCTCGTTGCGGAACAGGGTGGAAGTCTCGCCCAGTCTCATGGGGAGGTCACGGTAGGAGCGCTTGCGGTTCAGGAAGACCTGGTACTGGAAGGGGCAGGTCATGGGACGCAGGGCGAAGCACTCCTTGGTCTCGTCGTAGGGGTCGCCCAGGATGAACATACCGTCCAGGTAGTGATCCCAGTGGCCCGAGATCTTGTACA
>JAFULU010000155.1 GCA_017483125.1 Clostridia bacterium
CGGTGGGGTTCCTCGTCGTAGGGCGGGGGCTTGCTCCCGCCGAATAGCCCTCTCACCCGCTTCGCGGGAGCTCTCCCAGAGGGAGAGCCTTTCGTACAAAACCAGCAAAATCCCCTTTCCCGACAAGTTTTTTCCCGCCGTTCTAAGGCTCCCCCTTTGGGGGAGCTCCGCGCAGCGGTGAGAGGGCAAATAACGCGGGCAAGGCACAAACGAACAGTTCGATAAACCCAAATTTGAAACCCACCGCCTTCCCATGAAAGCGGTGGGTCTCTTTATGGTATGGGTAGATCAGCCACCCATATCAGCGAATGATCTCGATGCCCGCGGGAGCCTCGATGTTGACCACGGTCTTGCCCTCGGTGTCCTTGAAGGCCCAGACCTTGATCTCGCCCTTGGGAGTGGGGTAGGAGCCCTTGGCCCAATCCAGCCATGCGAGATCGGGCTTGACCTCGTACTTACCGGGGGCCAGGTTCTTGACGCCCAGCACGTAGTTGGACAGGTAGGGGCAGGGACCCGAGGCCCAGCCGTGGCAGAGGGAGTGACGGAACTTGACGTAGCAGTAGTTGCCGTAGTCGCCGTGGATGTCCACCATGCCCTCGGGAACCACCTCGTCGATGCGGCCGGCGTTCTTCATCCAGTCAAGGTCGAAGTCCTCCCAGAAGGTGGTGGCGCCCATGTCCAGCATACCGCCCCAGTACTCCTTCATGTCGCGGAGAGCGCCCGCGTGGTCGCCTGCCTTGGCCTTGGCGGCCATGATGTAGTAGCCCATGAAGGTGGAGTAGCCATGGCCGCCGCCGGGGATCATGACCCGCTCGTTGACCTCAACGGGATCGGAAAGCCCTGCCAGCACCATGAAGGCGTTGGCCTGCTTGGCGGCGGTGGGGGCGGGCTTGTGGCCCTTCATCTTCTCGGAGGAGGCCTCGCAGAGGGCGGCGGTCTCGTCCTCGCCCAGCTCGCGGAGCAGGTAGGCGCCGTTGTCCAGAGCCAGCTTCAAAAGGCCCTGGAAGCCCACGTGCTTGGCCACGGGATCGTCGTTGGTGGGCCAGTCCAGAAGTCGGCCCTCGGGGAGGGTCTCGCCGCCGTCCTCGTCCACGAAGGAGGCCAGCAGGGTCAGAAGGCCTCGGAGGTAGTCTCTCTGCTCCTCCAGGTAGGCCTTGTCACCGAAGGCGCGGTACCAGTCGCAGTGGATCAGGAGCCACCAGATGGAGTAGGCCGAGATGCCGTTCATCCACGCGCCCACGGGGGTCTCGTCGCGGACCACGTCCAGGGAGCGGGGGACGATCTCGTTGTAGCCGAAGGTGGCCAGGATGGTGTTGACCTCGGTGTGCATATCGCCGATCCAGACCAGACGGTCGCGCTTGATGCCGTCCCAGAGGTACTCCTGCATATTGACGTGGGCGGTGTAGGCGGCGGTGTTCCAGATGCGGGTCAGCTTCTCGTCGGAGCACTCGAAGGAGCCCTTGTAGTCCAGATCCAGATAGTGGAATACACCTTGAATGGCCTTGAAGGATACCACGGCCTCGTCGTCGATGAGCTCCACGCAGACGAACCGCTGGCCCGACTCGTTGGTCTCGTTGGCGGAGTAGAAGCCCACGTTCATGACGCGGTCGCGGATGGCGTGATCGTTGGTGGTGTTCTTGACCTTGATGGGGGTGATGGCCTCCATGACCGACTCACCGGTACGGACGATGATGTTGCAGCGGGCGTCGTCGCCGCAGCCCTTGGAGCCCGCGCCCCAGATCATGAGGCGGATGGAGCCGGGGAACTCACAGCCGTAGTCCAGCACCAGCTTGGCCTTGGGCTCACCGGGGACGTTGCGCATGGTACAGCACTCGCCCACGCCCAGGGTGATCTGGTTGCTTCTCTCCTGAAGCAGGGACTCGGGGTTATGCACGTTACCCTCGGTCAGCACCACCCGCTTGGGGGCGATGTAGCGGCGGGTACGGGGGTCGATGATGGACCCGTTCAGAGCGGGGATCTTTTGGTTGATCTTCATGGTAGGTTCTCCTATCTTGCGTGTATTTCAAAAATTTGATTACGGAATAATGGACGTATCGGAGGGGTTGACCACGACCGTGGCGGTTCCGTCGATGGGAGCCGTGAAGGTGATGATGACTACGTCGCTGTCGCAGGCGGCGGTATCAAAGGCGAAGGGCAGACCGCCCTCGGTGTATGCGGCGGCTTTTTGAATGCGGGTGAAATCCACAGTCTCGCCGTTCACCTGTACCTCGCTGACCTTGAAGCCCTCGGTCTCGTGGAGGCGGAGGGTGTAGGTGCGGGTATCAAAATCGGTCTTGTATCCGCCCTTGGCAGGGGAAATCCGGATGGCGAGCTGACCTTGGCCGTCCTGCACCATGCGGATGGGGGTACGGCGGTATCCTCCCTCCATATAGGCCTCGGTGGTGCCGTAGTCCTCGTAAAGCTCGTAGCCATAGTCGGTCTCACCGTTACAGGGGTAAACGTCCAGAGCCAGCTTATCCCAATCCGAGGTGGACAGGGTGTCGGCATCGTCGGCCAACACCGTAAAGCTACCGCTCCGCACGAAAATGGGGGAGGTGTACAAGGTGTGGCCTACGGTAACGGTCTGAGGCCCCGTGAAGGTATCGCCCGACCATACGTCCACCCACGTGCCGTCGGGGATAAACACCTCACGCTGTTCATTGCCGTCATCCGTGAGGATCGGACAGTAGTAGAGCTGTGCCTTGGCCTGCCCGCCTTCCTCGTAGTATTCGACCACCAGCTCGCAGGTCTGTCCCTTTTCAATACGGAAGGAGGTGTTCTCGGACAGCACCGAATCCGATGCCGCCCAGTTGTCGATCACGAGCTGACCGTCCACCTTGACACGGATGCCATCGTCCGACAGGGCCGCGATACGGATGGGATACTCGGAGCGGTTGGTCAGCGTAGCCGTCCAGCGGACGCTGTACTGATCGGCTCCCAGCCCGTAGCCGGGGGAGCCGATCCCCCAATCGAAGTTTACGGAGGCATCCACACGGGTCACGCGGGGGTCACCCTTCAGGTCCGCGTTGGTGTAGTAGGCGGCGGTAAGCCCCTGCGCTCCGTCCGCCGTGGTGAACCACTCGGAGGGGATGGGGACGTAGTTGGCGTCTGAGGTAATGGGGGCCACCAGAATGTTGTCCCCCAGCAGATACTGGTCGTTGCGGCGGGACTCCTCATACTGCGGATAGACGAAGTCCAGCCGCTTCATGATGGGGAGTCCGGTATCGTAATTATCCCGTGCCAGACTGTAATACAGGGGCATGAGGCGGTAGCGCATACGGATGTAGACGCGGGAGACCTCCTCGGCGGTGTCGCCCTTGACCCAAGGAGAGCGGTCGTGTCTGAAGGAGTGGAAGCGCATGATGGAGGACAGAGAACCGTACTGTACCCAGCGAATGTACAGATCGGGATCGGGATCCCCGAGATGCCCGCCGATATCGCTCAGGACGTAAGGCATGGCCGCCGCCGCGCCCGCATAGACCGCGTGCTCCAGCTCGGTTCGCAGGGCCTTACGGTGACCGAGAATATCTCCCGTCCATTGGAGGCTGTAGCGGTGGGAGGCAACGTGAGGCGTATTCGTAATGTTGGAGGCCCCGATCCAGTAGACGTTCGAGAGGAGCCACGTGCGGTTGTTTCCGTTGACGGCATCGGTCAGGGTGTAGTACATATCCTGACCCAGAAGGTCACCGTGGATGCCGGGGAAGGGGGAGTTCAGGCGGTAGCTCCAGTTGCGGTCATACCACCACGCGCTCATGCCCTGATTCAGCTTTTTTTGCAGATTTTCGGTAAACCAGTTCAGCTGATCTTCCTCCAGCATGGAGCCGCTGTAATCGCGGACGTGATCGTTCATGACGGTCAGCACGCCCAGGCTGGCGGCCCTGGCATAGAATTCCTCAATGTCGCGGAACAGCTCGGTATTGACGTCGTAACCCGTGGAACCGCCCAAGCGCCAATCGGTGTCCACCACGAACACGTCCAGGGGGAAATCCTTCTTATGGTAGGTTTCGATCAATTGGTAGATCCTGCGGTCGGACAGTTCTATATAGCGGGAATACCACAGGCCTAAGGTCTTGAGGGGGATCATCTCGCAAGCGCCCGTCAGCTTGTTGAAATCATAGCGAAGGTCTGCGGCATCCCCCATGGAAATGAAAATGTAGTAGTCCTCCGCCTCGTTTTGGTAGCTCCAGCCGTTGTTGGGGCTGCCGTTGGGCGTATAGGGATCCTCCGCCTTGACCAGACGGGGGGAATCGTTGAAGCACCAGACATTGGGGGTAGCGTAGGGCTCGGGAAGATAGCACTCCGCGGTGTTGTGAATATCCTTGGCCGTCCACAGGCTATCCCCGCTCGGGTTCAGGATCCTGACGTCGCGGACGCCGGAAGCGTCCTTCTTCAGCTCCACCGTATAGCGCGGGGTGCGGATATATACGAAATCTCCCTCTTCCGCGCTCGTCACCAGCTCCGCGGGGATACCCATAAAGCTATCCCGCCCCGTCACGGCAAAGGTGGGGCGATCCTCAAACCCGCCGTCCTTGGCGACCTCCACCCGCACAAGCGAATCGGAATAGACCACCACACGCACCTGACCCTCGGTAACCGAAATGACGTTGGGCTCGACGGTAGTCTCGGGCTCGGTCTCGGCAGGCTCGGTCTCGGCCGCCGTTGTCTCCTCGGGGAGCGGTTCGGTAGGCTCCTCGGTGGATTCTTCCGACTCGGTAGCCGCTGCGGTCCCGGACTCGGTCTCTGTCCCATCGGGTACGGAGGTACAGGCAACTGCCGCAACGGTCAATACGATACAGAGCAAGAAGAGAAATAAGGAAGTTCTTTTCATGTACGCGGTCTCCTTACATAGATGATACCTAATTATATCATGTTGTACGGATTTTTGCAAGACGGTTTTGGGGATTTTATGGATTTTTTATCATGGAAAAAGCCCGCCCCTCGGGTGAGAGGCGGGCTTGGGGGCCGTATTACGGTTGGGTAATGGTCAGGTCAATGGCGTACTCATAGCAGACCCGCTCGGTCTCGCTGACAGAGGAAACAATCTGCAAAACCAGGATCACACCCTTGTCCCAGCCGTCGTTTTCCAGAGATTCCACCACCGAAAGGCTGTTCGACTCGGCGATGGCTTCCCCCTTGGCGGTGTACAGGATTACGCCGCAGAGGGCGTCGTCCGCCTCACGGGGAGACAGGTTGAGGGAGGTACCGTAGGGGATCACCATGTCGGGGAGGGCGCGCATAGCGTCATTATCGGTGAAGATCACCGAGACGGCGGGGGTGACCACCTGATGGCTGAGATCCACCTCACGCCACGCAAGGAAGCCGTCCTTTTCGGCTTCCAATTCCACCTGCTGGCCGCCGCCGGTGACCAGAATATAGGACTTAGTCTCGGGGGGCTCCACGACGTCCAGCCAAAAGGCATACTCGGTGCAGGTGCGCTCGTAGGCCTCGGCTTCCTCGATGTAGTCGCCTTGGGTCTCCACACGCAGGACGATGATGTATCTACCCACGGGCAGGGAGGCAAGGATCGGGGCGGCCTCCGCATCGAAATAGAAGCTATGATCTTCGCGGCAGACATAGATGCGGGTCAGGGTGTCCTTTTTCTCGTACACATGAAGGAAGGGTTCCTCCCCCGCGTTGTGGCGAAGCACGGGAAGCCCGGCGGAAATATCCGAAAGCTGTCCCGTGGCGCCCAGGCCGTCACCGCTGACCATACCGCCGTCGTACCACTGCTCCGTCCAGAGCATATAGCCCTCGTAGTACTCTTCGCTATGGCTCGCGTTCCCGAAGTGCAGACTGCCGAAGCCCGTACTCACCGTCAGGCGGGGCGGCTCGGGGGTCTCCCCCACGTCGCCCGCGGGGGTGGATTCCTCCTCCCGTTCCTCCACGATTCGGATATGGATGGGATACTCGTCCACGGTGGTCGCGCCCGTACCCATGAAGGCGGCGGTGATGATGAGGTAGTAGTCCCCCGTGTCCCACTCGGATAGCTGGGTCAGGGGCTCCTCGGTCTCGGACAGCGCCCACAGGGTCAGATCCCGGTAGACCTTGACCGACTTCAGATCATAGAAGGGGGCAAGGTAGAGGGACAGGGACTCCCCTTGGGTCACGGTGGCGGTGGGCAGGGTCTTGACCAGCTCCTTCAGGATCTTCTCCGCGCCGTCATAGTGCTTGGTGACCTCCTGCTTCAGCTCGGCGTCATAGTAGCTCTCCTCCAGCAGATACCCCGTGGGGAAATAGGTCTTGCCGTCGTGGATCACGCGGACGGGGGCTTTCTCGTTCATGGTGGGATCCACGTCCAGCACGAAGGCATACTCGTCCACGCCCTTGGTGTATTCATCCTCGGAGTAGTTGGTCTCGTGGTAGACCTCCAGCACCACGGTGTATTCGCCGCGCAGTGTGGACAGGAATTCCCAAGGTCTGTCGCGATAGTCCTCCATTTCGTCGGAGATCAGCGCAAGCTCCTCAAAGGTCTTGGTCTGTACCTCCACCATTTCAAAGACCCGTACGCTTCGCAGGGTCATATGGTCGGGGAGGACTGCATCAAAATCGTTCCCCGCCGTCCGCAGAACAGGAAGCACATCCCAGAGCCGATCCAGCATACCAACCGCGCCTCGGCCGTCGGCGTCATAACCCTCCAGTTCCCCCTGCTCGTTTCGATGTTGTCCCGATTCCCATACGCAGTACCCTTGGGGATACACCGTGATCCCGTCCGAGATCACCGCCACAGGCCCTTTTTCCTGCTCGGGGTTCTGGGTGAGGGGAGGGGCGATAACGCCTTCCCCCGTACCGGGATCGGCCTCGGTGCCGTTCTGGATACCGTGGCTCGGGTCGGTATCGGGCGGGTCAATGACCCCAAAAGGCCGCGCCAGAGCGATCCCCAACAGCACCGCCACCGCCACCGCGATCCCCGTGATGGCCGCCGCCATACCGCCCTTCCCCATGCGGGCAAAGAAGGCGGTGATCTTCTCCCCCGCCGTAGGGGGAGCCACAGGCGCCGCCTCGGGCAGAGAGGCGGAAAGGATCATGTCGTCGTCCAGACCTTCCAGCAGTTCAAAGGCGGAAAGCCCCTTGATCTCCTTCTTCTTCATACGTGATACCCCCTTTCGTTCAGGTAGACCCGTAGCTTTTCGCGGGTCTTGTACAGCCGCAGGGACGCGGCGTTGGGCGTCAGTCCGTAGGCTTCGGCCATCCTCTGCACCTCGTAGGCGTGGAAGTAGCGGCCCACGAAGAGGTTGCGGTCGGTGTCCTCCAGCTCCCGCAAAAATTCTTTGATATGGGCCAGAAGCTCGGTGGCGTCAGTCTCCTCGGGAGCGGGGATGCAGTCCCCCAGCTCGGAGAGCATGACCGTAAACTCCCCGTCCCGTTTCTGCCGCCGCTTGGTGCGGTAGCGGTCCAGGGCCAGGTTGCGGGTGATGCGGGTCAGAAACGCCCCCAGAGCACGGGGCCTTTCGGGGGGAATGGACTTCCAAGCCTTGAGGTAGGTGTCGTTGACGCACTCCTCGGCATCCGAGGGATCCCCCAGAATATTCATGGCCACGCGGGTGCAAAGCCCGCCGTAGCGCTCGTGGGTCAACCGGATGGCACTTTCGTTTCTCTGCCAGTACAGCTCCACGATCTCGTTGTCGCGGGCGGCGGTCGTCGGATCCATAGTGGTTCTCCTTTCGTGGGTATTGAGGTAGGCGATTGCAAAATGCTTCAAATTTGGGTTTGGCGAACTGTTTCTTTGCGCCTTTCTCGCATTATTTGCCCTCTCACCGCTTCGCGGAGCTCTCCCAAAGGGAGAGCCTTAGAACGACGGGAAAATGCTTGTCGGAAAATGGTTTTTTACTGGGGTTAGTACGAAAGGCTCCCCCTCTGGGGGAGCTCCCGCGAAGCGGGTGAGAGGGCTTCTCGGCGGGAGCAAGCCCCCGCCCTACGACGAGGAAGCCCGCCGATAAACCCCAATTTTTCGCAATTATGCAATCGGCTATGGGTATTGAGGCCTCTGCTTATGTAGACGATGTTTGCGGGGGAATCTTTCCGAAATAAGAGAAAAAATTTGAAAAAATCACGGCCTCCGAAGGGAAGCCGTGAAAAAAGGTTAGAAGTAAGAGTGAATCGTGAAGAAGTGAGGTGCAAATCCTACGGATTTGTCCATTTTAATTTAAATTGGAGGAAACCGAAGGTTTCCAACTTTCACCTCTTCACTTTTCACTATTACCTATTACCTCAAAAGACCCTTCCAAGCGGATATCCGCCGAGGACGCGCCCACCATGACGCGGAACTCGCCGGGCTCCACCTTCCACTGCCAATCCAGACCCAGGAGCTTGAGATCGTCAAAGCCCAGGGTGAAGCTCATACGGCGGGACTCCCCCGCGGCGAGGGTCAGGCGCTTGAATTTGCGGAGGAGCTTTTCGGGGGTGACCACCGAGGATTCGGGATCGTTGATGTAGACCTGCACCACCTCGTCGCCCTTGCGGTCGCCCGTATTGGTGACGGTGAAGGAGACCTCACAGTCGGTGCCGCCCAGAGGGGTGAGGGTGAGGTCGCTATACGCGAATTTGGTGTAGGACAGACCGTGGCCGAAGGGGTACAGGGGGGCGGCGGAGCCCTCCAGGTAGTCGCAGGAGGCACCGGGGAGGCGGCTGTAGTAGCAGGGGATCATGCCCTCGTCACGGGGGTAGGAGACGGTGAGACGGCCCGCGGGGTTGACGTCGCCCGCCAGGGTCTGCACGATGGCCTTGGCACCGAACTCACCGCCAAAGCCCGCCACCACCATGGCGGCGCAGGTCTCGGTCTCGGCCGAGAGGTCGATGGCCTTGCCGTTCTCCAGCACCAGCACCACGGGGGTCCCCGTCTCGGCCACCTTGAGGATCAGCTCACGCTGACGGCCGCAGAGCACCAGGCGGGAGCGATCGTGTCCCTCGCCGCTGGTGACGAGATTGTCGCCGCAGACCAGGATGGCCACCTCGGCGTTCTTCGCCATCTCCACGGCCTGCTCGATCATGTCCTCGATGTCGGCGTCCAGCACCGTGGTCAGATGGGGCTGACCGTCCACATACTGCACCGACTGCCCACTCGTGTGGGTGATGGCACAGCCGTCGCACTGGTGGATCTCGGCCTCGGGGTAGCGGGCCTTCAGCTCGTCGTAGACCGAATGGATGGTGTAGCCGTAGGGCCTCGAGGAATACCCGCCGATCTTCTGGGCGGCGGAGGAGGGGCCGATGACCGCGATACGGCTGTACTTGTCCCCCAGAGGCAGGATGCCGTTGTTGGTGAGCAGGACCATGCCCTCCTCGGCGGCGCGGAGGTTGACAGCGGCGTGCTTGTCACAGCGGATCACCGACTCGTGGGCGGTCTCGTCGAAGTAGGGGTTCTCAAAGAGCCCCAGCTCGAACTTCATTTTGAGGATACGGCGCACCGACTCGTCGATATCGGCCTCGGAGAGCTTGCCCTCCAGCACCAGCTCCTCCACCAGCTTCGCCCAATGGCGGGCGTCGTAGTCACAGCAACCCTGCATATCCAGGCCCCCCGCCAGACAGCGGCGGACGCACTCCTTTTCGGATTTGGTGACCTTGTGGAAGGACATGAGACGGTGGACACCGCCCCAGTCGGCGCGGGAAATGCCCCGCAGGCCGAAGCGCTCCTTCAGCACCTCTTTGAGGTAGTAGGGACTCTCCCCCACCACCTCGCCGTCGATGCTGTTGTAGCAGGACATGACGTTGTAGGCACCGCCCCGCTTGATACCCGCCTCAAAGACGGGGAGGTAGCAGGTCTCCACCTCGCGGCGGCCCACACGGGCGGGGGCGCAGTTCAGGCCTCCCTCGGGGATGCCGTGGACGCAGTAGTGCTTGGGCTCGGTGATGATGGCGTCGGGGCGGGAGAGATCTCCCTTCTGTTCCCCCGAGATGATGGCCACCGCCATCTCGGAGGACAGGTAGGTGTCCTCGCCGAAGGTCTCCTCGGTCCGTCCCCAGCGGGGGTCACGGGCTACGTCCAGATTGGGGGCCAGGATCTCCTGGTGGCCCAGGGCGCGGGTCTCGGCGGCGATGCCGTCACCCACCTCCCGCACCAGGTCGGGATCAAAGGACTGGGACAGGGTCAGAGGCACGGGGAAGATGGAGGCCCCGCGCCAGGCGATGCCGTGGAGGGCCTCACCCGTAAAGATGGCGGGGATGCCCAGGCGGGTCCCCTCCACCAGCCGCTTCTGCATACGGTTCTTGATGGCGGGCACCGAATAGATATCGTGGAGGTAGCCGATGCCGTAGTCCCCCACGTACTCGTCGAACTTCTCGGGCAGGAAGGTGTCGTCGGCCTCCACGGTGCAGGTATTGCCGTCGGCCAAAGAGTTGACGTGGAACTCCACGCCGCGGGTGATGTTGATCTGACCGATCTTCTCCTTCAGGGTCATGCGGGAGAGAAGGTCTTTGGCGCGCTCCTCGGGGGTAAGGGCGGGATTCTTATAGTTTTCCATGGGGAATATCCTTTCGTGAACTCTGCGTGCAGAGCGTTGATGATGGTATTATACCATAGGCAGTGACTTCTGTCAACCGACAGCCCCAAAAGTTTTCGGGGGAATATTGACTTTTCGGGCGGCGTATGCTATGATTAAGAAAAACACCCCCGGAGGTCATCCATGAATCAGACCCGCATCCGCGACTACGGCATTACCGTGGGACATCTGCCCACGGGCAAGCTCAATAAGATCACCGACGTCCCCGGCGTCCGCGTCGGTCACGCCACCATCGACACCGACCGCCAGAAGACGGGGGTCACCGTCATCCTCCCCGCCGAGGGCAACCTCTTCACCCGCCCCGTCACCGCCGCCTGCCACGTCATCAACGGCTTCGGCAAGACCGCGGGCCTCATGCAGGTGCAGGAGCTGGGGATCCTGGAGACCCCCATCGCCCTGACGGGGACTTTGAACGTGGGCAAGATCCACGACGCCCTGGTGAGCTATACCATCGAGCAGTGCGCCGCCGAGGGGCGAGCCTGCCGATCCGTCAACCCCGTGGTGGGAGAGACCAACGACGGCATCCTGTCCTGCAACAACGACCGCCCCGCCGATAAGACCCATCTGGACGCCGCCATCGCTTCCGCCTGCGAGGACTTCGCCGAGGGCGACGTGGGAGCGGGCAAAGGTACCGTTTGCCTCGGCCTCAAGGGGGGCATCGGCTCGGCCTCCCGTATCATGGAGATCGGGGAGCGTACCTTCACCCTCGGCGTTCTGGTGCAGACCAACTTCGGCTGCGTGGAGAATCTGCGCATCGACGGCCTTCCCGTGGGGCGGGCCGTGGTGGATCTCATCCGCGAGGAGGCGGAGGCTAAGGCCAGGGCCATGACGGGGCAGGACGATATCGGCTCCATCATGATCGTGGTGGGCACCGACCTACCCGTCTCCGAGCTCCAGCTGGGGCGCATCCTCCGCCGCGCCACCGTGGGGCTTGCCCGCACAGGCTCCTTCGTGGGTCACGGCAGCGGAGACGTGGTCATTGGATTCTCCACCGCCAACCGCCGCGGGGGAGACGAGGCCATCCGCACGGTAGAGATGGTGAGCAACGGACGGCTGGAGACCGCCTTCACCGCCGTGGCCGAGTGCGTGGAGGAGGCTATCTACAACTCCATGACCGCCGCCGACACCGTCACGGGCTTCAACGGCAAAGACACCGTCACCGTCCGCGCCCTGAACGAGTTCATCCGCGGTGCCCTGCCCCGTGCCAAGGCTATGGCGGCGGGGGCGATCTGAGGCGCACCATTCACCAAAAAACAGGATATATGAAAAACGCGACCGTTCTGCTTTTGACGGCCGCGTTTCTCTTTGGGTGGGTGGCCTCCTCCCCCCTGCCCGCCGCAGCCGAGACCGCCGCTCATGCCGATCCCGCTGCTATCCTTCTGGGGGGTCTGACCGACTGCCGTGAGACCATTGATCTGTCGGGTGCTTCCCTCCCCGTGTCCGAGCTGGGGCGGGTCTACCTATCCGTTCTCCACAGCCACCCCGAGCTGTTCCACGTAGCCCCTCGCCTGTCCTACAGCTACACCGAAAGGGACGGCACCCGCGCCGTGACCGAGGTCTACCCCGCTTACACCCTGACGGGGGATGCCCTCGCCGCCGCCCGCGCTTTCTATCGGGACACGCTGGCCGCCATCCTGGCCGAAATGGAGCTGACCTTCGGCGGCTCCCCCCGCACCGAGGCGGATACCGTCCTCTACCTCCACGATTATCTCGCCGACCGCTATACCTACGACACCCGCGCCGAATCCCCCAACGCCGACGCCTATACCTTCCTCCGGGATGGAGCGGGTATCTGCCAGGCCTACGCCCTGACCTTTCTCGCCCTCTGTCGGGGGGCGGGACTGGAGGCGGATCTGGTGGTGTCGGACGCCATGGATCACGCCTGGAACCACGTGCGGGTGGACGGCGTCTGGTACCACGTGGACGTGACACGGGACGATCCCATCCCCGCCGCCCAAGGAACCGACGAAGTGAACCACAACCGCCTTCTCCGTTCCGACGAGGGAATGGCGGAGCTGGGTTACCGTGATTTTTCCTGCGCGGCGGGGCACACCTGTACCGATCCCCGTTTTGAGACCGCCAAAGAGGAGACGGGATGGGGGATTTTTTCGCAAAAGCTGGTGTTTTCGGGAGGAAAGTGGATGGGAATGGATGATAGTGGCGCCGTGGTGGCGGTAAAGCTTCAAAAATCGGGGGCTTTCGTGGGCCAAGTGGGGGACGCAGACCTGAATGGTGTAATTGACCCCGCTGATCTGCTCTGTCTGTACGATCCCAACCTCCCCGAGGCGTGGCGGGAGTGGGCAAGAGGGCGGCTGGTGGATGGAAATGGATGAAAGTGGTGACATTGTGGAGGGATTTTGCCAAAAACAACCCGTTTGCTCAACTGTTTTGGTGCCGAAGTGGGGAAAGCAAGCAAAAACGGCCATCCGCCTGTCACAAGACGGATCGCCGTTTTCTGTTATTGGTATATGGATCACTCGGCGGCCTTCCGCACCAGGATCTCGCACCCATGGCCGTCCACGGGGGCCCGCTCGTAGACGATCTCTCCCACCGAGTCCACCTCGATGCGGCCCGCGGCGGGGCTCTTGATGCTGTCCACGTGACCCTTCACGGTGGCGGTGACGGTGCTGTTCTCGAAGGAGAGGTCACAGCCCACCATCTCGCAGTCAATGAGGGTCAGGTTCTTGCAGTAGCACAGGGGCTGGGTGCCCTCGATGCGGCAGCGGATGAGGGTCAGATCCTCGGAGTACCAGGCCAGATACTCCCCCTTGAGGGTGCTGTCGGTGACCGTGACCTTCTTGGCGTGCCAGAAGGCGTCCTTGGTGTCGAAGAACGAGTCGGACACGGTGCAGTCCTCCACGTACTGGAAGGAGTACTTGCCCTTCATCTCCACCCCCTTGAGATGAAGCCCGCGGGTCATGAAGAAGGGGTACTCCCCCTTCATCTTGCAGTCGGTCAGCTCCACCCCGCGGCAGAGCCAGCCGAACTCGGCGGAGTCGATCTCACAGCCCGCAAGGGTCATGCGGTCGCACTCGCGGAGGGCCTTGATACCCCCAAGTGTGGTATTCTCAATGGCCATATCGGCGGCGTACCAGATGGCGGCGCGGCAGGTGTCGGTGAGGGTGCTGTTCACCACTCTCCCCCCGTGGACGTGCCAGAAGGGGTAGCGGAGGCGGAAGTCACAGCTCTCGACGGTGATGTCCGAGGCCTCCTTCAGGGCGGATTCCCCGTCGGTGGGGCCGTCAAAGAGGCAATTTTTCACCGTGGCGCGGGTGATGCCGTAGAGGGCGCGCTCCTCGTCCAGGGTGAGGTTTTCGTAATGGGTTTGGGTCAGGGTGGCGTTCATGGCGTTTCCTTTTCTGTATGGTTCGGTTATCAGACACAGTTGAAACGGTCAGAGACCGACCGTACCCATATTGTAGCACAAACCGCCCCATCTGTCAATGCGGTGACGAGAATTTCAGTCATTTACCCTTTACAAGATCCCCTTTTTATGCTATAATGAGGACAACATTTCCCCAAGGAGGCCAATATGACTCCTCTCTTTATCCTGGGTCAGCTCTGGGGCCTTTGCGCCATGGCCCTCATCGTGATCTCCTTCCAGTGCAAGAAGCCCGCCCGCCTGTGCGTCGTCCAGGTCTGCGCCTGCCTGTTCTTCGTGCTACATTACCTCTTCCTGGGTCTCAACGGCGACGCCGCCGCCTACGCGGGCATGACCCAGAACGCCGTGGGTCTTCTCTTCCGCGGGGTGCTGGCTCTGTCCGAGAAGAAAAAGTCCCTGCTCTCCCCCCTGGTGCTGGCGGGACTCTGCGCCGTCTCCGCCGTGGTGGCTGTCCTGACCTAT
The DNA here is from genome assembly GCA_017483125.1 of Clostridia bacterium. Lineage (GTDB taxonomy): Bacteria > Bacillota > Clostridia > Oscillospirales > CAG-272 > CAMEON01. Next base: position 14,338 of record JAFULU010000155.1, read on the forward strand.
CCCGGCCGCCTCATCGCCCTCCTGCCCACGGTGGCCAACTTCGCCTGCATCGGCTGTATGTGGACCAAGAACTCCAACACCATCCGCATCACCCAGCTGGCCATCATCTCCCCCTTCTGGATCACCTACAATATCTTCACCCTCTCGGTGGCGGGAATTCTGACCGAGTGCTTCAATCTGGTGTCCATCGGGGTCTACTACGTGAGGGTGTGGCGGGAGAAGAGGAGAGCATGAAATTGCAGTTTATGGAGAACGAGGGGCTCTGCCCCTGACCCCCGCAAGCCCCTTTTGAAAAAGGGGCTTGACCCCGAAAACTTTCAAAAAAGGCATTGATAGGCCAAGAGATTTGATAGTGGGGAGCATAGAGGGCACCC
>JAFULU010000156.1 GCA_017483125.1 Clostridia bacterium
TACCTGCCTTGGGGTTAGGCATAAGTCCCTTAGGACCGAGAACCTTACCCAGACGACCGATGGTACCCATCATGTCGGGGGAAGCGATGACCACGTCGAAGTCGAACCAGTTCTCCTTCTGGATCTTCTCAGCCAGCTCAACGCCGCCAACGTAGTCGGCACCGGCCTCCTGAGCCTTGGCGATGTTGTCGCCCTTGGCGAAGACCAGAACGCGAGCGGTCTTACCGGTACCGTTGGGGAGGACGACGGCACCGCGGACCTGCTGGTCAGCGTGACGGGAGTCAACACCCAGACGGATGTGGATCTCGATGGTCTCATCGAACTTTGCCTTGGAAGTCTGGCAGACGAGCTCCAGAGCCTCGGCGGGATCGTACATCTTGCTCTTGTCGATCAGCTTTGCGCTGTCGGCATACTTCTTTCCAACTTTAGCCATTTCCGTATTCCTCCTTCAATTAGTCCTCGACGGTGATACCCATGGAACGGGCGGTACCTGCGATCATGCTCATGGCAGCCTCGAGGGAACCGGCGTTCAGGTCGGGCATCTTGGTCTCTGCGATCTTCTGAACCTGCTCACGGGTCAGCTTGGCGACCTTGTCCTTGTTGGGCTTGGCGGAAGCGGTGTCGATACCGGCAGCCTTCTTGATCAGGACGGGAGCGGGAGGAGTCTTGGTGATGAAGGTGAAGGAGCGGTCAGCGTAGACGGTGATGACAACGGGGATGATCAGACCGATGTCATTCTTGGTGCGCTCGTTGAACTCCTTGGTGAACACGGGGATAGCCACACCGTACTGACCCAGAGCGGGACCAACGGGAGGCTGGGGGGTAGCCTTACCGGCGGGCAGCTGGAGCTTGATATAACCCATAATTTTCTTAGCCATAATGATTGAACCTCCAAATGTGGTACTTGTACGGGAGAGTTGCCAGTGGCAGTATTTTCTCCCTCCCACGACGGATACGGCCGCGGCTAAGCACACCGTTTCCGCACCCCTGTCACGGGGATTTTGATGCAGACGGGACTCTCTGATTCAGGTAGAGTCGGGGTGGTTGGGCGGTTACGCCCGAAAAAAGTGTAGATCGAAACGATCAGTCGGCGGGCTTGATCATGTTGATCTCAAGCTCGACGGGCATATCGCGGCGGCCACGCTTGACCAGCACCGTGACGTTACGCAGATCGTCGGAGATCGACTGGACAACACCCGAGTAGCCCTCGAACAGGCCGGCAACGATCTGCACGTTGTCTCCCACGTTCACGGCCAGGCGGACCTTGACCTCCTCAATGTTGAGAGCCTCGACCTCGGCGTCGGACAGGGGGGTGGGACGGGACCCGGGACCCACGAATCCGGTCACGCCCGTGATGTTACGGACGGCGTGCCAGCTCTCATCGGTCATGACCATCTTGATGTAGACGTAGCTGGGGAACAGCTTGACCTCCACCACCTTCTCGACGTCACCGTTCTTTTCAACGATGGTCTCGACGGGGATGCGGATGTCGAAGATCTTATCTCCGAGGCCGCGGTTCTCTACGATCTTTTCCAGATTTGCCTTGACCTTGCTTTCATAGCCCGAATAGGTGTGCGCCACATACCACCGCGGGCCTACGTTCATCTCATCGATATCACTCATGTCGGATCACCTTTGATTAGTGGAACAGGTCACCCAGAAGGATCATACCTCTGGAGAAGACGAAGTCCAGCACGCCAATGGCGGCGGCGATGACGAGAATAATGATAACGACGACGATGGTGTTCTTCTTGAGCTTCTCCTTGGGGCACCAGGTGATCTTGCCGCACTCGGACTTCAGACCCTTCCACCAGGTGGGGATCTTTGCGCGATAGACGAAGATCAGGACCGCAAGGGCGATCAGGATGACCGCGCCAACACCCAGATTGATGTAACCGCGGATCTTCTGCTGCTTCTTCTTCTCGACCTCCTCCTTGTTCTCGGTGGTGGTCTCCTCCTTGGTACCGGCCTCGGTTCCCTTTTCTGTGGAAGCCTCGGTCTTGGACTCATCCTCCGAACCGGACTCGGTCGCGCCGGTGGTCTCGGTTGCGGCGGTAGTCTCCTCGGCGGTGGTCTCCTCGGCGGTCGTGACATCCTCAGCAAAGGTGGGGAGCACGAAAGCGGAGAACAGCATCAGGAGAGACAGAAGAGCGGCCAGGATAGCCAGCTTGTTGCTCTTAACCATGTTCATTCCTCCCAATCACTTAGACTCTTTGTGAAGAGTGTGCTTGCGGCAGAATTTGCAGTGCTTCTTGAGCTCAAGTCTGTCAGGGTTGTTCTTCTTGTTCTTCATTGTGTCGTAGTTTCTCTGCTTGCACTCAGTGCAGACCAGAGTGACCTTGACTCTTACTTCATTAGCCATGATATCGGCACCTCCCATAAAAATTATTTGCAGTCTCACGGAAGTAAGACTGCCGTGTACCTCCCTCTCCGAAAGCCCGTGTCCGTCTTGTGGCGCAAGTTTCGGGCACAACAAAAAAGCTCTTCGCAGAGGTGATGCCATTATACCACAACTCTCTTTTGCTGTCAAGGGTTTTTTTGATATTTTATGAATTTTATACAATTTCACCCGACAAGCCCCCATAGAGGGGAGCGGCATAGGCAGAATCACAAGAAAAATGGGTAAATTGCAGTTTATCGGGCTGTTGGGTTTCCTCTATTGCGGGGGTGAAGGGGGCGA
>JAFULU010000012.1 GCA_017483125.1 Clostridia bacterium
TAGGGCAGGGCCAGCTCGACCAGCGTCCCCGCGATCTTGATGGCAAGTCCCACCGACATCCGACCCATGAAGGGACGGAGATAGGCGAATAGGCGTTTCATGGTGGTGGGTCACATCCTTTCTTTTGTCAAATCTGGGTTTGTCGGGGCGATAAACCCAATAATGAATAATGAATGATGAATAATGAAGAATGAATAATTGTGGACGGAAACCTTCGGTTTCCTACATTTTTTGATCAAATATGGAGAGATCCGCAGGATCTCAACAAAAATTATTCATTATTCATTAGCCGCTTGCGGCGACTTCATTATTCATTATTCATTAGCAGTTTATCGGACTTCTGTTCGATAAACTGCAATTTTCATTCTTCCCCCATTATACCACAAAATCCCCCGCTCCGCAACCGTTTCTTTCAAAAACCTCGCAAAGCAGGGGAATATCTGTCGTTTACTTTCTCCGCAACCGCGCGATGAAGAACCCGTCGGTGCGGTTTTCATCGGGGAGCAGAGTCACCATACCCCCCTCGGAGACGATGTCGCGCACCGCGTTGTCCTTGGCGGGGAAGGTGAAATCAAAAGGCTCAAACTCGGGGTGAGCCGCCAGGAAAGCGGTCACCACGTCCTGATTCTCGGCGGGCAGGACGGTGCAGGTGGAGTACACCAGCACACCGCCCGATTTGAGATACCCCGCCGACGCCTCCAGAATGGCCGCCTGAATGGCGGGGAGACGGGCAGACTCGGTCAGATCCTTGTGGCGGATCTCGGGCTTCTTGGCGATGACCCCCAGGCCCGAGCAGGGAACGTCGCAGAGCACGCGGTCGCATCTCCCCAGCAGATCGGGGTCGGGATGGCGGGCGTCCCGCTCATTGGCGGTGACGACGGTCAGCCCCAGCCGCGCGGCTCCCGACTCGATGAGGGAGAGCTTGCTTCTGTGGAGGTCGAAGCTATGTACCTCTCCCCGATCCTCCATGGTCAGGGCGATGCCGAAGGACTTGGAGCCGGGGCAGGTGCAGGTGTCCACTATGATATGGTCGGGTCTCGCGTCCAGAGCCGCCACGCAGAGCTGGGAGGCCTCGTCCTGTACAAAGAAGTCACCCCGCTGAAACGCTTCGGTGGCGGTGATGGCCCCCTCGGGGACACGGAGGGCGGTGGAGGTGTAGAGGGAGGGAAGCACCGTCAGCCCCGCGGCGGTCAGCTCGGCGGCGAGGGCCTCGGGGGTGGTTTTCACCGTATTGACCCGCACTGTCATGGGGGGCTTTTCGCAGAAACCCCGAAGAGCTGAGGCGGCGCGGTCAGCACCCAGCGCATTCACGAAAACTTCGCACAGCGACACAGGGACGCCATAGCACACCGATAGGGCGGTGAGATCCCCCTCCCCCAGCTCGGGGAAGCGGGATATCCAATCCTCGGGGGCGGTCAGCTTGTTCTCTCTGGGAGCGCGGCCGCCGTCGGGAGTCTTGGGGAGAGCCGCCTCAAAGCGGAGGTAGGACCGCAGGACGGCGTTGACGAACCCCGACACCTTGCGGGGCACCAGAGACACCGTCTCGTCCAGAGCGGCGTGGTCGGGGACTCTGTCCAAGTAGATGAGCTGGTACAGTCCCATGCACAGAGCCAAGCGGACGGTGCTATCCAGCTCGGCCAGAGGGCGGGAGGAGAACTTGCCCAGCAGGAACTCCAACGTGGTCTTGCGCTCGGTGATGCCGTAGACCAGAGCCGTGTAGAGATGGCGGTCGGGCTCGCTCATGGGGACTCGCTTTAAGGCGGTGTCCACGGCGATGTTGCCGTACTGACCCTTTTCCACCGCCAGCAGGGTGGAGAGCGCCAGGGCGCGGGGGGAATTTGTGGGAGTGGGCATGGTCACGTCCTTCCTTATCAGTATGGGATCAGCGGCGGCGGTTAAAGATCAGGATCAACCGCAGAAGGGACGCCAGGGAGGAGGCCAGAGCGGCCACGTAGGTCATGGCGGCGGCGGAGAGGGTGGCCTTGGCGCCGGGCAGCTCGTCGTCAGCCAGGAGTCCACCGTCCTCCAGGGCCTTCATGGCTCTGGCCGAGGCGTTGAACTCGGTGGGGAGGGTCACCAGCTGGAACAGGGTGGAGAAGGAGAAGAACAGGATGCCTGTCACCATGAAGATGGTGCCGATGCCGTAGCCCAGATAGGAGCCGTTTCCCATGAGCAGACCGATGAGGAACAGGGGCATGGCCAAAAAGGACCCGAAGCGGGTCAGGGGGATGATGGCGGCGCGCACCTTGATGGGCACGTAGCCCTCGGCGTGTTGAACGGCGTGACCTGCCTCGTGGGCGGCCACACCGATGGCGGCCACGCTGGTGGAGGCGTAGGTGGCGTCCGACAGGCGGATGACCCCCGCCTTGGGATCGAAATGGTCGGTGAGGTGGCCGTGGACTCGCTCGACGGTGACGTGGCGGAGGCCGTTGGCGTCCAGCACACGGCGGGCGGCCTCGGCTCCCGTCAGCCCTCGGCGGCTGGGAACCTTGGCGTACTTTTTAAAGGTAGAGTTGACGCGCATCTGCGCCCAGAAGGCGAAGATCATGGCGGGGATCAGCACCAGAATGGTGGTGTCGCCCCAGAAAAGACCGAAAAACATGGAAAACTCCTTTCATTGGGTCGGTTGTGGGTAGTTTACCACGAAATCATGGATTCAATAAGAACTTTGCGTGATGAATA
>JAFULU010000157.1 GCA_017483125.1 Clostridia bacterium
ACCGTTGCCATCGTGGCAAACGCCGCCCGCAGGAGCCGTGTATGATGGGTGTAGTAAGCTTTGCGCATCTCCCGTTCCTCCGTAGTACAAGCATGGTTTACCACACTATACGGAGGAACGGAGTGCTTTATGACACCTGTCCGGTCATATGGACAGGATCATGTATGGGAATTACTCCTCGGCGGGGGTATCCTTGCCCAGCAGAGCCTTGACGCGGGCGATGATCTCGGGGGAGCGCTCGATGATATCGGCGATCTGCTCGATGGGATCGGAGGGGTTCTTGACGCCCACGTTGAGCATCTCCACCTCACCGGCGGCGTTGATGACCAGGAAGCCGATGGGCTGGAGGGTCAGACCGGTGCCGCCGCCTGCGCCGAAGTTCACGGGCTTGGCGTTGGGGTCGGTCTTACCCACGTAGTCCAGACCGCCGGTGGCGTAGGCCATAGCGACCTTGGAGACGGGGATGATGACGGTGCCCGAGGGGTGGGTGATGGGGGTACCGATGATGGTGTTGGTGTCGATGAGGGTCTTGATGTTCTGCAGGGAGGTCTGGATTACGTCTTGCAGCTTGGTTTCGTTGGTGGACATAGTGGTGTTTCCTTTCTTATTTGCATTATTTATTTACCAAAATTGGGAACGGGGGAATCAGGACCGAGGCTCGGGGGCGTCGGGGCTGGGGATAGGCTCGGGCTTGGGTGCCTTGGGAGCCTTGGGAGGCTTGGCCGAGGGCTTCGGGTGGTTAGGATCGGGCTTGATCTTGATATACCCCACAAGGAACTTCCAGCCCGCCTTGAAGACGGCGCCCAGTACGCCGCCCAGGGTCACGCGGATATTGAGATCAAAGGCGAAGGCAATGTCCTCAATGAGGAAATCGGGCTCGATGCGGATGTCGGACTGACTGTACTTGTCCACACGGCAGAACCTGCGGAGAAACTCCATGGTGTACTGCACCGCCTGGTCGGCCACACCGTAGATCACGGCGGCGGTCATGGCGTCGGCGGCACCGATGCGGATATTCAGCTTGATGACGCGGATGTGGATCTTCCCGAAGAAGCGGGAGAAGAAGAGCTTGGCTACGTTCAGAGCCAGGGGGATCAGCTCGGTGATGGGAGGACGGGAGGCCTTCTTCTTTTCCTTGATGGCCTGCTTCTCCTCCTTGGTGAGCTTGGCCTCCTCGGCGGCTTTTTCGGCCTTTTTGGCTTCCTTTTCAGCCTTCTTTTTCTTCTTCTTTTCAGCGGCCTTGGCAGCCTTCTCGGCGGCCTTGGCGTCACGCTTGCGGATCTTCTTTAAGGTATAATCCTTTGGGTTGTAGGTCTTGGGCTTCTTGGGGAGGATCCTGATGGGGATCCCGAAGACCTTCAGAACCAGGGTCATATCGTCGTTCATGGCGATGCGCACGTTGATGTGTACCGTGAACAGCACCACGAAGAACAGGACGATGCACCCTATGATGATCAAAGCGGGCATTTAGGTCTCCTCCTTTCCTTCAGTCGGTGTTTCGGCGGTATCAATGGTCAGCTGGGACTTGTCCTCCTCGATGACCACACCCTCCGCCCGGGCGGAAGCTACACCCAAGGCCTCGGTCTCGGGAAGCTCGGCCAGACTGCCGAGGCCAAAGACGCGGAGGAACTTGTCGGTGGTGCCGTAGAGCATGGGCCGACCGGGGGCGTCCAGACGGCCTACCGCCTCGATGAGGCCCTTGTCCAGCAGGGAGGTCACCGCATAGGAGCTGTCCACACCGCGGACCGTGTCGATGTAGGCGCGGGTGACGGGCTGATTGTAGGCCACCACCGCCAGAACCTCCAGGGAGGAGGCCGAGAGGTTACCGCCCCGCTTGATGCCCAGAGCCTCGCGGATGTAGGGGGCGAAGACCTCCTTGGTGGTCAGCTGGCAGGTATCGGGATAGAGCAGGAGCTGAATGCCCCGCCCGTCGTACTCGCGGGACATACTCTCGATGAGTGCCCGCAGATCCCTCTGGGAGAGGCCGATGACCTCCGACAGCTTTTCGTACTTCACGGGATAGCCCGCGGCGAAGAGAATGGCCTCAATGGCCCGCTTGACGTCCTCCACGGTACCGAGAGCCTCCTCGGCTCCCTCGCGGAGCTTGTCCTTCTCATTGGACATGGGGATTCACCTCCTTAATTTTCAGATGGGGACTCGGAATCGAAATCCGAGCTGAATTCCGAGGATACCTCCTCGGTCGCGGGTTCTTCACCCATGACGAATTCGGTGTCAATGCCGTAGACCGACCCCACCACGTCTTCCCTCTCCACCAGCACGATACGGCGAAGCTTGACCAGCTCCAGAATACCGAGGAAGACGGCGATCATGTCGGGGAGGGAGACCGCGTCCTCAATGAGGGAGGTCATGGACACCTTCTCCTTCTTCTCAAAGTGGCGGAGAATGCCCACGATCTTGGCCTCCACGGGAACGATGGGCTTGGCGATCATGGGGGTGAAGGTCACCTTGTCGGCCTGAGGGTGCTCCTCGCGGTAGGCGATGATGCGCCGCACCGCCAGACACAGGGAGGTGACCGACTGATCGGCTACGAAGGTCTTGTCCACCGAGATCTCGTCGGTGTCCTTGACCATCCGCCCGCTGAACTTGGGGTAAGCCTTTCCCAGAATGGCGGCGGCCGCCTTGGCCTGCTGATACTTGAGCAGGGCTTCGGCCAGAGCCGCGCGGGGATCCTCCTCCTCGGGCTCGGCCTTGGGGAGAAGCATCTTGCTCTTGATGAGCATGAGCTCGGAGGCCATAACGATGAACTCCGAGGCCAGATCCATATCCAGCCGCTCGGCCTCGGTGATGTAGGCCATGTACTGGTCGCAGATCAGGGCAATGGGGATATCCGAGATATCCACCTTGTTTTTCTGGATCAGGGAGAGCAGAAGATCCAAAGGGCCTTCAAAGGCTTCAAGTCGGTAGGTCAGCGCTTCCACTTCCGCGCTCCTTTCATTCTGAATTTTAGAGTTGCATGAGGCTCGACAGATAGGCGAACAGCAGATTCAGGATACCCAGCTCCTCGGTGCCCGCGCCCATGCCCGTGACCGTGAACAGCCCGTTGATGACCCAATCCTCAAAGGCACCGAGGGGGTTGATGCTCAGGCGGTTGAGGACGAAGAACAGGATGATGCACCCCAGCATGATGTACCGCTCGTACTTCATGACCCCGAAGTACCACTTGGGGGGCAGGAAGGCGTAGAAGATGCGGGAGCCGTCGAAGGGGGGGATGGGAATGAGGTTGAAGATGGCCAGAATGACGTTCATGGCAATGCCCATGTAGAGCAAGTACGCGACGAGCGCGACCACGGTAAAGCCGAAGGAGCCCATGAATTCCTGGCGGGTGGCCACGGCGTTCAGGAAGCCGTAGGCCTCATCGCGGTAGGCGCTGACCGTAAAGATCATGAACAGCCGCATAATGAGCAGATGGATCACCGCCAGACACAGGTTGGACAGGGGGCCCGCCGCGCCCACGATGGCGAAATCCCTGCGGGGATTTTTGAAGTAGCGGGCGTTGACGGGGACGGGCTTGGCCCAGCCGATGTGGAAGATCAGCATGGACAGAAAACCGAAGAGATCAAAGTGCTTGACGGGGTTGAGGGTGATGCGCCCCAGACTGTGGGCGGTGGGATCTCCCAGCCTGTAGGCCGCGTAGCCGTGGGCGGATTCGTGAACCGAAAGGGCCATGAGCATGACGGGCAGGGAGAGAAGGATCATGAGAATATCGGACAGAAAAGGCACGGAAATACCTCCCTTGGGAAACGAAAAATGCTTGACGGATCAGAGAATATCGTTGCGGACGAGGTCCTCGTAGGTCTCCCGCTTCACCGCCACTCTGGCCTCGCCGTCCTTGACCAGGATCACGGGAGGACGGGGCAGACGGTTGTAGTTGGAGGCCATGGCGTAGTTGTAGGCACCCGTGGTCAGCACCGCCAGAATATCCCCGCGCCGAGCCTCCTGCAGAGGCATATCCTCGCCGATGAGGTCGCCCGACTCACAGCAGCGGCCCGCTACCGTCACGCGGCAGTCACGGGGATGGTTAGGGCGGTTGGCGATGAGGGCGGTATAGGTAGACTGGTACAGGGCGTAGCGGGGGTTATCGGGCATACCGCCGTCCACCGACACGTAGGTGCGGAAGCCGGGAATGGTCTTGACCGAGCCAACGGTGTACAGGGTAATACCCGCGGCGGCCACCAGGGAGCGGCCGGGCTCCAGGATGACCTTGGGCATCTTCACCCCATGGCTGTCGCAGAAGCCGTGCACAATGGCGGCCATATCCTTGATGGCGGCGGTGTAGTCCACGGGTCGGTCGTACTCGGTATAAGGCACGCCCAGACCACCGCCGAGATTCAATTCCTCTACCTCATAGCCGCATTCAGCCTTGACGGCGGCGATGAATTTCACCATAATATCAGCAGCCTCGGAGAAGGGATCGGTATCGAAGATCTGGGAGCCGATGTGGCAATGGAAGCCCGACAGATGGATATGAGGCTGAGCCAGCGCCAGCTTGACGATCTCCATAGCCTGACCTGTCTCAATGGCGGAGCCGAACTTGGAGTCCACCGAGCCGGTCACGATGGCCTTGTGGGTGTGGGGGTCAATACCGGGGGTGATGCGGAGCAGGATGCGCTGGGTGATGCCTCTCGCGGCGGCGTGGGACTCCACCGACAGAAGCTCGTCGGTATTGTCCACCACGAAGGTACCAACGCCCATGTCCATGGCGTCGTCGATATCTCTGTCGGTCTTGTTGTTGCCGTGGAAGTAGATGCGCTCGGCAGGGAAGCCAGCCCGACGGGCGGTGTACAGCTCGCCTCCCGACACGCAGTCCACCCCCATGCCCTCCTCGGCGGCGATCCTGTAGATCCCCGTAAAGCACAGAGCCTTGGAGGCGTAAAGAGGCAGAGCGTCGGCACCGAAGTAGGTGTGAGCGGCATCCAGATAGGTGCGCATCATGGCGCGG
>JAFULU010000158.1 GCA_017483125.1 Clostridia bacterium
CGGAAATCCGTTGCCCGACAAGTGATTCTTGCCCGCGCTCCTAAGGCTCCCTCCGGGAGGGAGCTCCCGCCCGCAGGCGGGTGAAGGAGAACGCGTACATAGAAACACGCGATTCGCTACGGGGAGCCAACTCCCCGACAAACCCAAATTTGAAGCACCCCCGCCTCCCGATTTTGCATTTTGCATTTTGCATTCCCCACGAAAGGAGTCCGCCATGACCCCCAAAGCCCCCCGCATCCTCCCCACCCTTACCCTCCTCCTCTCCCTCACCCCCACCGTCCTCATGCTCATCCTGGTCGCCCTCAGCGCGAAGGGCAACTGGGGATTTCTGATCCTCGGCGGTATCACCTACCTCGTCTCCGAATTCCTGTGCGGGATCGCCGCCCTGACCCTGGGCATTATCTGCATCCGCAGAAGATGGGGCCGGGGCCGCGCCATCACCGCCGTGATCCTGTCCTCCTTTGGGCTGTTCATCACCTTCGAGCTGGTCTGGGCGTTCCTGATACGGGGAGTGTTCTGATCCGTCCCATCCCCACCCGCAACAAAAGATCCCCCGCCACGATCCGTGACGGGGGACATTTTTATAGGATGGGAAATCTTACTTCTGCACGAAGGTATAGCTGCCCGCATCCAGCTCCATAACCAGAGCCTTACCGCAAGGACAGACCGTGCCGTCGGCGAACCGCTTCTCCACGCCGTTGACGGTGTAGGTCTCGGCGTCGGTGAGGATAGGCAGGTACAGGGTAGTGGCCACGGGAACCGTACACTCGTAGACGAAGCCGTCGGTGGTATCCCAGTTGGACACGATCAGACCCCGGACCGACTCAAAGGAGGTCTTGGCCCACTTGATGAGCTCCTGGCCCTCGGGAATCTCCTCGGGCTTTCTGGTGTCGGGCTTGGGCTGGAGGATGGGATGAGCGAAGCCGGGAGCCTCCTCGGTGGTCTCGATGCCCGCGATGTGGCGGTACATCCACTCTTGAATGGCGCCGTAGGCGTAGTGGTTGAAGGAGTTCATGCCCACGTCGCCGAAGCCCGTAGCCTTGGTGTAGGAGTTCCAACGCTCCCAGATGGTGGTAGCACCCTGATAAATGCTGTACAGCCAGGAGGGATTCTCGGTCTGGAGGAGCAGGGAGTAGGCCAGGTCGTTCTCACCGAACTCGGCCAGCACCTCGTTGAGGATGCAGGTGCCCACGAAGCCCGTGGAGAGCTTGTAGCCGTTGTCGATGATCTTCTGCTTCAGCGCGGCCACGGCGGCGGGACGCTTGTCCTCGTCCAGAAGGCCGATGCGCAGAGCCAGCAGGTAGCCGCACTGGGTGCGGTTCTCGGGGTTCAGCTCGCCGTTTGCGTCGCAGTACAGGGTGCGGAAGTGATCGCGAACCTTGGCATAGGTAGCCTTGTAGTGCTCGGCGCGGTCAGCCTTGCCGATGGCCCTCGACATGGCCTCCATGTACATACAATCCAGGGCGTAGTAGGCCACGCAGATCAGACGGGCGTCGGTGCCCTCGTAGGCCAGCCAGTCACCGTAGTGAGGATTGGGGGCGTTCATGTTGGAGGCCTCCAGCCAGCCCATGTACTTCTCCATGGACTCGTAGTGCTCGCGGATGATGGTCACGTCGCCGTACATCTTCCACATGGTGTAGGGCACGATGATGCCCGCGTCACTCCAGGCCGCGCCGCCGAAACCGACCACACGGACGGTGGGGATGACGTCGGGATACACACCCGCCTCGTTCTGGGAGTCACGGGCATCCTGAAGCCACTTGTGGAAGAAGCCGTCCACCATGGCGTTGTAGGCGGCGGTGCAGCAGAAGGCCTGGGTGTCACCCGTCCAGCCCAGACGCTCGTCGCGCTGAGGGCAATCGGTGGGAACCGACAGGTAGTTGCCGCGCTGGCCCCAGATGATGTTGGAGATGAGCCGGTTGACCACGGGGTGGGAGGTCTCCATCTTACCCGTCTCACGGGTAGCCGAGCCGATGACGGGGCAGGCCACGTCGGTAAACTCCACATCCTCGGTGGCGGTGATCTCCAGGTAGCGGAAGCCGAAGAAGGTGAAGGTGGGGCAGTAGGACTCACCCGCCTCGTCGCCCTTCAATATGTAGTAGGCCTTGGCCTTGGCGGAGCGGTAGTTGATGGTGTAGATGGAGCCCTCGGGGTTGTCGTTGCCGCGGGACTCCAGACCCGAGTCGTTGAGCATCTCGCCCACGCGGATCTGCACCGAGGTGCCCTTCTGACCCTTAACGGTAAAGGTGGGCCAACCAACCATGTTCTGTCCCAGATCAATGACGGCGGACTCGCCCTTGCAGAGCTTGAAGGAATCCTCACCGGCAGACTCGCGGACGACGTGGATCTTACCGTAATCCGAGCCGTTGTCCTCGGTGCCGTTGTAGATCACGATGGTCTCGGGACCCCGGGTCAGACCCTCGCGGACCATGATGGTGGGGCCGATGTGAGGGGTCACGAAGATATCGTAATTCTCGGTGGTAACGGCATCCCAAGCCACGCAGTTACAGCCCTTGGACAGTCCCTTCAGAGTGGGCAGATTGGCGTCGTACAGCTCGCCGTCCCAGATGTCGGAGGCGCGGATGGCACTGCCCCAGGCGGCCTGCCAGCTGTCGTCGGTGTAGAGGACCTTCTGCCCCGCGCCGTCCACCAGATGGATAGCGGCCAGGAGAGAAATGTGGGTCTCGCCGTAGGTGCCCAGAGAGATACGGCCGTTCCACCAGCCGGGGGCCACGGCGATCAGCAGGGTATTCTCCCCCTCGGTGAGGTAGGGAGCCAGATCGTAGGAGTAGTACAGCACGCGCTCGCGGTAGTCGGTCCAGCCGGGCTTCATCTCGTCGAAGACCTCGACGCCGTTCTCGTCCAAGCGGCCCACGCGGCGGCCGTTGACCCAGATATCGAACACGCCCAGAGCGGTGGCGTCCACACGGGCGGCCTTCAGGCCCTCCACGGCAAACTGCTTGCGGAACAGGGCGATACCGCCCACGTCAGCGATGGGGGCGAACTGGTCGGAGCGGCCCAGGGCATTCTCCCAGGGGTTCTTCTTCTCGGCATCCACGGGGGTGGGGTTTGCGTAGGTGATCCATTTGCCAAGACCACCGGTCATGTAATCCTTGCTCATCGTATCAAATTCCTTTCAGAAAATACCGACCCAAAGATCGGCAGGGGGAGGCAGACGCTCACGCCCGCCTTCGGGGATAGTATAGCATATTTCTCACCATTATGCAAGGGTTTTTGTGAAGTTTTTACCATCAAACACCAAAAAAGCCCCCTCCCCGCGCCTGAACGCGGAGAAGGGACTCATTGTATTTACGGCTCCGACACCTCGTAGCGGCGGAGGATATCGTGGATCACCCACTCACCAACCGTCTCCACCCGCACCGTCACGGCATCGCACAGCCCCGCCAGAACCGGCACCGTCAGCCGTCGGTCGGTCATGGGGGCGGAAAACTCACCCAAAAGAACCTCCTCGGTGGCATCGGCGTCCACCCCCGCGGC
>JAFULU010000159.1 GCA_017483125.1 Clostridia bacterium
ACCGAAGGTTTTGCACCTTAACATGCCGAAAGGCATATTTCACTTGCGCGTAGCGCAAATTTCACACCGCAGGTATTTCACACGCCGCAAGGCGTATTTCACTCAAATTTGGGTTTATCGCCCCGATAAACCCAAATTTGATAAAGGAGAACCATATGCCCAAGCTCATACAATACCGCACCCTTGCTTCCCTGTACAGCGGCCCCTTCGGCGACGGCTCTCCCTGGCCCGCGGCGGGGATGGGTTACGTGTTCGTCACCGAGAACCGTCACCTGATCGTGGTGGACGGCGGTCACGGAGCGGATGCCGAGCCCTTCCTTGATCTGCTCACCGAAGCGGCGGGAGAGACACCTGTAGTGGATCTGTGGATGGTCACCCACCCTCACGGGGATCACTACGGTGCCCTGCGGGAGATCGCTACCCGAGAGGATCTGCGGGGGCGGGTTTCCGTGAGAGAGCTTTGGTGGTACTTCCCGCCCGAGTTCCGCGACGGGAAGGGGAAGGCTCCCTGCGAGGGGGACAACCGACATCTGCGGGAGGTCTGCGCCGCGCTGGATGCGGTGGAGCATATGCCGCGGATGGGAGAAACGGCCACTGTGGACGGTCTGACCCTGGAAATGCTGTTTGTTCCCACCGACTGTGGGGAGATCCACAACCCCAACAGTCTGTCCCTGATCTTTACGGTGAAGTCTTGGGCAAAGACCGCCCTCATCACGGGGGATGCCTTCGCCGACACGCTGGGGTACTGCGCGGAGCGGTACGGTGAGGCTCTGAAATGCGATATTCTCCAGCTTCCCCATCACGGGCTCTGCGACACGGGACTTCCCGCCTTCTACCGTCTGGCGGGGGCCGAGACCCTCTTGATCCCCCTTTCCGAGGCGGGGGACCGATGCATGAGGTCGGGGATCTACGGGGAGGCCACGGCGGCCAATCTGGTGGCCGAGGAGCTGGCCGCTACCGTCCATCGGGCCTTTGAGGGGACGGTTGCGGTGGAGCTGTAGCCCTCCGATACATAGCAAAACGCCTGCGGTTTGTATGCCGTAGGCGTTTTCGGTTCAGATCACGTAGAAGAAGATGCCGAAGAACTGGAGGATGCTCCCCGCCACCACGAAGAGGTGGAAGACCGAGTGCATATAGCGGCGCTTGGCTCCCAAGGCGTAGAGTCCCGCGCCGATGGTGTAGGCCACGCCCCCCGCCAGGATCCAGAGGAGTCCCTCCATGGGCACCGAGGCCATGGCAGGCTTGATGGCCAGCACCACGCACCAGCCGATGCCCAGGTAGAGGGCCATGGCCAGCTTCTCGTAGCGCTTCATGTCGATGGCGGTGAAGGTGATGCCCAGGGCGGCACAGCCCCAGACGATGCCGAAGAGGGTCCAGCCCCACGCGGGGGAGTAGGGGCGGATGGCGCTGAGGACCACGGGGGTATAGGTGCCCCCAATGAGGAGGAAGATGGTGCAATGGTCGATGACCTGCATGACCCGCTTGCCCATGTTCACCCGGAGGCCGTGGTAGACGCTGGAGACGGTATAGAGGGCTATCATGGAGCCGCCGTAGATGGCTGATGCCACCACCGACCAGACGTCTCCGCGGAGGGCGGAGAAGACCACCGTCAGCACCAGAGCGACGACACCGAAGGCACCGCCTACGATGTGGGAGACCATGTTGAAGATCTCCTCGCCCAGGGTGTAGTCGGGCATTTTTTGGGAGCGGAAGGGAATGCGTTGGTATTTGACCATGTGCTTGTACCTCGGTTCTTTTTTGCTGTGCCCATTCTACCACATTCCCCCCGTAGAATCAAGAAACTCCCAAGAAACCGCTCTCCCCTCTCCGTCTACGGGGATGATTTTGGGGTGGAATTCGACTCTACCGCGGGTAGACGGGGACTCTACCAAGGTAGTATACCCCCAAAAAAGTCTTGTCATACAAAGAAAAGCACCGCAGACACAAGATCCGCGGTGTTTTTCCTGTGGGGTTCAGCTCTTGGCGACGATGGTGATGTTGACGGGCTCGATCCCGGCCTGCTCGTAGACCACGGCGTTGATCTGGGCCAGCTGGGAGGCGTTGAGCTGCTCCTCGGTGCGCACCACGATGTTGGCGGATTCGCCGTTGATGACCGCCAGACATTGGGCAAAGCCCTTGCTCATGAGGATGGACTCGATGTTGCTCTCCTGACTCATTTCCTTGGCGATGGTCTGGATCTCGGCCATGGCCTCGGCCTTCACGGCATCCGAGGCCTGGTCGTTCTCCACCACGGCGTTGAGCACCTCCAGCGCCTCGTCCCGTGCCCGCTTACGGCTGACCTCCACCGAGGAGAAGTAGCTGTCGGTGGAGTCGGGCTCGCTCCCCGTGGGCTTGGAGGTGGTATCCCCCACCTCACCCGTGTTCAGGGTGGTGCCGTAGTTGGTATTCATGCCCGCCGAGGCATCGTAGTCAAAGCCGTCCTTTTTGTCGTCCCCGCTGAAGACGATCCAGTTGACCGCCACCGCCGCGATGACCAGGGTCACCGCCCCCGCGATCACCAGATTGCGCTTACCGATCTTCTCGAAGAATCTCTTGACCGACTCAAAGCCGTTCTTTTGGTTCATAGTGGTTTCCTCCATAAAAAATGATTACACCCTACTGTATGACGGGGGGCTTTCGGTTAGACCTCACTTACGTCCCGTAACGTAGATTTTGTTGCTCCCCACTCCGAAGGCGGCGGAGAGGAGGGCGGTGACCTCACGGCGGACGGTGGGGTCCATGCCCCCCGTACAGACCACCCCGATACCCACGATGGCGGGGGCCTTCTCCGACAGGTAGACCAACGTCTCGCGGTCGCCGCTCCCCACCGTGACGTAGGACAGGGACTCGCCCCCCGCGTTGGTCTTTTTGTCGGTGGCGTAGACGTAGGAAAAGCCCCCCTCCAGGGTGACCACCACCTCCACCTCTCCTACCCCCGCCACGTCGGCGCAGATGGCCTCCATGCGGGCTTCCAGCTCGGCGCGGTATTCCTCGGCGGTGCGGGCGGAGGGCACGGGAGGCTCGGGGGTACTGTTGTCGGTGTCCTTCCCTGCCCGACTGCCGAAGAGGAGAAGGACGGCTCCCAACGCCACGAAGAGGAGGGCCACGGCCAGCTTGCCGCTTTTTTTCATGGAGGTCACGCAACGCTCGGGGGAGGTCTGTTGGTAGGGGGCGGTCATGGAGGCTCCTTTCGGGGTTCAGGCGGTGTCGGCGGTGACAAAGCAGGGGCAGTTCAGTTGGTTTGTGAAGTAAGACTCTATGGGGTGGGGATCCTTGAGGGCGTACTGACCGAGTAAGGCGATCCGCGCCTCGGTGACGGTGAGGGTATCCCCCTCATAGGAGCAAGAGACCCAGACGCGGCAGCCCGACGGGGGGATGTCGAAGCGGGACTCCAGCTCGGTGGTGATCCACGCCTCTACCTCGCGGGAGCTGATGGAAGTGAGGCTGTCCCCGAAAACGGCGGTGTAGTCGGTTTCCAAGTCGGAGGGGATCAGATCCTCCAGGCGGGCGGCGGGATCCCCCAGAGCGGTGTCGCGGAGGAGACGGATCCCATCCCGCAGGGGGTTCAGGAGGGCCACCAGCAAAAAGAGTCCCGCCACCATGCGGATGTGGGCGGTGATACGGCCGCCCTCCCCCTTGGGTGCCAATAGCTCGGCTATGGCGGCGGCGAGGGAGGCGGTGAGGAGGGAGAGGAGGTAGGGCATGGGGGTACCTACAAATGTATAGCAATAAATTCAAGCCCGTAGGGCATATCACGCCCAAGGGGCATATCGCGCCCGAAGGGCATCTCGCAAAAGACAACCGTGTTTTACATGACAGTGGACAAGCCGCCCCCGTCCTCCTCACACCGCAACCCCGCTGTGGATCAGCAGGCCCAGCGCGAGGACGAAGGTCACCGAGCACACCGATACGGCGGCGGCGAGGTAACCGTAAAGGGAGGCCATGTCCCCCAGCAGCTTGGCTTCCCCGTCGCAGGCCAGCATGGAGGCCACGGTGGACGCCAGACGGAGAGTGGCGCGCAGGAGTAACAGCTCCACCAGCGCGGGCAGGAGCAGAAGAGCCACCAGCAGGATCCCCGCCACTCCGCAGACCCCGCGGAGGAGTCCCATTCCCGCCCCCACCGCCGACAAGGTTCCCGCCACCGCGCCACCCACCACGGGGATGGCGTTCCCCACAGCGTACTTGATCCCCCGCATCCCCAGGGTATCGGCCTGTCCCGCCAGCACCGACTGGGTGGAGAGGGCCAGTGAGAGCAGGAACATGACCAGCCCCAGAAGGGAGGTGTACCACCGCTTGATCTGCTCGGCCAAGGGGGCGAGGGTGAGTCTTGTCCCCAAGGCGTCCATGAGGGAGAAGGAGGTGCAGACGGCGCAGAGGGGCGGGGTGACGGTAGTGCTGACGTATTGGCAGACACCCAGAAAGATCAGCATCAGCTCACTGCTCACGGCGGCGCGGCCCATATTGCCCCCCAGGGCGTAAAGGGTGCCCATGACGGGGATCATCCCACCCGTCAGGGTCAGGAGGCGGTCAAAGAAGGTCTGCACCGTTTCCACCGCCCCCACGGTCTGCAGGACAATGGCGGTATAGACCGTCAGGCGCAGGCAGAAGCTCAGGATCTCGCCGCCGCTCCCCCCCAGTCCCTCCCGCAGTCTTCCGCAAACGGCGGCCAGCAGGATGAGGCCGATCAGCACGCAGAGGAGGCGCACGGTGTCCTCCAGCCCCAGTCCCACGGCGGCGGCCACGGTGTTCAGAAGGTACCGCCAATCCGTCAGCTCGGCGGCGGCGGTGAGGGCGGCTTCGGCGTCCTCGGAGAAGAGACCGTCGGGCAGGAGTGCCTCCAGCTCGGGGGGAATGGCCTCGGGGAGAGCGGTGTAGGCGGGGGGCATGGTGACGGCCTCGGAGGGAAGCGGGGCGGGATCGGTAGCGTGGATGATGAGGGGTGAGGTCAGGATCCATACTCCAAACAACAGGAGGGCGCACAGCCCTTTGACGGTTCTCATGGCCCCACCTCACGCCATGCCCAGAAGCTCGGTGACGGTGTCCATGACGGTGCGGATGAGGGGAAAGGACAGAAGAAGGATCTCCAGCTTCCCCGCCGTCTCCACCCACGTGGCCAGTCCCGTCTCCCCGCTGTCACGGCAGACCGAGGCGGCGGTCTCGGTGAGGAAGGCCACCCCCAGGGCCTTGAGGAGGAGGGACCATTCCTCGCCCTCCAAGGCTCCCGTGGCTGAGGCCAGATCGGTGATATAGGTCAGCACGGTGGAGGCCAGCGCCACGGTCAGTCCCAGCGCCACCACCGTCACCGCCATGCGGAGGAAGGGGGCCCACTCGGGCTTGTACGCCCGCAGAATGAGGAGGGCGGTGAGGCCTACGGTGGTCACCCCCCCGATCCTTGCCCACTCCATCAGAAGCCGAAGACCGAACAGATGCGGTCAAAGAGCAGGGCGATCTCGTCCACCAGCAGGAGCAGGACCACCACGATCCCCGCCAGCGTCACCAGCATGGATTGCTCGTCCCGTCCCGATTTGGAGAGGATCTGGGTCGCCACCGAGACCAGTATGCCAACGCCTGCGACCTTGATGATGAGGGAGATGTCCATGGGAAGTCCTTTCTGACGGGGGGAGTGGCGGGGATTCACGCCCGCAGGACGCATATCGAGCCGCCTTGCGGCATATCGAACCGCGAAGGCAGCAGCCGAGCGGTATACCGAGCGCAGCATATCGACAAAAACGGTAGAGGACGGTCGATATACGCCGCGGCCTCGACCGTCGGCGTTCGATATGTGCTTCGTTTCCCTCCGCACTCGATATTCCGCTTGGGCTGCGCCCCAAGCGGATCGATATGCCCCCTTCGGGGGCGAGTTGACAAAAACCGGAACCATTCCCCCTACCACAGCAGCACCGCCGCCACCAAGGCACAGCAGATGCACAGGGTACAGGTGGCGCGGAGTCTGGCGGGGAGGGTGTCTTTGAGCTTTTTCCGCTCCTCGGTGAGGGCGGCGAGGTAGTGGTCACAGCGGCTGACCTGCTCGGCGCGGTAGGTGGAGCCCAGCTCCCCCGTGAGGGTGGTGAGGAGCCGTTCGGCCTCGGGCTCAAGGTACAGGCGGCTCTCCCTGACCATATCGGGGCGGGGGCGGGGGACGGGGAGGGGGGTGGTGAGATCCAACCCCAGGCAGGCGGCGATGACCGAGGGATCCGCCGAGGCGAGGATATCGGCCAGGGGCATGGCGTAGCAGTCGATCTGGCCCTTGATGAAGTAGATGAGGGAGATATACCCGTCCAGCACGCGGAGGCGGCGGTGCTCAAAGCGGGTAATGGCCACCGACACGTAGCCCCCCGCGAAGAGGAGGATGAGGCTCCCCAGAAGCTTCCAGATCATGGGTGACCTCCCGCGGGCAGGGGGATGGGGGGTGACTCCTCCTCGGGGGCGGACTCGGCCTGACTCCACGGGGTAACGCGGTAGGTAAAGTCCCCCCGCCCGTCCCGTCGGATGCCCACGTAGGCACCGAAGAGGCGTGCCTCGTGAAGGAGGCGGATCCCCGTTTTGCGCAGGATCTCGGTCACGCTCCCTCCGTGGCAGGTGGCGATGAGGGGGACGCCCCCGTGGTGGGTGGAGATCAGGGAAAGAGCCTCCTCGGTGTCCCCGATCTCGTCGCAGAGAATGACCTGGGCCGACAGGGTACGGGTGGCGATCTCCACCCCACGGGCACGGGGATAGCCCCGCAGGACGTCCAGGCAGAGGCCTCTGCCCTCGGTCTCAAAGCCCAGCTCCCCGCGGGTATCCACCGCCACAGTGCGCAAAGGGGCTTGGCCGTCCCCGCCCGCCAGTCCCACGGCCACACCACGAAGGAGGGTGGTCTTTCCCTCCCCCGGCGGGGCGTAGAGGAGGATACCCGCGGGGGCGGTCTTCCCTTGGTTGAGGGCACGCAGAAGACGGCAGATCTCACCCCCCACCGCGCGGTGGATATGGGGGAGGCGGATGCAGAGTCCCGTGATCTCGCAGACCCCGATGATCCTGCCCTCCTCGCAGACGGCGCGCCCCGCCACCCCCACGCGGACTCCCTCACGGAGGGTGATATACCCCTCGTGGATGGTCTGGCTGTAGGCGTAGAGGGAGCCGCCGCACATACGGGTGAGGAGGGTAGTGAGGTCGGGCTCGGTGAGGATCAGGCTTGTCATGACGTTGTGGCCGTCCACGGTGAGGGAGGCTTCCCTGTCGGCGCGGAGGCGGATCTCCTCCACGGTTCCCCCTCGACCGCGGGTGGCGGACAGGAGGGCGGCGGTAAGGTCAGGGGGGAGGAGCCACGGGGGAATGGGCGGGGGAGCTTGCGGGAGGTCGCGGGGCGTGAGGACGGTGGGGGCGGAGGCGGGGCGGGGGCTTCTTGTGGCGGTGGTGTATACAGTCTTCATGTCCCCCTCCTTGCGCGGTCGATGAGTACACCCCACTATATGGGAAAGCCCCTTGGATTAGAACAGGACCGCGTCAAAGGACGTCGGGGGGGCCATCGGGGGTAGGTGTGGGCGCGGGCGCAGGGGCGGGGGCTGGCAGAGTCTCCACGGGGGTATCGGGGGAGTTGACCTCGATGGAGCGGCCCTCCAGCAGAGGCTCGTAGCAGATGTCGTCGGCCACCTCGATGCGGACGCCGTCGATATGGATGAAGCGGAGTGAGGTGTAGTTGTAGGTGGAGAGGCGGCGGTTAAGGGCGTCGTCGGTGTGGGCGCAGATGAGGATGTCGTTGGGCTCAAAGCCCGTGATGATGAGGGTATGGTAGTAGTCCCCCGCCTCGTCGGCCAGCTGGATAAAGTCCCCCACCTCGATCTCCCTGGCCCGCACCTCCCGCCCGAAGGGGCCAATGCCCGCGTTTTCATTGGCGAAAACGGGCTGTTCGGTGATGAAATCGTAGAAGAAGGCCACCGAGGTCCACGCGGGGGCGCGGTCCTCGGAGGAGATATAGTACCATCCGAAGTCGGTGGTGAAGTCCATGGTACAGCTCCCCGCCAGCAAGCATTGGGAGGTGAAGTTGGTGCAGTCGCCGCCTCTACCAGCGAAGTTGAGGAAGAGGGGGTTGCGGCGCAGGGCCCAGGTCTCGGCGTAGTTGACGGCGCGCTCACGGTTGTAGGGCTTGACAAGGATCATGGGAGGCTCCTTTCCGAAAAAGCTCCAAAGTTCTTTCTCCCAGTATATGTTTTTCCCGCCGAAAGGTTTACAAACCGCGGAAAATATGGTATAATGGTGTATCTGTAACCATCATTCCCGAAAGGATGCTCTATGAAGACCCACAACCAAACCTCCTCCCGCCCCCTGTCGGGCAAGCTGATCGCCTTTTCGGCTCTGGGCGCCTATTTCGCCGTCCTCTGCGTCGGCGTGCTCCTGAATCTCACCAAGGGATCCGTACTTGAGACGGATTTCGTGGTCAACCTCCACCCCGTGACCTACGCCGTGGCCTGGGTGGTGCTGGCCGCCATTCTGGTGGTCTACGGCAGTATCTCGGCCTCCTTTGTCTACGGCTTTGCGTGGCTTGCCTCGGTGGCCTACGGGCTGGCGGCTTCTGTCTCGGGGGAGAGCTACTACCTCACCTTCGCCCTCTGCGGCTTGGTGGCGGTCATGACCCATGCCTGCGGAAGGGCTCTCCGCGAGGTATCCTCGGTGAAGACTCCCGCCAAGAAAAAGGATCTCACCCCTCTGGGGGGCAAGATCGCCGTGGGCGCGCTGTGTCTTGTGGGCGGGGGCGTGACGCTGTTTCTACTTCTGTCCTCCTACCTGACCTTCACCACCTCTCCCTCCACCTCCACGGGGGTCTATATCCAGCTCATGGAGTCCCTGAAGGGCTTTTCCTTTGACACCACCCTGGAGTTCGGGGAGTCGGTCTCCCATCTGGCCGCCCACATCTCCCCCATTTTCCTTCTGTATCTGCCCTTCTACGCCCTGATCCCCTCCCCCGTGACGGTCATGGTACTGCAGACCGTCGCGGTATTCTCGGCGGTGGTGCCTCTGTGGCTGATCTGCCGCAAGAAGGGATTGTCCCCCGCTCTCTCGGCGGTGGTGTGCGGTCTGCTCTGCCTCTACCCCGCGGTATGGGGGGGCGCGGCGGGCTCCTTCCACGAGTACGCCCTGCTTCTGCCTCTGCTTCTGTGGCTACTGTGGTCGCTGGAGGATCACCGCAAGGTCCTGCCCTGGGTCTTTGCCCTCCTCATCCTCTGCGTGCGGGAGACCTGCGCCATCCATCTTCTGGCGGTGGGACTGTACCGCGCTCTGTCGGTAAAGGGCGGTGAAAGCCCCTCCAAGGAGCGGGGGAAGGGACTTCTCCTCATGGGGATCTCCCTGGCCTACTTCATTATGGCTATGGCGGTGCTGACCCATCTGGGCAAGGGCACCCTCATCACCCGCTTTGACAATATCACGGGAATCTTCGGCACCAACTTCCCCACCCTTCTGCGGGAGATCTTCTACAACCCCGCCATCGCGGTCTACGAAATGCTTGCCGAGTCCAAGCTCCACTACCTGCTGTGCCTGATCCTTCCGCTGGGTCTGATCCCCGTTCTGACCAAGAAAAAGGCGGGGCTGGCCTTCCTGCTTCCCCTGCTTACCCTCAATCTGCTGTCGGATTTTCCCTACCATTTCAGCCTGGACTTCCCCTACTCCTTCGGGGTGGCGGCTTTCGCTCTCTACCTCACCGCCGATGCTCTGGCCGAGCTGTCCGCACGCGCCGACAAGGCTCTGACAATCAAGCGGCTGGTGACTCTGGCAGTGTGCTTCACCGTTCTGTTGGGCGGCTTCCGTCTGGCGGGGTACGGACTCTTTACCGAGTACGCCTTTACGGGGCATGAGGAGGTTTCCGCCATGACCGAGCTTCTCGCCGTGGTGGAGGACGGCGCCACCGTCAGCGCGTCTGGACGGTTGGTTCCCTCTCTGGCGGGCCGCGAGGAGGTCTACTACCTCCGTCAGGGGCAGATGACCGAGTACGTGGTCCTTGACCTGCGGGAGGAGTGGATCACTGAGGCGGACAAAAAGTACGACGAGAAATACTACACCGACAAGGGCTACACCGTGGTCAAGCGGTGCGTGGACGTGGGTGTGGTTTTGAAGAAAGGATAAGCGTCATGGATTTTTCCCAGCTTCAAGCGGGCAACTGGCTCAAGCTTTACATCCCCGAGGCGGTCTGCGCCTTTTCGGGTGACTACGCCATTCACGTAAAAAAGGGCGATCCCAAGCGGCTGATCTTCCACCTCTGCGGGGGCGGTGCCTCCTGGTGCGAGGACAGCGCCAAGTGGCCCTCGGTGCCCGAGACCGCCGAAAAGTATGGTCACGTGGGGCTGTACACGGTCTGCGGCGATCCCCAACCCGAGGTCTTCTCCATTGTGACGGGGGAGCAGAACGGTCTCCACTCCGCAACGGCCGAGAATCCCTTCGCCGACTGGAGCGAGATTCTGGTCACCTACGCCACGGGGGATTTCCACGCGGGCGCGGGGGAGCTTACCTTTACGGGGGCTGACGGGGAGGAGCACACCCTTCACCATCGGGGCTACACCAACCTTCTGGCGGTGCTCAAGGTGGCCAAGGATCTGTTCCCCTCCCTCGATCAGCTCATGATCTACGGCGAGAGCGCGGGGGCCTTCGGGGTGGCGGCGGTTGCGGGGGACATCATGGACCGCTGGCCCGACTGCGGTGACGTCACCATTCTGTCGGACAGCGCCATGCTTCCCTACGACGGCTGGGGTGACACCGCCCGCCGTATCTGGCAATGCCCCGAGCACATTGCTTCGGCCGTTCACAGCGACAACATCACGCTGGACTGGTTCAAGGCTCTTTACCGAAAGTATGGCGACAAGCCCCGCTACCTCTTCTCCTGCGGGAATTTCGACCACATCCTCATGATGTTCTGGCACTACGCCGCCGACGGACAGTTTATCATGGACGAGGAGTATGCCGCCGCCTTCCGCCGTCATCTCACCGCCATGTGCAGGGAGCTGAAGGCCCTCTCCCCCCGCTTCGGGCTGTATATCCACGATTTCATGAAGGAGACCCTCTCCCCCGGGGTGCTCCATTGCTGCTTTGGATGCGGACTCTTTACGGCCGGCCGCATCGACGGGATCAGCCCCGCGGAGTGGCTGAAGGACGCTCTGGACGGGCGGATCTACGATGTGGGAGTGGGGCTTTTAGAGAACTGACACAAAAAGAAAACCGTTGTACCCATCATGGGGCGCAACGGTTTTCTCTTTGCTTACGGCTTGGCGTAGGTATTGTAGATGTTGATGTAGTCGGAAATACAGGTATTGTAGCTGGCACCCTCGGCGGTGACGCAGACATAGCCGTGGCCGTCGGAGGACTCGGCGTAGGTCACGAGGCAGTAGCGGCTCTCGTCGGTAAAGCCCGTCTTCCCCGCGGCCACCTTAACGGTATCGGGCTGGTTGTCGGGTACTCGCTCAAACTGAGTGACCGTGAGATTATGGTACAGATTGTAGTTGAACTTTTGTCCGTCTGCTCCTACACAGGGAGCGACGTAGGACTGGGTCAGAAGGATCTTACGGCAGAGCTTCATGTTCATGGCGTAGGCCATGATGGAAGCGATCTCCCGTGCGGTTGACCTATGATTCTGGTGGAACAGTCCCGTAGGGTTCTCGAAGTGGGTGTTGGAAAGCCCCATCTTCTCGGCCTTCTGATTCATCAGCTCCACGAAATCCTCCACGCTTCCTGCCACGTAGCGGGCCAGCTCGCAGGCGGCGATGCCGTCGGATTTCAGCATGAGAGCGTAGAGCAGAGATTCCACCGTCATCTTTTCCCCCGCCACCATACCGATGCCCGAGGAGCCAGCGGCCTTCATCTGCTCGTAGATATCCTCGCTGACGGTGATCTCATCCTTGAGACAGTCCTCGTCGGGCAGGTTCTCCACCACCACAATGAGGGTCATGACCTTGGTCATGGACGCGGGATAGATGATCTCGTCTGCCTTGCGGGAGGCAATGATCTTGCCCGTGGACAGGTCGGCCAAGGCGGCATGAGCCGCGTCGATCTCGGCATCCTGAATGATGCTGGCCCGATCTGCCCAGGGGAGCAGGACGGAGCCGCTGACACCGTCGGCGTAGGGGAAGTCCCCCTTCTCGGCGGCCACACCGCCGCCTCCCTCTTCGGTGGAGGGCTTGGAGGGGAAATTGAAGTAAATATCCCGCCCGCCGATGAAGAGCACGACCGAGAATATCATAGTCACAACCAGAATGAGGGCGGTGATGAGGATGAGCAGGGTGGTGCGGTCCTCAAAGCAAAAGCGGAAGGGGGGCATGGGCCAGCCCTTCACGACCTCGGAGGCGGGGCGGGCCGGACGGGCGGGAGCCTCGGTTCTTGCGGGAGTATACGTGTCTTTCACGGGTGTGTTTGACATAGTGACCTCCAAATTTTGGAATTCCATACAAGAAAAAGTCCGCTCCGGTCAGGAAACGGACTTTTCTTACCGCGTGTGTCTACCCGCAGGCAGAGGGCGCGGTCAATGCGTTCTCAGGCCGCGACGATGCAATACAGAACCAGGATCAGCACGAAGAACGCGACGCTCATAGCGACGGTGATCTTGCCGAGGAGCTGGTCCCACTTGCCGGCCTTACCCTTTGCGAAGAAGGTATCGGCACCGCCGGCGATAGCACCCGAGAGGCGCTTATCCTTGCCGGGCTGCATCAGAACTGCCACGATCAGGCCCAGAGAAATGAGGCCCAACAGAACGGCGAGAATGATTTCGGTAACAGGCATTTTGATCTATCCTCCAATACATTTTGCGCGCAGAGCACGCATATACGCTTACCGAGTTATTATAGCACACTCGGTCAAAAAATGCAATAGGTTATTGAGAAAAACCTTGAAACAATTTGAGAACAAATTGTAAATCCCGCAGAGATCAGGTGTCGGGCTGGGCGGAGAGGACGATATCCACGGCGATATGCTTGCCGTCCCGATAGACCGTCAAGGTCACGGTATCCCCCGCGTAGTAGTCGTTGACAACGCTCGACAGGGCGTTCATGGAGGTGACCTCCTCCCCCTGGCAGGCGGTGATGATGTCCCCCACCTCCATCTTCTCGGCGGCATCCATGCCATCGGCAAAGCCCATGACGTACACGCCCGAGACGGCGGGATGGATCAGCTCAGCTACGTCATACTCCCCGAGCTTCTCCTCGGGGATGCGCTCCACACCCGTTTCATTGGGCAGGTAGTACTCCCCCGCGTCCATGTAGACACCCGTCACGCCCAGCATGGGACGCTTGTGGTGGAGGGAGGAATTGATGTTGTCGGCGTTGCCGAACTCCATGATGGCCTCCAGGATCTCCACGGCGCCGTCGGAGGGGATGGCAAAGCCGATGCCCTCGTAGCCGTTGGACAGCTTCATGGACACCACGCCCACGACCTCACCCTTGGTGTTGATGAGGGGGCCGCCCGAGTTACCGGGGTTGACCATGGCGTCGGTCTGGAGGAGGCGGAGCTTCTTTTGGAGGGTGCCGTCATCCTCGTCGTAGATCTTGACCTCGCGGTTGGTGTAGGAGATGATGCCCTTGGTGGTAGTCCAGCCGAAATCCGCGCCCGCGGGGGTACCGATGGCGTAGACGGTCTGGCCTACGTAGCAGTCCTCGGAGTGGGCGAAGGTGGCGGCGGGCAGACCCGTTGCCTGCACCTTGATAACACCCAGATCGTCCATCTCGGAGGAGCCGACGGTTTCGGCCTCCATGACGGTGCCATCGTAGAAGGTGACCTTGATCCTGGTGGCGCCCTCGATGACGTGGTGGTTGGTGGCGATGTAGCCGTCGGAGGTCATGATGATGCCCGTGCCGGTACCGCCGCCCGCTTCGGTCCTGACCTCAATGACCACCACCGAATGCTTGGCCTGCTCCACACCGGCGACTGCCTCGTTGTCGTTTTCGGTCTCGGTGATACCGGGACGGAGAAGGCCGTGGTAGCCCGCGGAATCGTCCAGAAACAGCACGGCCAACAGGAGGCCGAAGCTGAGCAGGAAGATGGCGGTCATGATGGAGGCGTAGACCACCACGCCCTTGCCCTTTGCCTTGGTGCTGTGACTTGCCTCGTCGGCGTAGGTCCAGCGGTAGGCGGTCTTGGGGGGCTCGGCGGGGGTGGCGGGGGCTTCTGTGGGAGTCTCTACGGGGGCTTCGGCGGGAGTCTCCTCCGTTGCGGCAACGGGGGTCTCGTCCGAGGCAGCCTCCGAGGGGGTCTCGGTGGGAGCCTCGTCGGTATGGGTGACCTCGGCCATGGGAAGAGGCTCGGCCACGGGGACGGGATCGGCCACGGGGATGGCGCGCTCGGCGGGGGTCTCCACCGAGGCCTCGCTTGGGTTCTCGGGCAGGGTTCCCTCGGGAGTGGGCTCCTCGGGTGTGGGGTTCAGTTTCTCGAAATCGCTCATGGATTTCCTCCTTGGGTATGGGTAGCGCGGCCCTTGGGGGCAGGGGGGAGGGTGCGCGCTAAGGTGAAGGTGAATTCGCAGTTTTGGCCGTACTCACTGGCCACAGAGATGGTCTCGCCGTGGGCTTCGATGATGGTCTTGGATATGAACATACCCAGACCCACGCCGCTCTTGTCCAGACTGCGGCTCTTGTCGCCCTTGTAGAAGCGCTCAAAGACGAAGGGGATATCCTCGGGGGGGATGCCCTGGCCCTCGTTGAAGACCTTGACCACGGCCTTGCGGTTGCGCCCCAGCTCGCTTCCCGACCAGGTGAAGCTCATGCAGAGCTTGCCTCCCTCGGTTGAGAACTTGACGGCGTTGTCGCAGATGTTGTAGAGGATCTGGTGGATGGCGTCCTTGTCGGCCAGGACGAACATATTGTCCTCGTCGCACGCAAACTCCACGTCCAGCTTTTTGGTCTCGATCTTCTGCTCGAAGGAGATGAGGATCATACGGCCCATCTCGCAGACGTCGAAGGGCTTCATGTCAAACTTGCGGTCCCCTGCCTGGAGGCGGGAGACGTCCAGCAGGGCTGTGACCAAACGGGAGAGGCGGTGGACCTCGTCGGACACCACGCGGAGGTAGTGGGCGTGCTGCTCGGGGGGAATGACCCCGTCCAGAATGCCATTGATGAAGCCCGAAATGGTGGTCATGGGGGTACGGAGATCGTGGGAGACGCTGGCCACGAAGGAGTTGCGCATCCGCTCCAGATTCTCCAGGGACTCGGCCATCTGGTTGAAGGCCACGGCCAGCTCGGCCACCTCGTCCCTTCCCTGCACACGGACGCGGACGTCGTACTGACCTACCGACATACGCTTGACGGCGCGGCTCATGTCCCGCAGGGGGGCTACGGTGCGCTCGGTGATGAAGTAGATGGCGATGAGGGCGGCGAGGAAGATCCAGAGGGCGGCCACGGCCACCGAACGGACGGTGGTGTTCATGAGGTTGCTCCAGGTCTCGGCGGTGGAAACCACCAGCACGTAGCCCACGGCGGCTCCCTCGGAGGCTCCAACGGGGTAGACGTAGCCGAAGCTTCGCTTATGGGTCAGAAGGGGGTGATTCTGCAGGAAGGTCCCCGCCACCTGCTCCTCGGTCTCGCTGTCGCTCCGTGTGGGCATGGGAGGGAGAGGGGCGGCGGTCTCACGGTCACTGCTCATGGCCTCAAAGTCCCTGTCGGTCAGCAGGGGGGTACCCATAGCGGGGGCGTGCTGGGCGGCTCTGCCCGTAGAGAAAATAAAGCCACCGCTTGCATCGGTGACGTAGACGGTCATATCTTCAAAATTGGTCATGATGGCGTCCAGCACCCGATGGATGTGATCTCCGTCGGCGCGCCCCTCCTCGGTTCCCTCGCGGATGAAGTCACCGAAGTCCGCCATACCGCTCAAGCCGTACATTTCCGACAGGTTATCGGCACAGGAGACCGCCACACCCCGCAGATCCCGCCACTCCTCCCTTAGGGAGTAGTTGGTGACCACGCTGTCCACGATGAAGAGCAGCAGCATGAAGCTCACCGAAAGCAGCACCACGAAGGTGATGACGTACTTGGCAAATATGCTTTTCAACATGATAAAATACTCCCCCTCGGAGGGGGTGCCTCCGAGGGTGTTCACAGGTACGGTATGGGCATCTCTAATAACTCAACGTGCGGCGAGCGGCGAGAAGATTTTTCGTCGGCCCGCTTGCGGGCGCTAATCAAAAAACCGCGCGTATAGTCGATCCTATGCGAAGGTTTTTTGTAACGAATGACGGAAAAGATTCCGTCGATTCGCTGTGCGGGGAGTTTTTAGAGATGCCCGTATGTTAGTTCAGAAGCTCGAATTTGTAGCCAACGCCCCAGACGGTCTTGAGGGTCCACTTGTCGGAAACCCCCTCCAGCTTCTC
>JAFULU010000160.1 GCA_017483125.1 Clostridia bacterium
ACCGAAGGTTTTGCACCTTAACATGCCGAAAGGCATATTTCACTTGCGCGTAGCGCAAATTTCACACCGCAGGTATTTCACACGCCGCAAGGCGTATTTCACTCAAATTTGGGTTTATCGCCCCGATAAACCCAAATTTGAAGCATCCCCAATCAAGAACCAAGGAGGTCACCTCTCATGAGTGAACCCAAAACCATACAATCCCCCGCCGACCTCCCCTTTGAGGCGGCCATTGCCCGTCTGGAGGTCATCGTCAAGACCATGGAGGGGGATACCGTCTCCCTGGACGAGAGCCTGTCCCTCTACGGGGAGGGCATCGCGCTGGTACGCCGTCTGTCCCGTGAGCTGGACGAGGCCGAGCAGAGGGTCATGATCCTCCAGCGCACCCCCGACGGGGAGATCAAGCCCGCACCCTTTACGTCTACCGAGGACTAACCGACATGGATATGAATCAGATTGAAGCTATGGCCAAGGCAATTCTGGCCGAGGACGCCGCTTTGGTGGAGTCCCTTTTGGGGACGACCTACTACAACGGCGGGAGCCGCTGTGACGCGGTGCTGGACGAGGCCTGCCGCTACTCCCTTATGGCGGGGGGCAAGCGGGTGCGTCCCGCCCTGACTCTGGAGTTCTGCCGTCTCTTTGGCGGTGACCCCAAAAACGCCCTGCCCTTCGCGGCGGCGGTGGAGACTATCCACACCTTCTCCCTCATTCACGACGATCTCCCCTGTATGGACGACGACGATCTCCGCCGCGGCAGACCCACCAGCCACAAGGTCTTCGGTGAGGCCTACGCCCTTCTGGCGGGGGACGGTCTGGCTCTGGACGCCTTTGGTATGGCCGCCTCCAACGGGGCGGTTTCCCCCGAGGCGCGGGTGGAGGCGGTGAGGCTTTTGTCCGCCGCTTCGGGCACCGCGGGTATGGTCCGCGGGCAGATCGTGGATATGTTCGGTGAGCAGAATACCCTGACCTATGAAGAGCTTTTGTTCCTCCACGCCCACAAGACAGGGGCTCTGATCCGCGTGGCGGCCCAACTGGGCGTGCTGGCGGCGGGCTTGGGGGTGGACTCTCCCGAAATGGAGGCCGCCGTGGGCTATGCCGAGCGCATCGGCCTGGCCTTCCAAGTGATTGACGACATATTGGACGTCACCTCCACCCCCGAGGCCATGGGCAAGTCGGTGGGCGGGGATGCCGACCACCACAAGAACACCTTCCTCTCCTTCAAGTCCATTCCCGAGGCCGAGGCCTTCGCCGATGCGCTGACCGAGGAGGCTATCGGTCTGATCCAACCCTTTGACGGCTCGGAGCGGCTGGTAGCCCTGGCCCGCTATCTGGCGGTGCGGAAGGTCTGACCCCAAGCAAGGTGGGTCTACCTGTAGGGTATGACCGCCTTCTCCCCCATTCAAATATTCACCCATCCACCCTACGTACAAAGAAAGGGATCCCACATGAACTTCTGGACGAGTCTGCTTCACAATTTCCCCCTTGTCTGCGCCGGCACCGGCTGGATCCTCGCGCAGATCATCAAGGTCTTTACGGGAGTTTTCAAGCTGCGCAAATTCAGCATCCCCGCCCTGCTCTTCGGCAACGGCGGTATGCCCTCCTCCCACTCGGCCTCGGTGACGGCTCTGGCCATCTCCTGCGGGCTGTGCTACGGCTTCCATTCGGGATACTTTGCCATCGCCCTCATGTTCGCCATCATCGTCATGGGGGATGCCGCCGGTGTACGCCGTGAGACGGGTGAGCAGGCCAAGATCCTCAACCGCATTACGGCGGATCTCTTCAAGCATTCCAGCCCCGAGGAGATCAACCGCAACCTCAAGGAGCTGGTGGGTCACACCCCCCTGCAGGTGGTCATCGGCTCGGCTCTGGGTCTGGTGATCCCCTTCCTCATGGGTCTGATCCCCATGTATCAGGCGTATAGCCCCTTCCTCGCATGAGAGCGGATCTCTATTTGACCCAACAGGGCTACGCCGACAGCCGTACTCTGGCCCAAAAGCTCATTGCCGACGGGGCTGTAACGGTGGACGGCCGCACCCTGAAAAAGGCCTCGGAGGACATTCCCGAGGGGGAGCACACCGTGACGGTCACCGCCACCGCCGACACCCGCTACGTGGGGCGTGGGGGACTGAAGCTGGAGGGGGCACTCACCGCCTTTCGCCTGGATCCCGCGGGGCTGGTCATGGCCGACATCGGGGCCTCCACGGGGGGCTTTACCGATTGCCTCCTCCAGAACGGCGCGGCTCTGGTCTTCGCCGTGGACGCGGGGCACGGTCAGCTTCACCCCAAGCTGCAGAGTGACCCCCGTGTGCGCTCCGCCGAGGGGCTGAACGCCCGAAATCTGACCTCCGCCGATCTTGTGGCGGTGGATACTGCGTGGCGACAGGCGCATCCCGATGCGGTCGCTGTTCCCTTTGAGGGAGTCGTGGACGGTATCGTCATGGACGTGTCCTTCATTTCCCAGACACTGCTCCATCCCGCCCTTTCTTCCATCCTGAAGGACGGCGGCTGGATGGTGGCTCTCATCAAGCCCCAGTTCGAGCTGACCAAGTCGGCGCTGAACAAGCAGGGCATCGTCAAGCAGGAGAGGGACCGCAAGGCCGCCGTGGAACGGGTTTTGCAGTCTGCCGCCGCCTGCGGCTTTGAGGCGGTGTCGGTGATCCCCTCGCCCATTGAGGGGGGAGACGGGAACAGGGAGTTTTTGGGGTACTTTGTTAAGAAAACGTGATGGTAAATTGGGGTTTAGCGGGCTGTTGGGTTTCCTCGTTCTTTGCCTTCCCCATGCGGTGCCATCCGCAAGCGGATGCGGGGGACCGCAAAGCGGTGGATGAGGAGAGCAAGTTTCTGCTCGGCATCAGGTATGATTTCTTTTGGTGTATAAAGAGTTTCCGTATACGCCCGTATGAAAGACCAACCCCGCTCTCCTCATCCACCACCTGCGGTGGTCCCCCTTCCCCGCTGGGGAAGGCTCACGGAGAAACTCACCGACAAACCCATATTTGAACATATTTTCCCCTTTGAAGGGTCCTTTGACGGCGGTATCCGCCGTCCCACAGAAAGCAGGTGCAACCTATGGCCGATATCAAGAGAATCGCGCTGATAACCAATTTCAACATATACGAGAAGGCGGGGGCCGCTATGCAGGTGGCGCAGAAGCTGTCCGCTTATCCCTGTGAGGTGATGGTGGCCTCCTTCAACCGCGACAAGGTGCTCCGCATGAGCCGTGGGCGGCTGCAGTTCACCTTCCTCCCCATGGACGAGCTGTACGCCAATGCCGACTTGCTCATCGTTTTGGGTGGAGACGGCACCATTCTGGAGGCGGCCCGCCGCTCCGCCCAGCGTCAGACCCCCATTCTGGGCATCAATCTGGGACGGGTGGGCTACATGGCCGAGCTGGAGATGGGAGAGCTGGAGCTTCTGGCCCGTCTCTTCGACCGCGTCACCGCCGAGGGGCACATTCCCGCCGACTATTCCATTGAGAAGCGTTCCATGCTCCACGTGGAGGTGCTGAACCAGAGCGGGGAGGTGCGCCAGCAGATGTACGGTCTCAACGACGCCGTTATCACCAACGGCTCGGTGTCCCGCATCGTGGACATTGATCTGTCCGAAAACGGCAACCCCGTGACCGCCTACCGCGCCGACGGCCTCATTGTGGCCACCCCCACGGGCTCCACCGCCTACTCCATGTCGGCGGGCGGCCCTATCACCGATCCCCGCGTGAAATGCTTCTGTGTAACCCCCATCTGTCCCCACTCCCTGGCCGCCAGACCCATGATCTTCCCCGACGACTCGGTTTTGGAGATCCGCAACGTCTGCCAGCGGGAGAAGATGCTTTACCTGACGGTGGACGGCCGCACCAACTGCGAGCTGTACCGCGGTGAGGTGGTGCGCATCACCCGCTCGGAGCTGGAGACCAATCTGGTACGGCTGAAGACCTGCGGGTTCTACGACAGACTGCGGACCAAGATGTCCGATCACAACTGATCCGGTTTTCCATTCTTCATCAGACGGTATCGGACCGTCGGGGACGTCGGTCCCTACAGAATCTTTCCTCAAAACTGTTTTCCAAAAGGAGACTTACCCACCATGAAAAAGAACCGTTTGGACAAGATCATAGACATCATCACCACCTGTGAGGTGGAGACCCAGGACGAGCTGATTACATATCTGAAGGACGCGGGCTACGCTGTGACCCAGGCTACCGTCTCCCGTGACATCCGCGAGCTGAAGCT
Organism: Clostridia bacterium; assembly: GCA_017483125.1. Classification (GTDB taxonomy): domain Bacteria; phylum Bacillota; class Clostridia; order Oscillospirales; family CAG-272; genus CAMEON01. The sequence goes on from JAFULU010000160.1 coordinate 4,230, forward strand.
GGCCAAGGTCATGACGGGGCGGGGCAGCTACCGCTACGTGCTCCCCAAGGAGGACAAGGACACCCGCCGTCTCCACATCAGCCACGC